>NZ_JBEOVA010000067.1:0-20332 GCF_040295225.1 Streptomyces sp. NPDC002896 | reverse complement strand
ATGCCGACGGACTGTGCGGGACGGACGCCCGCGGTGGCGACGACGGCGGCGTAGGGGGTGGAGACCGCGTCGGGGATGATCGCGGCCTGGTCGAACGGGAGGCTGTCGGGGATGGGGACGACGGTCTCCTCGGGGGTGACCATGTACTGGGCCCAGCCGCCGTCGTAGTCGATGCCGGCGGTACGGACCTGGCTGCAGGGGCGGCGGCGTGCGCAGCCATCGCACCGGCCGCAGCTCTTGCCGGCCTCCAGGGTGACGCGGGTGCCGACGGTCAGACTGCGCTTGAGGCCGGGGCCGAGGGTGTGTATCACACCGGAGACCTCGTGGCCCACGGTGACCACGTCGGAGTCCAGGAAGAGCGGGGGGAGCGAGCCGTCGAGCAGGTGGACGTCTGACAGGCAGACGCCCGCGGCCTTGACCTCAATGAGTACCTCGCCCGGGCCGGGCACGGGTACGGGGACCTCCTCCACGGCGAACTTCTTGCTGTCCACGTGGAAGCGTCCGGCGAGCATGGTGTCCATAGTGATACCTGTCTTCATGCAGTGGTGTTAGTCGTGTTAGGTGGTGGCCGGGAGGGTGCGGGGTGTCAGGACCGCCGCACGCTCCCGGCGTCTGAGGGTCAGGCGAAGACGTCCTGCTGGTAGCGCTCGTCCGCTTCCAGCTGGGCCAGCCACTGCTGGGCGGCCTCGTCGTCGCTGCCGGTGTGCTTGCGGTAGATGGCGGCGAGCGCCTCTCGCACGGCTGGTGCCATGCGTCGGCCGTCACCGCAGACGTAGATGTACGCGCCGTCTTCGATGGCCTGCCACACCGTGTCGGCGGCGCCTGCGATGGCGTTCTGCACGAACCGGGCCGGGTGACCGGCCACCGCAGAGAAGGCGGTGTGCACCTGGGCGATCCCGGCCTGCTCCCAGTCCTGCATCTCCTGCCGGTAGAAGTAGTCGTGCTCCGGGTGGCGGCAGCCGACGAAGACCTGCGACAGGCCCACCTTCGTGCCGTTCGCGTGCTGCCAGGCCCGCTCCTCCAGGAAGCCGCGCAGCGGTGCGATGCCGGTGCCCGGACCGATGAGGATCAGCGGCGTGGCCGGGTCGGCTGGCGGCGCGAAGGTCGGGGAAGGCACACGCACATAGCCGTAGAAGACATCTCCCGGCTCCAGACGCGCGATGTAGGACGAGCAGGTACCGCGGTACTGGCCGTCGCCGGACAGAGCCGGGCCCTCCAGCAGACCCACGGTCAGCCGCACGTGGCGCGGGTTGGCCAGCGGGGCGGAGGAGATGGAGTAGAAGCGGGGACGGATCGGGCCCATCATGTCCAGGAACACTGCCAGCGGCAGCTCGACCGCCGGGAAGCGCTCCAGCAGACCCAGCACCGAGACACGCTTGTTCAGGATCTCCTCCTGGTAGCGCTTCTCGGCCTCCTCGGTGTCGGCCGCGTACGCCTCCAGCTGCGGCCGGGTCCACGGGCACTGGGTGTGCTCGGCCAGGATGCGCACCTGGCTGCGGGTGGCCACGTCCTGCAGCTCCAAGAACTCGGTGAACAGCAGCCCTGCGGTGACGGGGCTACCCACCGGCAGGTGGGTGCGGCCGCCGGACGGCTGGTCCAGCCGCAGCACCTGATCGCGGTCGACGCCGAGCCCCGCCAGAGCGCGGTCGACCAGGGCCGCCTCGTTCTTGGCGAAGACGGCCAGGTGGTTGCCGGTGTCGTAGGTGACACCCTCGGGCAGCTCGATGGTGATGGACTTCGCGGACGGGCGCGGCGGCTCGATGCTGAAGTCCCACAGCCCGGTGGCGTCGGCCACGAGTTCCTCGTTGGCCACCACGGTCAGCGGGTAGGCCTGCTCGGAGACGATCGCCGGGCGCACGTCGGCCTCGGTGAGCAGCTGCACCTCGAAGCGCGGCCCGCTCGCCTCGGAGGTGTCGGCGGCGTACTCCTCGGCCAGCGTGGTCCACAGGGTGTCCATCCAGCGGGAGGCCATACCGTCGAAGTCACCGGCAGCATCCGCGATGCCCCGCTCGACGACGGGGGTGGCACCGGCCGTCAGCAGGCCTTCCTCGATCCGCTTGGGGAAGGCCTGATAGGTGGCCACCCACTGGGTGTTGCCGGCCCCCAGCAGCGCGAACCGCACGTTCGACAGCGAACCCTCCGGGAGTCCGGCGGCGAGCAGGTCGTCGAAACGCTGCGCGTTGTCCGGGGCCTTGCCGTTGTAGCTGGAGGCCACGACCACCAGCAGGCCCTCGGTGGGCAGGTTGTCGCCCAGCTCGTCCAGACCGACCAAGGTGGTACCGAACCCTGAACGCTCACCGCGGTCGGCGATCGTGCGCGCCAGGTCCTCCGAGGAACCCAGGCTGGAGCCATAGGCGACGGTCAGGTTCACCCCGACACCACTGACCGCGGCCTGCGCCCGCGTGTCGTCGGTCTGCAGGTCCACGGCGCCGAAGACGGACCGCTCGTGCTCCTGACGGGACCGCACGTTCAGTTCGAAGCCGCCGGGCTTGCGCGTCAAAGCCTCCTTGACGTCCATCTTGTAGTCGCTGGTGTCGGAGAACTTGAACTTCTGCAGCACCAGCGCCAGGGCCAGACGCGCCTCGGTGAGCGCGAACTGCCGGCCGATGCAGGCACGTACGCCGTTGCCGAACGGCTTGTAGGCGTGCGGGTGGTGGTTGACCCGGTTCTCCGGCAGCCACCGGTCGATGTCGAACTCCTCCGGCCGCTCCCACGCCTTGGGGTGGGTGTGCAGCGGGCCCTCGAGGATGTTGACCCGCGCTCCCTTCTTCAGCTCGTAGCAGCCGCCGATGACGGTGTCCTCCAGCGGGGACTTGCCGATCAACGGGATGGGAGCCCACAGGCGCAGGGTCTCCTCCAGGATCCGCGGGATCACATCCATCTTCATGATCGTGTCGTAGTCCGGCACGGTGTCGCCCGGCAGCAGCCGGTCCACCTCGGCGTAGGCCTGGGCCAGGATGTGCGGGTTGCGCATCAGCGAGTACGTGGCGAACGACAGCAGACCACTGGTGGTCTCGTGACCGGCGATCAGGAACGTCACCACCTGGTCACGGACGTTGTCGTCGTCCAGCCGCTTGCCGGTCTCCGGGTCGGTGGCCTCCAGCATCAGACCCAGCAGATCGTCCTCACCACTGCTCTTGCCCTGACGGCGCTCCTTGATCACGCTCTCGACCAGGTCCTGCATCAGCTGGATGTTCGCGCGGTACTTCTTGTCGTCGGCCTTGCGGAGCTTGGTCATCATCGGCAGCTCCTGCGAGCGCCGCAGCGACTCCACCAGCGCCTCCAGCAGCGCGTTGAGGAAGGGGTGCAGCTCCTCCTTGGCGAAGGAGTCGAACCGGTAGCCGAACCCCGTCAGGGCGATGGTGTCCAGGGTCAGCCGGGTGTAGTCGTCGGTGATCTTGACCGGCTGACCCTCCTTGCCCTCCCACTTGCCCACCAGGTTCTGGGCGATCTCCAGCATCTGCCCGAAGTAGTTCTTCATGGCCCGCTGGCTGAAGGCCGGGAGGAGGATCCGGTGCGCCATGCCCCATTCCTCTTCGTGCTGGTGGGCCGTGAACAGGCCGGCTCCCGCGTAGTCCCGGACATGGGCCAGCGGCGTCTTGTCGATCTGCTTGAAGAACCGCGTCTCGTCGCAGACCTCGGCCACCAGGTCCGGGTCGGAGACGAAGACCTGCTCGATGCCGGCGATGTCCATGCCGTAGATGCCCTCGGGGAACTGCTTGGACAGTTCACCGAAGTAGGCGACCGGGTTGGTGCTGGGGATCTGCGGCGTGTGGCCGAGGATCGGGACCCCGCGCGGGGACCGGATGGGCCGCAGGTCGGTCTCAGGCTGTGTGGTCATGGCTGGCTCCTTTAAGGGGAAAGGCGGGCAAGGGCGCCATTCGGTATGGCGGGGCGCCGGTACGGCAGCACCCCGGTTTCCATACGTCGTACGCTTTGAGATAACCATACGTCGTATGGAAACTCAAGCGGCAGGCCCCCGGGGTCGAGAAACAGGAATGTTCGACTCATCAGGGACGGCGCCGCTCGCGCAAGGGGGTCACCTCAAGATCAGGCGCTTCCGAGCGCTCCCGGCCGGAGGAGGCGAGGGGGTGCGACCCGTGGAGAACACCGACGATCCGCGACGGCGGCCGCGGCGACGTCCCGGTGAGCAGCCAATCCCCCTGCCTGCCAGCACGCATCGCGGAGGTCTGGTCTGCACCCATGCGCACTGGCGGCTGACGGCAGCGCCGGAGAAACAGGCGCGTGCGCCGCCTCGCGGCGGCGTCTCTCCGTCTCTATGCGCGCTCGGTCGGTCCGGCATCAGTCCGTGAGAGCGGGCAAGGCGGGCTTGCCAGGGTCTCCCCGGCAGGGCGTACGTGCGATCTGCTGCCGCAGGCGAGCACGCCGGGGAGTGGGAGCGGCCGACACGTCTCGCCTGGTTCTACGCCTGCACGCGTCAGTCGGCAGTGCGCTGAAGCCGATGTTCGAGCGCCATGCCGCACTCCTCGAGCGCGGCTTCCAGCCGAGCCTTTTCCTGTTCAAGGCGCGCCTTGGCGACCTCGTCGGCCCCCAAGGCCACCAGTCCGGGTCCGTCCGCCCCCGCGGCCAGTCGGCGCCGCCCACCAGCGCGCACAGCCCCCGTAACCAGCCGCGCTTCCACGACGGCGGAGGAACGGAGGACTGAAAACGGCGCCACCGCCCTCCGCATTGCTGCCGAGCCTGCTACCATACACCGTATGGCAACTGAACGGAAGCCCCCTCGGGGCACGAGAAAGAGGGACGTACCGCTCACCAAGGACGGCATCTACGCCATGGCGTTGCAGCTCATCGACGCCGACGGGGTCGAAGCGCTCACCATGCGCAAACTCGCGGCCGCGCTCGATGCGAACCCGATGTCGCTGTACCACCACGTGCCGAACAAGGACGCCGTGCTGCGCGGCGTGGCCCACCGGGTCGGTTCGCAGTTCAGCACTGGGGAGCGGGAAGACGTCCCCTGGCAGGACCGGCTGCGTGAACTGGCCCGGGAATTCCGCGAACTGTCGTACCGTCACCCGAAACTGATGGGGTATTCCTTCACGCGCCCCGACTACGTGCAGCCGGAGGACCCCTTCTGGCAGGCACTGATCGACATCCTGGCCGCCGCGAAACTGCCCGAGGAGGAGATTCCGCGCGTCGCCGCGACCCTGGTCGGTGTGTTCACGGGTCTGCTGCTCGGCGAAATGAACGGGGCACTGCAGCGGTGGGCCACCCTGCCGCCGGCGCCGTCTGGCCCCGACGGGGAAGACACGCCCCCGCCCTCCAAGGACGTGATCGACACAATGTTCAACTCCGCGCTGGACGCCGCGGTCGCTGGAGTGGAGCACCATGTCGCACGAGTCCGCGAGGGGGCGTGACGAAAGGGAACGGCGCCGTGGGGGGCTGTGCGCGGTCCGGCGGCACCCCCGTCGGGCCGACCTGATGCCGCCGCGATAGCGAAGGACCATAGTGGAGGCAGGAGCATAGAGAGGCCGCTGGGATGTCCGGAGCGCCGACACAGCACACGTCAGCCCGGTACCTGCCGATCGCTGAGCACGGCTTTGGGCCGAGCTGCCCGAACGCGAGCTGCCCCACCTGAAGGGCTATCGGGGCTCGGCGCCCGTGCGGGTCGGCAACGGCGCGGTCACCCAGCTGCAACTCGATATGCCCGGCTGATGTGCTGGGTGGCCATCGAACGCGCCATCCGCACGGCCCTGCACCGCGGCCTACCCGCCGAACTCGGCCGGTGGGGTCCGGTCCGGGACCGGATCTACTGGCGGATCATGGACAAGGGCTGGTCGCCCACCCGGCAGGCCTTCGTCCAGCACGAGGAGGGCGACGTACTGGACGCGGCGGTGCTGATGATGCCGCTGACCAAGTTCGTCTCCCCCACCGATCCCGTCTGGCTGTCCACCCTCGATGCTCTCGGCAACGAACTCGTCTCCGACTCCCTGGTCTGGCGCTACGACCCCGAGGCAAGCCCCGACGGCCTCGAAGGCGACGAAGGCACGTTCTCCATCTGCTCCTTCTGGTACGTCGAGAGTCCAGCTCGACGACGCGCGAGGCTCGCACCGCTCCGCCGAGCTTTCCGGCGAACTCGACCGGACAGGCAGGGTCGAGCATCCCCAGAGGACCAAGCACGGCGCAGACACGTTCGCCAATTCCGGCTCCCACTCCGTACCCACCGTGCCGGCGGAACGGTACAGCTTGAGGATGCTGTCCCTCATGGTCCCGTCTACACGCAGGACCATGTCATCGGCCACCTCAGCCGGGAGATCGAAGTTCTCCACCAGATCCTTGGCGAAGGACGCCGGGTCGAGTTCGTCCATGAACCGGTCGCCCTCGACCGGGTCCTGCCAGATCTTGGCCAGCGGATGCCAGACGTACTCGGCACTGACCGGAGCGCTGCTGCCGGCCCACGTACGAACGAGGTCCGGCCGCAGGGAAGCGACGCGCGCGGTGAGGATGCAGCCGCAGTCATGGCCGACCAGGTCCACCGGCTCGCCCACCCGCTCCAGCCGTTCGATGAGCCAATCGACGTACTCCTCTTTGGTGGAGCCGAAGCCGCGCGGCCTGGGCGTGCCGAAGCCGGGCAGGTCCCAACTTTTGGCCGTCACTGCTCTTTCGGGTCGAAACCGGCCGCCAGGTCCGAGGCGGCGTTCCCCGTGGGCTCTCCTTCGCAGCGTGCCGTCGGTGGGCGGAGTTGACGGGGGATACGTCCGGAGGCGCTCAAGGAGTTCTGCGGGGGCTGGCCGTCGCGCCCACCGGCGTCATCGGCTGTGAGCCGGCTTTCCAGGCCGCTGATGATCGTGTCCAGCACCAGGCGGAACATCCGGTCCTCGCCAGAGCCCGCGTTCGTCGGCCCGTCCTCGCCGGAGGCGGGTGTGGTGGGCTGGAGGTTCGACCACCGGTGGAGCGCGCCGTTGAGCTCGGCGATTATCACGCCGACGACGACGGCGCACACGAGCGCAGCGACCTGCGGGATCTCCGACTGCGGCACCCCTGCGGCGTCCAGTACGGCAGTGAGCTCGACCCAGAAGGGATCTTCGGGCTGGATGAAGTCCGGCTGGCTGAACGAGTAGGCCATGAGATTGGGATGGCGGTGGGCCAGCGTCCGGAAATCCGTGGCGAGCAGGCGCATGCGCTCCTCCCAGGGAGCGCCCTCCAGTGTCACGGTGCGGAACCGGGCGCCGACCATTCTCGCCACGCCACCCAGCAATGCTTCCTTGTTCGGCACGTGGTGATACAGCGACATCGGGTTCGCGTCCAGCGCGGCGGCGAGTTTGCGCATCGTGAGCGCCTCGACCCCGTCCGCGTCGATGAGCCGCAGGGCGGAGGTGCAGATCCCTGCCTCGGTCAGAGGCACATCCCTCTTCCGAGTACCTCTAGGGGTACGCTTCGCTCTTTCCATACGACGTATGCTATCAAGCCATACGACGTATGGAAATGTCTTGCCCGGGTGGGCCCGTGCGTTCCGGCGGCCGGGCGAGGGGGACTCGCCGCCCGTGATGGCGTATGGAGCGGAGCAGCGGGTGCGCGGCTGCCGGCGTTGTGGAGGCGACGCAGACGTTCGCCCACTGATCCTTTCCCGCCGAAGGCGGTTGAGGCGCTGCTCGGGATTGGTGGGCCAGGGTGGACAGTCGAGGCAGGCAGTGCAATGATGAATTCATCAGAAATGCTGCTCTTATTCAGGAGCATGCCGATGCCAGCTCCACGCAGGAACCGATTCGAACGCCGTCGTGCCGAGACCCGCCAGGCACTCGTCCGCTCCGCGCGGCAGATCCTGGCCGAGCCCGGTGGCGCCAACGCCAGCATTCATGCCATCGCGGAGCGCGCGGACGTGGGCCTCGGCTCCTTTTACAACCACTTCACCGGCAAGCCGGACCTGTTCGACGCGGCCGTGGCCGATGCACTGGAGGAGTACGCGCAAGCCGTCGACGAACTCCTGCATGGCGTCGATGATCCCGCCGAGCGCCTCGCCGGGGGCGTGCGGCTCAGCGCGCGCATGGCCGAGTCACACCCGGAGATCATGCAGATTCTGTGCCACAGCCAGCTCGGTCGGATATGCGCCGGCGACGGGCTGGCTCCGCGCGCGAAGCGCGACGTGGAGCAGGGCATGGCCGCAGGCCGGTTCGCCGTGGTCGACCCGGTGATCGCCCTGACCGTGCTGAACGGCAGCCTGCTGGCGCTCCTGGAGCTGTGGTGCAACCAGCCCGAGGCCGACAGCGACCAGGCCGCAGGCACAGTGGCCGAGATGATCCTGCACATGCTCGGCCTCTCCCCGGATGAGGCCCGAGACCTCGCCCGGCGGCCCCTTCCCGCTGCAGCCTGAAGAGGATCCTGTCGCGCACCGGCCGACCGGCGCCGGCTGCGCACCGGTTCCCGCGGCCTGCGTGATGTACCGGGGTGGCTGGTCTCTCTCGCCTGCTGTCGCCGCCCCCCACCTCAGAGTTGGATGGGCAGGTGGCGCGGCCCGCGGAGCATGGCGTTCTGCCGGTAGGGCGGCGGGTCCTGGACCAGGCGTGCCGTGCCGAGGTGGTGGGGAAGCAGCGCGCCCAGTGCGGCCTGGGCTTCGATGCGGGCGAGGGGTGCGCCGTAGCAGACGTGGATGCCGCTGCCGAAGCCGAGGTGCTCGTTGTCCGGGCGGGTGGGGTCGAACCGGTCGGGATCGTGGAACCGCCTGGGGTCGCGGTTGCCCGAGGCCAGCACCAGAACGACGGGGGTACCTTGGGCGATCGGCGTACCGGCGACGTCGATGTCGGCGAGCGGGATGCGCTCACGCATGTGGACCGGAGGTTCGTAGCGCAGCAGTTCCTCCACCGCTCGCGGCAGCAGGTCGGGGTCGCGGCGCAGCTGGTCCAGGTGCTCGGGGTGGCGCAGCAGGGTGAGCACCCCGTTGGTGATCAGGTTGACCGTGGTCTCGTGTCCCGCGATGAGGAGCAGCACGGCGGTTTCCGCGAGTTCCTCCTGGGTGAGCCGCAGGGCCGGGTCCGGCTCGTTGACGAAGGCGGAGAGCATGTCGTCGCTCGGCTTGCCACGGCGCTGTTCGGCGAGGTTCACCAGGTACCCGCCCATCTCGATGCGCGCCTGGTCGCCCGCCTTGTCCGCCTCGGTGGTGTCCTCTTCGGGCCTGACGTCGGCGGCTGCGACCAGAGCGTCGGACCAGGCCCGGAACAGCGGCTCGTCCTCGCGCGGTACGCCGAGCAGGCGGCAGATCACCGTGACGGGCAGCGGGTAGGCGAAATCGTCGACGACGTCGATCTGCCGGCCCGCCTCGAAGGACTCCATCAGTTCCTTGGTGATCCGGTCGATCTCGCCGCGCATGGCATCGACCCGGCCCGGGCTGTGCGGCGGGCCGAAGGGCCGCATGGCGAGGGTGCGCAGCCTGTGGTGCTCCGGGTCGTCGAGCCGCAGGAACGGCGGCTTGTGTGTCACTTCGCCACGGCTGCGGGGGTCGACACTCATCCGCGGGTCGTGGAGCAGAGCCGCGATCTCGTGGTAGGTGCCGACCAGGTAGCTGCCGTCTGCCTGCCGCACCACGGGACCGGCCTCGCGGAGTTCCGCGTACAGCGGGTAGGGGTTGGGGCGACTGACGTAGTCGGTGATCCGTGCCAGCAAGGTCTCGGAGGCCATCGTGGCTCCTCGTGGTTGTGCGGGACGTGGGTCAGTCCGTGGGCTACACCACCATCAGCCGTCGATCGGGAAGGTGACCGGTGAGCGCGACAGTGGGACCGTGAGACAGCCCCTTCGGATCCGGCACGTCGGATGGAATCGCGATGTCGGCCGCGATCGCACGGTCCTGGGCGCCGGGCGGGGGCGGGAACGGAGCAGCCGTCTCGATCAGGTGCCGGTAGTAGTCGAGCGACTTGGCCATGTCGACGGTGACGGCGGCGGTGACCCGTCCCTGGTAGCCGTAGACCATTGCCAGACGGCGCGCCTCCAGGGAGCCCTGAGCGATGACCACGTGGTCGGAGTACGTGGGCACGCCCACCGATTTGATGTTGAGCCCGAACTGGGTCGACCAGAACGACGGGACGGCCAGGTGCGGGCGCTGCAGGGGCCCCGGATTGACCATGTTGTGTGCCGCCACCTCGGCCTGCTCGACCGCGTTTCCCCAGTGTTCCAGGGAGAGCATCTGGTAGCCGAACAGCGGGTGGGGGAAGCGGGAGACGTCACCGGCCACGAAGACGTCGTCGGTGACGATTCCGTACATGTTGAAGGCCCGGCATCCGGCGTCGCAGGCGATCCCGCGCGGGCCCGCCGCCAGCCCGGACTCCGCCAGCCATTCGACGTTGCGTACCGCGCCCAGCGCCACGACGCAGACGTCGGCGTCGACGCGGCTGCCGTCGGACAGCTCTGCACCGGTGAAGCTGCCGTTCCCGCGCAGGGCGGTGACCGTCACCCCGGTGCGCAGGTCCACGCCGTGGTTGCGCTGCATGACGGCCGCGAGCTTCGACAGGGTGCCACCGAGCGCGCCCACCAGGGGTGCGGGGCCGCGTTCGGCGACCGTGACCTCCAGTCCCCGTTCCCGGCAGGCCGAGGCGATCTCCGAGCCCGTGAAGCCGCCGCCGATCACCAGCACTCGGTCCGGCCCGGCGGCCAGCCGCTGGGCCAGTCCCCCGGCGTCCTCGCGGGTGCGCAGGGTGAACACCCCGTCCAGGGCGGCTTCCTCCGGGTTGGGCCAGGGCCGCGCGCGGGTCCCGGTGGCGATCAGCAGCCGGTCGTACGGCAGTGACTCGCCGTCCTCCAGCAGCACCTGTTTCCCGAGCAGGTCCACGCCGGTGGCGCGCACGCCCAGCCGCCAATCGGCGTTCGGGTCCTGGCGCATCGGCAGCCCGGTGGTGTCCGCCGTCGCCTGGCCGAGCAGCACCTGCTTGGACAGCGGCGGCCGGTCGTAGGGCGGGTGGGGCTCGTCCCCGACCACGGTCAGTGAGCCGGTGAAGCCCTCCTCGCGCAGCGCCTCCGCGGCCCTGAGCCCCGCCAGCGACGCGCCGACGATGACGATACGGCCGTCCTTGACGTCACCGGGCACCGGCGCTCACCTCCTCACCGAGGAGGATCGCCTGCACCGGGCACGCCGCCGCGGCCTGGCGCACACGCTCGACCTGGTCGTCGGGGACGGCCGTGGCGTACAGCAGCCCCTCCTCCCCGTGCAGCTGAAACACCTCCGGCGCGAGGAACACGCATTGCGCATAGCCCTGGCAGCGCGTGAGATCCACAACGGTCTGCATCCCCACCACTCCCTCCGTTGTCTCACCCCCTTGTTTCCAGCATGGGGCTGGCCTTGGGCGCCCGCACGCCACGGCTCCGGAGACGGAAATCCCGGGCAGCTCGTCCGCCCAGCGCGACGGCTCAGCCCAGGGCGTGGTCGAGTCCGAAGGCCGCGCCGATGAGGGAAAGGTGGATGAACGCCCGGGAATTGCAGCCCAGTTGCTCGCGGTGTGGCTGATCTCCTCGGCGTAGAGCCGGAGATGGTCGATGCAGGCGAGCATCTTCTCGAAGGCCAGGCGGACTTCGTCAGGCGGCCGACGCGGTCTCGGCGAGGACGTCGAGCTGTTCATGCCGCTGCCGGCTGTGCGGGCCATTTTCGCCGCCTCGACAGTTCCATACGTCGTATGGTAATCCTGGGAGGGCACTTCCATACGCCGTATGGAAGAGTTTGCTCGGACCGCGCCAGGCGCCGCACGCCGCCTACATGCAGCCGATGGTGCAGATCGCACCAATCAGGAAGGAAAGATCATGAAGAAACTCACGAGGCGCCTTGCCGTCACCGCTTCCTCCGTGGCGGTCGCGAGTGTCGCTGTTCTAGGTGCCGGGAGCACCGCTTCGGCCGAAACTTCTGCATCCGCGCACGTCAAGCGCCCGGCCGTCAGCGTCAACGCCGGCGACTACCGCTGGGACCACGGTGTCGGCTACCTGCTCGAACTGGGCTACTCCTGGGACGAGATCCGTGGCTGGCACTACGACGGCCGGGATGAGATCAGCGGTCGCTGACCGCCGCCCAGGCAGGAGTGAAAGTCGATGGAGTCTTTGAAGACCGTCATGCAGGGGGTGGCCGTGCAGCTTGTCATCTCGCGCACCTACTCGCTGTCCATGTGCATGAGCCTGCGGTACGAGCCCACTGATCCCTATGTCGTCCGTGCCGCTTTTTTCACCGACACTGACGAGCCGGCCGAATGGGTCCTGGGGCGTGATCTTCTGGCCGATGGCCTGACGGGTTCCGCAGGCTGTGGGGACATCCGGGTCTGGCCGGCCGCCGGCCGTGGTGACCAAGCGATGTACATCGTCCTCGGGTCTCCCGCGGGCACCGCCTTGCTCGAGGTTCCGGTGCAGGACGTCAAGGCCTTCCTGGAGAACACGGAGGCGCTGGTGCCACGGGGTACCGAGTCCGGACGCATCGACTGGGACCTCGAACTGGCGAACTTGTTTGCAAAAGGCTGAGAGAAGCCTCCCAACCGCCGTGCCACTGGGGATCTTTGTCCCGGCCACAGAAGAGAAGGAAAGAGAGTTCATGTCCCAGTACCAGCTTCGTGTCTACACACTGCGCAGCCCTGAGGCGCTCGTCGCCTACAAGAACATCTGGTCCAAGCACATTCCCGGTATGGCCAAGCACAGGATCGCCACACACGGCGTCTGGACGGGGCCCGCAGCTCCCGGGAGTGAGGTGCCCCGGCTGTACGCCCTCGTCTCCTACCGGGACGCCGACGACGTTCAGGAGCGGCTGGAGGCGTACCTGTCCAGCCCCGAATTCCGCGCGGACATGGAGGGCTTCGACATCAGCCAGATCGTCGGCGTCGCCGAGTCCGTGCTGACGCCCACCGCTGACTCACCCTTGCGGTGACAGGTACGGAACCGCTCGAAACCTGTTGCGGCGACCTTCTCGGTCGTGTCAGCACGCCGCACAACTCCGTCAAGGCCCGCGCCGGAGGCAACGGGCATGGACGAGATCGGCGAGGTCGGGGGGACGGTTGCAGAGGGCATAGTCGCGCAGGTCCCTCTCGAGATCCAGCACACGGCGCTCTACCTGGTTGGCCGCGATGAGCAGTTCCGCGGACTTCGGGGCAAGTCGCTGGGTGCCGCGCAGGTCGCGACCGAGTGGAGCAGGACAGCGAAGGCCGAGCCGATGAGGAGCACGAGGAAAGCTGCTGGCGACGATCATGCGGCGGGTGAGTCCGCCTTTCGCGCCGGTCTTCCGGGTAGGGGAGGCGCGGCAGACGCACTGGGTCCTCTCTGTCGGTGAGACGGTTTCCGCGGCTCTCTCGCGGACCGGTGCCGTCCCACGCCAGGGAGGCGCGCCACGGGAAGTGGTCGGTCATGGCAGCACCGCGCTCTGCCTGGTACGTCAGCGCCTGCAGCTGCCCGGGGATTTCAGTCCCCGACTTGGGCGGGCTCGGCGGAAACGCGGCCGTTCTCGAAGAGCGGGAGCTCCGCACGCAGGGCGGTTCCTGCCCCATGCGGACTGTCGACAGAGATCCTGCCCCCGAGCGTCGCCACGCGGTCCTTGATACCCACGAGACCGGTGCCGCGGGCGAAGTCGGCACCGCCGTTGCCGTCGTCCTGGATGGACAGGTCCAGCACCTCGTCATTGGCCTTGAGGACTGTCACGGTGGATGCCTGCGCATGCTTGATCGCGTTGGTCAGGGCCTCGCACACGATGTAGTAAGCGCTGACCTGGATGTTCATGGGAAGCTCAGTGCCCTCGGTGTGCACCATGAGATCGACCGGCAGGAGTGAACGGCGGGCGAGCACCTTCAGCGCGGGAACAAGACCCCCTTGGGTGAGGATCGAGGGGTGGATGCCCCGCGCCATCTCACGCAGCTCGTCCAGCGCATCCTCCAGCCTGGCGGTGACGTACTGCAGGCTCACCCGGAGTTCGTCCAGCTCAGGCGGTACTCTCGCCTGCGCCGCAGCCAGCAGCAGCATCAGCGAGACCAGCCGTTGCTGGACGCCGTCGTGAAGGTCGCGCTCGATGCGCCTGCGCATCTCGTCGCCGGCGCTGACGATGCGCGCGTGAGGCGGTCAGCTCGGCACGGGCTTCGGCGTTCTCGACGGCGGTCGCGACGAGCTCGGTGAAGCTGCTGATCTGCGCTTCCGTGTTCACTGGGAAGGGCTGGTCGCTCTTCTTCGACGCGGCGATCACCCCCACAGGCGTCCGGCAACCATGATCGGGCAGCCGACTGACGAGCGGATACCGGCTGCTCGTGCCTCCTGCGCGATCACTCGTGTCGCGCCCGCGAAGTTCTGGATCCAGGCCGGGCCGCCGCTGCGCCGGACCTCGCGGGCGATGCTCAACCCGTCGAGGTCGAAGCGCGTACCGACGATCAGGGGAGTCTGCCCCTTGCTCTGACTCCAGGCGGCCACGCCGGTCACGGTCCCGTCCGACTCATAGCGCTCCATACGGGCCAGATCGGCGCCGCAGAGCCCCGTCCGACTCATAGCGCTCCATACGGGCCAGATCGGCGCCGCAGAGCAGCAGGCCGACCTCACGGGTGACCGCCTCGAAGACCGCCGAGGGCGGAGCCGACCGGGCGACCAGGGTCGCGCCCCGGCGCACGGGTGGGGCAGGTACGCCGACTACGGCGGCCACGACAGTGGTTACCGCGACGGTGGTTATGGCGGTAACAGCGGCGGTTACGACGGTGGCCACGGCGGTTACGGCGGCCGCTGATCCGGCACGGTGAAGACGCGGTGTGCGGCCCCCTCGTCCGGAAACGCGCACCGCGTCCCTACCGCTGAGTTTCCATACGCCCAGCATCAGCAGGCAGGCGATCCCCAGGGACAGGAACCACAACCCGTCCAGCCCGTGCGGGTGCCGTACGTAAGTCCGCAGGTTGGTTTCCGCGGACGTCGGCAGGCCAGGCAGGAAGGCGGGTACGGCGGGAGGGCGCACGTCCGCCGTGACGAAGGGAGTGAGCCCCACCCAGGCAGCGCCCTCGTACTCGTCCACGACCAGCTGCTCGGGTGCGTGATGTGACAGCGCACGGTCACATCTGGCGATTTAATCAATTCGGGGACTTGACGATGAAGCGGTCGTATCTGACTATTTCATCAGAAGTGGACAAAGTCGTCCAAAGTTGGCAGATGTCGCGCCGGTGGACCGCTCAACCGTCGGCGAGGTTGTGCGCTACATCGCACGCCCGGCGCGGCCCGGCCCCGCCGGGGCGATCCTCAGCCCCGGCCATCACCGTTCCGCCACGGCTACAGATCGGGCCGACGCCGCACATGCCGACGCTGTCTCATACCTCCGCACCGATGGGAAGACCGGATGACGATGACCGACCACACGCCACTCGCCGAGCCGGTGAGCCCCCGAGAGATACCTGATGCGGCAATAGCGATGATCGATGCGGAGGGGATCGTGGTGGGGTGGACGCACGCCGCTGAGCAGCTTGTCGGGTACTCGGCCGGAGAAGTGGTGGGCCGGTCCGCCGCACATGTGCTGCCGTCCCCCGACGACGCACTCAAAGCCTTGGCCTACGCCGAGCAGTGCCGTGCCCTGGATGGCTGGTCCGACACCGTGACGGTCCGCCACCGCGACGGCCACGCCATCAACATGACGCTGCGGATCTCGCTGCTGTGGGGGCAGGACGCCGCCACCCGGTGGCTGGTGTCCGTGACCGACATAGGCACCTTGTCCTCGGGGGCGTCCAACGGAGCTGTGCGGGAGTCGCTCCTGGCTCACGCACCGATCGGCATCGCCGTCTATGACCCGCAGCTGCGTTGCACCTGGGTCAACGACGTCATGGAGCGCCACGACGGCACTCCTCGTGAGCGACGGTTCGGACGCCGCCTGCAGGACTCACTGCCCGCCGTCGAGGCCGAAGCGCTCGAGGTGGTGATGCGGCAGGTACTGGAGAGCGGCACCACCATGGTCCACGAGTACCGGGCGTGGTCGTCAGCGGACCGGCACCGGGAGCACGCGTTCTCGGCCTCGTTCTTCTGCCTCCAGGACGCGGACGGCACGGCACGGGCAGTGTGCTCCATGTCCGTGGACGTCACCGGCAACCGGCGGGCGCGCGAGCGCCTTGCCATCCTCAGCGAAGCCAGCACGCGCATCGGCAGCACCCTCGATGTCATGCAGACCGGGCAGGAACTGGCCGACCTTGCCGTGCCCCTGCTGGCCGACCACGCACTCGTCGACCTGGTGGAGTCGGTTCCGTTCGGCGTGGATCCCTCGGCAGGGATCGGCAAGGCGAGCGGCCGCCCTCCTCTGATGCGCCGTGCCGGTCTGGCCTCCATCGACCTGGGTCTCCTGGAGTTGCCGTGGGTGCGCGAAGAGGTGATCCACCCCTTCCCGAACTCGCTGTTCGACACCGCCCTGCGCACGGGCAGGTCTTACCTGGAACCGGTGCTGGACACCCATTCAGGCCCCTGGGTCGCCCAAGACCCGGTGCGGACGCAGAAGGTCCGTGACAGCGGCGTCCACTCTTTGATGGTCGTACCCATCCGTGCGCGGCGCTGTGTGCTGGGACTGGCGTTGTTCGGCCGCTCCAAGGAGCCGACGCCGTTCCAGGAAGACGACCTCCTCCTCGCCGAGGAGCTCGTCACCCGGGCCGCGCTCAGCCTGGACAACGCTCTCCAATACGCTCGCCAACGCACCGCGGCCCTCACGCTCCAACGCGACCTGCTCCCCCACCATGTGGGAGGCGGCGCCGCCGTCGATGTGGCCTCGCGCTACGTGCCGGCTGACATGGACCACGGCGTGGGGGGCGACTGGTTCGACGTGATCAAGCTGTCCGGCGCCCGGGTGGCCCTCGTCGTCGGAGATGTGGTCGGACACGGCATCAACGCCGCCGCGACCATGGGCCGATTGCGCACCGCCGTCCGCACGCTCGCCGACCTGGAATTGCCTCCACACGAACTGCTGGCGCACCTCGATGACACGGTCCGGCGGCTGAACGATGAGAACGAGGAAGACGCCGAAACCCAGGACACGGCGCCTGCGGTGGTGGGCGCCACCTGTCTGTACGCCGTCTACGACCCGGTCGCCCGGCGGTGCTCGCTGGCGCGGGCCGGGCACCCCCCGCCCGCGATCATCGACCCGCAGGGCCATGTCACCTTCCCCGACCTGCCCGCCGGAGCCCCGCTCGGCCTCGGCCTCGGGATGGTCCCCTTCGAGTCCACGGACATGGAACTGCCCGAGGGAAGTGTCCTCGCGCTCTACACCGACGGCCTGGTCGAGTCCCGCGACGACGACATCGACGTGGGCCTGGATCGCCTGGGCGCCGTCCTGGCAGAGACCGGTTCGTCCCTGGAAGACCTGTGCTCTCAGGTGATCGAGACCTTGCCGACTCAGGCCCCGGCCGACGATGTCACCTTGCTCCTTGCGCGGACTCGCGGACTCGAACCGGCCCAGGTCGCCTCCTGGGAACTGCCGAACGAGCCGGCCGCCGTCCGCATCGCCCGGCAGGCAGCCGCCCGTCAGCTCAGCGAATGGGGGCTTGAGCATCTGGTGACCACCATGGAGCTGGTCGTCAGTGAACTGGTCACCAACGCCGTCCGCTACGGCGGCGGGCCGTTCCGCCTACGGCTCATCCAGCACGAGGTCTTGACTTGCGAAGTCTCCGACAGCAACACCAGCCACCCACGCCCCCGTCATCCCCACATCATCGACGAGAACGGCCGCGGTCTTTCCCTCGTCGCTCAGTTGTCCCGCAGGTGGGGCTCCCGCTCCGCAACGGACGGCAAGGTCGTCTGGGCCGAACAAGACCTGCCCTCCAAAGCCGTTGCGGTGTGACGCGCTGCCGACCGGGCGGCCGACGGCCGCCACAGCATGCCGATCTCTCGAGCCGCAGGCCCTCGTAAGGAAGCCAAAGATGGACATAGAGAATGCCAAGAACGCCTACTCGGCAGGCGCCTCCCAAGGATCGACGGGCATCCCCGTTTCCGTTCCCAGCGGCAGGTTGTACGCCTTCGACTGTCTGGCAGCCGCCGTGCTCGACGATCGAGGCGCGGTGGTGGGGTGGACCGGGACAGCAGAGGACCTGACGGGGTTCCGCGCCGAGGAGGTCTGCGGCCGCCCCGTGCAGGAACTGGTGGCCGACCTCCCGCACGACTTGCGCGGCGCCACGGAGATGCCGGAATCCGGCCGGGTGCGGCTGTGGCACCAGTGCGGCGTCACCATCGATGTCACTTTCCGGACCACAAAGGTGGAGGGCTCGGCGGAAGTCCTCGTCCTGGTGGCGCCTACACACCACGTCGCCGACCACGAGCAGGGCGCAGCGCTCCTGCGCGCACTGTCCGCACAAGACCGGATCACGATCGCTCTGCACGACACGGATCTCACCACTGTGCAGACGAACGCCACGCCGGACCCTCCCGACGGCCGTCCGGTACAGCCCGGCACCCGACTGTGCGACGTGCTGTGCACCGAGGACGCCGACAGCCTCGAGGCAGTGCTGCGCCAGGTGCTCGAAACGGGTGTCCCGGTGGTCCGCAGAAACCAGCAAGTGAGCTGGCGGCACGATCCGGCGCGGCGGCACACGCTGTCGCTGTCCGCCTTTCGTCTGGAGGACGTGCGAGGACGCCCCACGGGGGTCGCAGCCCTGTACATCGACAGCGCCGACCATCGTGCCCGCCGTCATCTGGATCTCGCCCGCGAGGTGGCCGAGCGGGTGGGAGGATCCCTGGATGTCGTGCGCACTGCGCAGGCCCTTGCGGACGTTCTCGTACCCGCGTTCGGGGATCTCGCCGCAGTCGACCTTGCGCACTCCGTTTTCGACGGGGAAGAACCCGCGAAGCAGCCGGGCGGTGGGGAGATGGGCAACGCGGCCCTTGCGCCGGCCGCAGCAGTGTGGCCGGCCGGCATCAAGCGCGGCGACCCCGTCCCGCCCTTTCCCGACCACCCCCTCCTGCGCAGCTTCCGACGCGGCGAGACAGTCGTCTTCAGCCTTGACGACTTCATCGCCATGGTCGGCGACCCGCAGCTGGTCGAGTATCTCGTCCCGAAGGACGCCCATTCGGTGATGGTGGCACCGTTGCATGCCCGCGGGCTCACGCTCGGCGCCATATCGGCCTGGCGCTGCGGCCGATCCGACCCCTTCACCGAGGACGAGGCGGATCTCATGAAGCAGATCGCCTCACGGGGCGCGCTCGCCATCGACAACGCCCGCCGCTACACACGCGAGCACAGGGCAGCCGTAGCGCTGCAGCTCCTCCTCCTTCCCCCGGCCACGACCGACACTCCGGCAGCCGAGACCGCCAGCGCCTACCTGCCCGCAGGTGGCGGAGCCGAAATCAGCGGCGACTGGTACGACGCCATTTCACTACCCTCTCTCCGACTGGCCCTGGTCGCCGGGGACGTCATCGGGCACGGCATGCCCGCAAGCGTCACCATGGGCCGCCTGCGCACCGCCATCCAGACGCTCGCGGACCTGGAACTCGAACCGGACGAGTTGCTCACCCGGATCGCGGACCTGGTCCAGCGCCTCGCGGCCGAAGCCCCACCCGGCGACCACGACATCGTCGGCGCCACATGCCTGTACGCGGTCTACGACCCGGTCACCAGGCGCTGCGCCATAGCCAGTGCCGGGCACCCGCCACCCGTCCTGCTCCGGCCCGACGGGACCGCCGAAGCAGTCGGGATCTCCCCGGGGCCACCACTCGCCCTCAGCGGCATGCCGTACGAGAGCACCATGATCGACCTCGAGCCGGGCAGCGTCCTCGCCCTCTACACCGACGGCCTGGTCGAACAGCGCGACCGCGACATCGACCAAGGCCTGCAGCGCCTGACGGAAGCCCTCGCCGCGTACTGCCGTCCGGATCGCGCTCTGGACGAAACCGGCCGGGCTCTCCTCGCCGACCTGACAGACCAAGCGCCGCGCGACGACGCGACGCTGCTCCTGGCCCGCACCCGCGCCGTCCCAGCGGAGAACACCGCTCACTGGGAAATCCCTGCCGACCCTGCCGCCGTCTCCAAGGCCCGAGAGTGGATAACCCGCCAACTCACCATGTGGGGCCTGGACGACCTCCTCTTCACCACCGAACTCATCGTCAGCGAACTGGTTACCAACGCCATCCGCTACGGTCGTCCGCCGATGGACCTCCGTCTGATTCGCCACAACGTCCTGGTGTGCGAGGTCACCGACTCCAGCAGCACCCAACCCCGCCTGCGGCGTGCCCGCACAACCGACGAGGGAGGCCGCGGCCTGTTCCTCGTCGCTCAACTCGGCGGACGATGGGGCTGCCGCCATGGCCAGAACGGCAAGACGATCTGGTCCGAGCAAGCCATCCAGGATTCCCCGTCAACT
This sequence comes from Streptomyces sp. NPDC002896, assembly GCF_040295225.1. NCBI lineage: Bacteria > Bacillati > Actinomycetota > Actinomycetes > Kitasatosporales > Streptomycetaceae > Streptomyces > Streptomyces sp. NPDC002896. The sequence continues at coordinate 86 of NZ_JBEOVA010000067.1, read as the reverse complement.
TGACCCGGCCCTGAAGGACTTTGTTGGCGGATTCGGTGACCGACCTTGGTGATCTTGTTTGATCGGGCAGTCTGATGGAGGTTCGG
>NZ_JBEOVA010000066.1:0-20671 GCF_040295225.1 Streptomyces sp. NPDC002896 | reverse complement strand
CGGCCTCGCTGGGCCGGCCGACCACGTCGCCGGGGTCAACGTGCGCGACCGCGCACGCTCGGCGTGGGCATTCGTCACCATGCCCGTCCCGCCACAGGTATAGCCGGAAAGCGGGAGATGCGACCCGTGACCGTCCTGTCGTAGGGGACAGTCGGGAACGCGACAAGGTGTGAACGACCGGGTACACAAGCTCGGCCGCTCACGGCCGAGAAGGTGACTTCGTGCGGACCTTCGGCGTCACACCGTGCGTCGAATGCCGTTCTGGGCGGCGGAGAGCCGGTGAGATCACTGGCCGAGCCGGCCCATCCGGACGAACCGGATGGGCCGGCCAGGGCCATCGCCGTGCCGGGCTGCGGTGCCGGTCGGGGGCGACCCGCTGGGCGACGGGGTCGGTTACGGCGTTACCGGGTTGCCGCCGAAGGTCACGACGAGGCGGCCATCCGTGGCGAAGGACCAACCCAGGGCACCGGTGTACGAGGAGCACCGGGACCCGTTCGAGCCGGACCAGAACTGGTTCGAGCTGTCGGCGTCACCGATGATCCTGTCGTTCGTCCCGCTGCTGCTGCGGCACGAGGTGTTGTTGCGGAACACCGAGGTGCCGCCGTCGAAGTTGAAGTTGCGCTCGGTGTTGTCGATGCTCACGTTGTTCGACACCGTCATCGTGCCCGGGTTGCTGTTCCAGGTGAACCCGTGCTTGCCGTTGGCGTAGGCGATGCTGTGCTGGACGACGTGGTTCACCGCGATGTCGTCGCCGCCGAGCTTGTAGCCGTTGCGGTCGCCGTTGCCGGCCTGGGAGCCGTCGCTGAGGGTGCCGTTGTCGTAGGCGAGGGAGTACTCGATGGTCACCGGGCCGATGGCGCCCGTGTCCGTCTTGGTGTAGAGGTCCCAGCCGTCGTCGATGTTGTTGTGGGAGACGGCGTAGCGGAAGACGTTCCCGTTGCCGGTGGTGAGCTTCGCGGCGAAGCCGTCGGCGTCCTCGCCGTCGGAGTCGGCGTTGTCGTGCGACTCCGCGCTGAGGATGAGGTTGTCGGACGGCCACTCGCTGCTCGGGGTGCTGGAGGAGATCCGGCCGAGCTGCAGGCCCGTGTCGCGGTTGTAGCGGGTCACCGTGCGCTCGATGACGTTGTCGCTGCCGCCGACGTAGATGCCGTTGTCACCGGCGCGCTCGACGACGAGGCCGTAGATGTGCCAGTAGTTGGCGTTCAGCTGGAGCCCGCGGTTCGACGAACTCTCGCTCTGCGCCGAGAAGTTCAGTACCGGAGTCTCACCCGGGTAGGCGGACAGTTTCGTGCGGGCGCTCGAGGTGCCGTTGTTGCCCGGCGGGATGGTGACGGTCTGGGATAAGGGGTAGGTCCCGCCGCGCATATAGATCGTCCCGCCGGGAGTGATGCGGCTGATCGCCGAGGTGAGCGTCGTCGGGGCCGACTGCGTTCCGGCTGCGCTGTCGCTGCCGTTCGGCGCCACGTACAGCGCGGAGCCCGACGGCGGCGTGGTGGTGTCGCCCAACTCGACATCGAGGTAGTCGATGTTCGCCAGGCCGGCGGAGGCGGTGGGGTTGAGCCGGATGGTGTTGCTGCCCGAACTCACTGGAACTGTGAGCGTCTTCGTCGTCCACGTGTCCCACGTGCCGGTGCTCTCGAACGACGCCGACGCGGCCGCCGAGCCGTTCACCGTGATGTCCGCGGGCCGTGCCGCGGTGGTTCCGTTGGCGAAGCGGACCTGCAGTGTCGCCGTGCCTGCGGTGGAGGCGTTCACGGTGAACTGTGCGTAGGCGCCGACCGCGTTGGTGCCGTTGCAGAATCCGCTGCCGGAGTAGCCGGACCAGTCGGAGTCGATGGTGCCGGTGCAGACCGCCGGGGAGGTCTCCGCCTCATAACGGGTGGTCGCGGCCTGCGCCGTGGTGCCGGACAGCGCGACGAGCGCGCCCGCCAGCAAGCTGACGCACGCGATGACGGGTCTCAATTGCATTGTCTGTCTCCAGGTTGGTTGGCTCGTCTGACCAGGGGTTCAGAGAAAGGGGCGGTTGAGGAACAGCACGGCGCGGGGGTGCCGCGTGGGATCGCTCTTCCGCCGCGCGTTCTTCCCAGAGGTGACGCTTCTTCCCAGAGGTGAAAGCACGGCGGCGATCGGGCCGGGCGCCAAGAGAAACACACGCATGGGGTGACCCCTTTCTGTGGCAGTTCCGGGTGGGGCGATGCGGCCGGTTCCACGGCATGAACGGGCCCGAAAGCAGGGCCGCATCCGAACAGGGGGGAAAGCGCTTTCTCGGGGACGGTAGGGCGGTTGCCGTGAACGCGTCAATAGACTTGTACTTGATTCTTATTCACGGACATGAACAACCTCATGATGGACCCTCACAGGCGCTCGCGTCGGTCAAGGTGCAGCCCCGAGCCTCAGCTCGCCGCCTTTCCACCATTCGTGGGGGAGGGGGCGGGCTCGCGCCTGTCCGGGTTCTGGGAGGCATCCGATGCGGGCTGGGGCTCACGCTGTGGCTGCTCCCGGCCCACCTGCTCGGAATGCTGCCCGTCCAGCACCCGGGCCACCGCCGCATCCATGCCGAGCTGCTCCCCGGCGCGCAGGCACTCCTCGTACTGTTCATCGCCCAGCTGGTCGCGCACCAGCGCCTCGCACAACTCGTGCGACGTGTTGAACTGGCTCGAGCCGAAGCGCGGTAGCCCGACCGAAGGCCAGATCCGGCTCGCGGCCCCCTGGAGCAGAGCGGCCTCCGCGAGATTCCCGTCCTCCGCCGTGACCAGCGCCAATGTCTCGATCGCGAGCACCGTGCCCAGGAGATCGTGAAACCCGTGGCAGATGACGAGGAACTGCTCCAGTTGCTCCCGTGCCCCCGCCAGATCGCGGTCGGCCCAGGACGCGAACGCCAGGACGTACAGCGCGTACGCCAGGGCCCAGCGCTCGCCGTGGTCCTCGCACACGATCCGCACGTCCTCGCAGAGCATGACCGCGCCCGGCAGATCGCCCTGCAAGGCCATGGCCATCGCCAGCGCAGCCTGGCACATCAGCACAGTGCCGTTGAGTTCGCCGATCTCGTGGTACTGGTCGAGGGCCGACCGCAGCAGTTGCATGGCATCCGGCACGTCGCCCGTGACCAGCGTCAGAAACCCGATCTGGTGCACCGCGTAGGTGGCCGCCGTGATGTTGCTGATACGTTTCGCCTCGTCCTGGCACTCCTGCAGCGCGGCCAGCGCAGGCACCATGTCGCCCTGCAGGATCGCCACATAGCCGAGCGCCCACAGCGCCTTCAGCCGCGCGTCCTCGTGGCCGCCGGCCTGCTCCAGGCTCCGCTCCAGCCAGTGCCGGCCCTCCGCCAGCCGCCCGCAGCCCACCCAGTAGAACCACAGAGTGCCCGCCAGATGCTGGCCCAGATGCGCCTCGCCCGGCTCCGACAGGCAGTGCTCCAAGGCGATCCGCAGATTCGGCAGATCCGCATCGACACGCGCGGGGACCTCGGACTGCCGCGGCGAGAACCAATCCAGCTCGCACCAGGTCGCCAGACCCATGTACCAGTCACGGTGCCGACGCCGCACCCGGGCGCTGTCGCCCATCGCCTCCAGCCAGTCGGCGCCATACGCCCTGACGGTGTCCAGCATCCGGTAGCGCACGCCCGCCGGAGTCTCCTCGCGGATCACCACCGACTGCGCGAGCAGCTCCTCCAGCGTGTCCAGTGCCGCATCGTCGGTCAGCCCCCACCCGCCGCACACGTATTCGGCCGCCTCGAGATGGAAGCGCCCCGAGAACACGGAGAGCCGCGCCCACAGCAGCCGCTCGTCGGGAGTGCACAGCTCATGGCTCCAGCCGATGGCAGTACGCAGCGTCTGGTGCCGCGGCAGGGCCCCGCGCCCGCCGCCGGTCAGCAGCCGGAACCGGTCGTCCAGCCGGGACAGCAGCTGCGCTGGAGACAGCGCCCGCAACCTGCCCGCGGCCAGTTCGACCGCCAGCGGAATCCCATCCAGGCGCCGGCACACCTCCAGGACGTCGGGGAGATTGCCGTCGTGCAGCGCGAAGTCCGGCAGCACGGATGCGGCACGGTCCGCGAGCAGCTCCGCGGCCTCTCGCGCGGGCATCGGGGAGAGTGGGAACAGCCGCTCGCCCTCGATGCCCAGCGGCCTGCGCCCCACGGCCAGCACCCGCAGTCCTGGCGCCCGGATCAGCAGGTCCCGCACCAGCGACCCGCTCGCGTCGACGAGGTGCTCGAACCCGTCGAGTACGAGCAGGAGTTGGCGCTCCGCAAGATGCTCGAGGAGAACTTGGCGCGGCGGCCGGGACGTGTGGTCTGTGAGCTCCAGCGCCTCGGCGACCGCGTACTCGACGAGGTTCGCCTCGCGTACAGACGCCAGCTCCACGCGCCAGACGCCGTCACGCGGCTCGACCCGTGACGCGGCCCGCGCAGCGAGCCGCGACTTGCCGACCCCGCCGACGCCGGTGACGGTGACCAGCCGTTCTGCCTCCAGCGCGTCGCTCAGCTCGGCGAGTTCGGCCGCCCGGCCCACGAAGGCGTTGAGCTCCAAGGCCAGGTTGCCGGGCTTCGGCGGCCGGCGGGCGGAGTTGCTCGAACCGTGACTCGAGCTGTCTAAGCGTCGCATGACAGACGCAGAGTACTCGTGCACATATAAAGCGCACTAATCGCCATCCTGTGGCGGGCACCGCCGACGCCATCGGTGCCGGTGCCTCACCGTGGGTGGCCGAAGTTCCCGAGCCCTGCAGCGACTCGGCTGCCGATGAGGATCTGGGAATGGGACGACGCCTCGTGATTTGATCCACGGTGGGGCCGATGGCCGCCAGGCGCCCAGGGTGGCGATCGTGTCGCTCATATGCACGCCGGTCAGTCGTCCTGTTTCCACGACGCGGTGGGTTGGCCGCCCGTGCATCGCACCCGCATTTCGACTTTGCCCCCGGCTCCCTCGAAGATGACCTCCGCGTGCTCGTCGGGACCCCGGTCCGCGCGTTTGACGCCGAAGCCCTGTGCGGGTGCCCATGACAGCAGCCGCACCGTCGAGCCGTTGCACTCGGCGATGGCCGTCCCGCCCGGAGTGGACAGCGTCTTCTTGACCGCGGTGGTGGATGGGGCCTGGGTGGTCGGTGCGGCGGTCGGAGTCGGGGTGGGTGACCCCGTGCTCTGTTCAGCCGAGGGCGAGGCCGTCGCCGATGCGAGTTGCCGCTCGACCTGCTCCGGGGTGAGCACCCCGCCGTCTGTGGAGGCAGCGATCCCGTCGCCGATGACCTGGACGGCGGCCAGGCCGGTGAGTGTGGCGGCCACGGCGGCGGCCGTCCAACCGGCCACGGCGAGAAGAGCGCGGGGAGGCATGCGCACGACTATGCCGCGGTAGTCGTTAAGGACGGAACCGGGGAACCCTAAGGGACGGTTAACGGCCTTGCCGCACACGCCGGTTCGGATAGCGTGCCTGCTGTGGTGCGCCTGCTGCTGATCGAAGACGACCCGACGATACGGACGCCGCTGACCCATGCCTTGCGCGAGCGCGGCCATGCCGTCGCTGCCGCGCACACTGCGATGGGCGGTCTGCAGACGACGCTGGACGAGCGTCCGGATCTCGTGGTGCTCGACCTCGGCCTGCCGGATCTGGACGGCATCGAACTGCTGCGCATGCTGCGCGCGGTCAGCTCCGTACCGGTGATCATCGCGACGGCGAGGGACGACGAGGCAGAGATCATCCGAGGGCTGGACGTCGGCGCCGACGACTATGTGGTGAAGCCGTTCACCGCCGCCCAACTCGAGGCGCGTGTCCGGGCGGTACTGCGGCGGGGAGCCGGCCACCAGGACGGTGCCGCCGTGGCCGTCGTCGGTGACCTGCGTATCGACCCGGGCGCCCGTGAGGCGAGCCTGGCCGGTGTCCTGCTCGATCTCACTCCCCGCGAGTTCGACCTGCTGCATCATCTCGCCAGCCGGGCCGGGCAGGTCGTCACCAAGCGGGAACTGCTCACCGACGTATGGCACATTCCCTACGGCAGCGCTGACAAGACGGTCGACGTGCACCTGTCCTGGCTGCGCCGGAAACTCGGTGAAACCGCGCAGGAGCCTCGTTACCTGCACACCGTGCGGGGAGTCGGGGTCCGGCTCAGTGCTCCCACGGACCGGCGATGAGACGCCGGCTGACACTGCTCGTCGCGGCCACCATGTGCCTGGCTCTGCTCGCCTTCGTGGTGCCACTCGCGCTGCTGCTCCGTACGGTGGCGCAGGACCGGGCCGTCGTCGCCGCCGGCGCCGATGCCCAGAGCCTTGTCTCGCTGGTGGGGACCGCCGACCCGGACACTCTGCGGTTCAGCGTCGAACACATGGCCGCCGGGTCCCGAAGCCCGATCACCGTATTCCTGCCCGACGGATCCGTGCTGGGCACGCCGGCGCCACGGACCAGCGCCGTGCGGCTCGCGGCCCAAGCGGGCGTCAGCCGGACCGTCGAGCGTCCCGACGGCCGTGAAATCGTCGTGGCGGTGCTGGGCCGGCCGGACGGCACCGCAGTGATCCGCGCGTTCGTGCCCACTGCCGAAATGACCCGCGGGGTGGCCCGGGCCTGGCTGGTGCTCGTCGGCCTCGGCGTCGCACTCCTGCTGCTCGGCCTGTTCGTCGCCGACCGGCTCAGCCGCACCCTGGTCGCCCCCATCGCGGAGCTGTCCGCCGTGTCCCATCAGCTGGCACGGGCCGACCTCACGGCACGCGCCCGCCCGGTCGGACCCCCGGAGCTGCGCGAGGTCGCCGGCGCGCTCAACCACCTCGCCGGGCGGATCCAGGAGCTGCTCCGAGACGAGCGCGAACAGGTCGCGGACCTGTCACACCGACTACGTGCACCCCTGACCTCACTGCGGCTGGAGGCCGAGTCACTGAGCGACGCGACCGACGCAGCCCGCATCGCCGCGCGTGTGGACGCCATGGAACGGGCGGTCACCGGCCTGATCAGCCAGGCCCGCCACCGTCGGGAGGCGTACGCCGCCGCGGCCTGCGAGGCGACCGCTGCGGTACGCGACCGGGTGGCGTTTTGGACCGTGCTGGCCGAGGACACCGGCCGGGCGGTCACCCTGGACATGGCGGCGACCGGTCCGCTGCCCGTCGGGGTACCCGCCGACGAACTCGCCGCCGCTCTGGACGCATTGCTCGGCAACGTCTTCGCCCACACGCCCGACGGCACCGCGTTCGCCATCACCTTGACGCCCAGGGCCGGAGGCGGAGCCCTGCTGACGGTGGCGGACGACGGCCCCGGTCTCTCGGCCGACCAGGTCCGGCGAGGCGCGAGCGGCGGCGGGTCAACCGGCCTCGGACTCGACATCGCCCGTCGCGCGGCCCAATCCAGCGGCGGGCGGCTGGACCTGGCGACCGGCCCGGCCGGCGGCGCCCGGGTGACGCTGGAACTGGGCCCGCCCTCGTCCGGCCCGACCCCGAAGACACCGCTTTAGCCCGCTCTTAGCAGTCACGCAGCGCGGCACTATCCCGACTCGGGCGAACCTCGGAGCACCACACGGCAATCGCAGGAGGTTCGCCATGAAACGCACATCCGTGATCCTGCTCACCGCGGGGGCCCTGGCTGCCGCGATCACCGGCACCGCTCTCGCGGGCAGCCAGGACGTGACCCCCACCCGGAACACATCGTCGGTCGCGACCGCGACACCAACGCTCGTTGCCCAGTCCGATGTGACGGCGGGTCCGACAGCCACCACGTCGGTCAGCCGCGGACGCGCCGTCGAGATCGCCCTTGCCCACGTAGGCGGTGGGCAGCTCGTCGAGGTCGAGCCGGAAGTGGAGCACGGCCGTCCGGCTTGGAGCGTGAAGATCGTCAAGAACGGCAGCCGGCACAAGATTTACGTCGACCGGAGCAGCGGCCAGATCATGAGGGTGGAGCAGGAGTCGGTCTCCAACGATCGCCGCCGTGACGACAAGAGCGGCGCCATCGATGACCGCGGCGGGAGTGACGACGGCAGCGGGAATGACGACCGCGGTGCCAGCGACGACCGCCGCGGTTCGGACGACTCCGGGAGTGACGACCACGGCCGCCACCGCGGTGGCAGTGACGACATGGGCGGCGACACCCACGGTCGAGACCGCGACTGAGCGTGCCGCTCACAGGTGGATCGCAGGGGCGGGAGCGATCGCAGTACTGCTGCAGACGCTCCCGCACCGGCCTGTGCTGTGAAGTAGAGCGTCATATCGCGCATTCATGCCCACAGCGCACACGGGCGGACCTGGCGTCGGCAGTCTCGGGTGGCCCCGCTTGTGAGGGGATTTCGGACCCACTTTGCGATCCCTGAGGCGCGATCTGTCAATGTGATTTGGTCCCACCGAGCATCACGGTCGGGGCTTGTCGGTGGGGCCTGTCAGGATGCGCTCATGGAACCTTCGGAGATCGTTCAGGGGTTTTGGGATCGCATGCAGGCCCGGGACTGGGAAGGGCTCGGTGAGTTGCTCGCCGATGACCTGGTGGTGGACTGGCCGGTCAGTGGCGAGCGGATCGTGGGTTGCGGGAACTTCGTGAGCATCAACGCGGAGTATCCGGAGGGGTGGTCGATCAGGGTGCTGCGGATTGTGGCGGACGGCGAGGTCGTGGTCTCGGAGGTGGAAGTCCCTCACGACACGATGGGGGTCCACCGTGTCGTGTCGCTCTGGACCGTCCGGGACGGGAAGATCGTTGGCGGCCGGGAGTACTGGACGGAGCTGGGCTCGGACCCATCGCCGGAGTGGCGGGCTGCATTTGTGCAGCGGCTGTGACCAGGCGTTAATGATCATGTGATCGGCCGTCGGCGCTTGTCGTCGGCAGCAGCTCGATCTGCGGTGCTCAGCCGGTGTTCTGCTGGGTCTTTGTATGCCAACAAGTGTGCGATGACGCCCGGGGTCACCGGGGAGACCGTGGACGGCATATCCCTGGAGAAGAGACCCGCGGGCTGGACCAGCGGCCCGTCTCGAACGGCTCGTCCGGCAGCGGTTTCAGCAGCGGCTGTTCGGCGGCGAAGTACCCACCGGCCGTCCTGGGCCGGGCCCCGATCCGGCGCCGGTCGTCCTCGGAATCCCAATGTTCGATCCGTGCATTGAGCTCGGCCAGCGTGGCGGTCGGGACCAGGTGGTTGCGGCAGAACCGTCCGACCTCGCCCTCGACACCGCCTTTCTCGTGTGCGCGGCCTTCAACCCGGGCCGGCAGTAGAAGACCTCCGGGCCGTATTCTCTGTGTGCAAGTCGGTGGCGGGCTGTGCGGTGATGGGAGACGATCACGAGAACACCGCCCCTCCTGTCCGAAGCCCTCGGCTCGTTGCAGTGACCAGCGGGAGTGGCACCGCTCTGACGTTGACCGACAATATGGCTCGGGCTTTCGGCTGCCGGGCCGGAGAGGACACGCGTGTCGCTCGCTCTTGAAGACCGCTTGGCCATTGCCGAACTGGTCTCCCTGCACGGCCACCTTGTCGATGACGGAAGCCTTGAGCGGTTGGAGGAGCTGTTCACCGCGGATGTCGTCTACGACCTGACCGACTTCGGCCAAGGTCGTCTGGTGGGAGTCGAAGCCATCCGGGAAGCGGCTCTGGCGCTGGGAGCCGCCAATCCCGTTGCGCATCACGTCACCAACATCGTCATCGCCGAGTCGGCAGACGGCCGGATACGGGTCCGGTCCAAGGGGTTGGGCGTCAAGGCCGATGGCTCCTGCGGATCCGTCTCTTATGACGACATCGCCGTGCGCGCTCGTGATGGGTGGCGGATCTGCTATCGCAAGGTTTCGGCACGGCGTACTCCCTTGAACGGCGTGACACAACCCTGAGCGACCGGGCGTGCCATGCCTGGGAATGACTCAAATTGGAAATCGGTGAGAGAAGGTTCGACTCCTCGGCCATCCGGTAGGCGGCGGTGTGCCGCAGCGCGTGCAGCGTCGCCGAGGTGCCGGTCTTGGAGCTGACGCGCTCGAACATCCGGTGAGCCGCGTGGTGCGTCAGCGGCCGGGACGGGTTGCGCAACGTCCACCACAGCGGCAGCTGCCGCTCCCAGCCAAGGCCGATGGAGCCACCTATGGCTGCCACGTGCCACGTGGGGCCCACGAACCGCTGTCAAAGCTACGGATCCGACGATGTCGGGCAAGAACGCAGCGCGTTCGACCATGGAGACCAAACCGCCAGTCTGCCGAAAGCGGAGGGTCACGTGGTTGCGGCCGACGCTTCTTGCAGGGCCGCCGCAGCGCCGCGGGTGATCGGGTCGCCGTGTCCGAATACTGCCGTGTCGACGTCCAGTTCGGCCAGCCGGCACAGTGACTCCATGGCCCGGGCGCGGTCAGTGTTGAAGACACCCAGCGTGGTCCGGCCGACGTTGGCGACCGCATCGCCGGTGAACAGCACCCTTGGCCCGGGCAGATGGAGCGCGATCGACCCGTCCGTGTGCCCGGGCACCGCGACCACCACCGCCTCGCCGCCGAACGCCAGCACATCGCCGTCCTGGACCTCCTGGTCCACGCGGCACGGCGGAGCTGGTGGCAGCGGCGGAAGCGCCGCTCTGATCGGTTCCTCGAACTGCTCCAGTACTGCCGGCTCCCCGACCGCCTCCCCCCGGATCACCGGAGCCTCCAGTCGATGCGCGAACACCTCCGCTCCGTGCCGTATGGCCAGTTCGGCTGCCGAGCCAGTGTGATCCTCGTGCCAATGCGTCAGCACGATGCGCCGCAATTCTCCGTCCAGCACTCTTTCGATCTCCCCGGCACAGTCAGCCGTCCCGGTGTCGATCAGGTTCAGCTCGTCGCCGTCCCGCCACAGATAGGCCGCCCCCACAGGAAAGCGAAGCATGCGCAGTCCTGGTAGTACCTCGACTACATCCATGCGCCCCAGCCTGCACGGCCGTTCTCGCGGTCGTACGGTCGTTCGCTGACGGCTCAGCACGGACATTGCAGCGCCCGCTGACAGCCGAGGGGCCCAGGGAAGGACGCCGAGTGTGCGCTGATGCGCCGCCGACTCCTCGGTGGGGCGGAGGAGAACATCGTCAGTGATTCCCGGGCAGTTCCACCGAGAGCTGTACAGCCCCGGTGCAGGCCAGTTGGTCGGCCACTTCGGCACACGCCTCGGCGCCCTCCGGGCTTGTCGCGGGCAGCATGGGGCTGCTTCTGCCGTGCGTGCGGCTGTCCCGGTGTGAGGCGAGCAGCTCGTCGGTCGCCGACCGGATCGAGATCTTCCGAGTACCGCCGGGCACGTTCGTCTCCACCTCGGACCAGACCGTGGCGCAGGACGGGCTGAACCGGAGCCGTACGGTGTAGGCGCCGTAGGCGACAGTGCTCTCGGTGCGGGCATCCTGATTGCAGTGCGAGAAGTCCGGATACTGCCCCTGGCAGCTCTGCCCGTGGCAGGACGCCGCCCGCCGAATGGGGTCGCCGCCCGCCAGGGCCGGTACGCCCACACCGCAGGCCACGGCGCCCAGCGTGGTGGAGACAGCCAGCATGACGGCGGTCCGCCGCAGCCGCCGCACATGGGCACCCGCAAGGGACGGCAGCAGTACGGGAGCCGGTGGTGCAGGGGGCTGCGCCGCCGCGCTCAGTGGTCCGGTCTCGGCTCGGCAGGCTTCCTCCCACAGTGCGAGCAGCGGCGCCATCTCGGCGTCTGTGAGCCGCCCCAACGCCTCGACCGCCGTACGCGGCGGCAACTTGACGCCGTTGAGATAGCGATGCCAGGCGGACTTGCTGTGGGCAGTGCGTAAGGCGAGAGCGGCCAGGCTCAGCCCGGTCCGCTGTTTGAGGTCGCGCAGCCGCTCCACCAGGAGACGCGCTGCGGGGCCGAGTGACTCGGGCAATGGCCGCCAGCGGGCCGTCCCTTGCTTCTCCATTCCGCTCCCAGTCCGTGATACGACGTCCAGTTCGTCCCAGACGGACTGATATGTACCCATGGGGCGAAGGCCGCCACACGCACGGCCGGAGTCATCGGGTGATCGGCTTGTAGTAGAGAGAGAACCTGCGGTCTCGCACTCGACCTTGGGTGAAGCCCATGCACAGCCAGGGTCCGCCCCGGCGCAGGACGGCCAGGCCCTCCGGCTCGCGCGGGTGGAGCTTTTTCCCGGTGCCGTCCAGCACCTGCTGCAGCACCCGGCCGGTGCGCAGGTCGATGCGGTAGAGCTGGATGTTTCCGCCCGAGGAGGAGGGGTTGCCGGGGCCGTACGCGTTGCCGAGCAGCTGGTAGGCGTACGGCCCGTAGAGCGTCATGCCCTGGAAGGGCAGATCCAGTTGGGCGCCGGGCTGGGCGAAGTCGGTGGCCGGCCGGAAATCCCGGGAGGCGAACTGCGTGAGCCTGTACACCCTGTAGCGCGGCATGCCGTCGAGTTTGTATCGCAGCAGCAGTTGGTCGTTGGCCGGGTCGAGGGCCACGTAGTTGCTCGTGGAACCGGGGACCGGGCGATACGTGGCGATGCGGCGGCTGGCGCGTGTCAGTACCCCGCCCGTGGTGAAGCGGAAGCGGCAGATGCCGCGGCCGTAACCGGAGGCCGGATGCGCATCCCACTCCGTCCACAGCGTGCCGGCATGAGGGGCGGTGTCCTCGATGCCGAGGGCGCCGCCGTGACCGAAGCCCAGTAGGTACATGTGATCGATGAGCGTGCCGTCCATGGTGAGCCGGTTCAGGCACAAGTCGCCGCCGGCTGCACGTTCGGCATGCGTGTAGGCGCGCGGCTCACCCGGCAGCCGGATGCCGCCCTCCATCACCTGGAGCGCGTACATGTGGCCGTGCCGCTCGTCGAAGGTGAAGGACTGCAGCACCGTGGAGTGATGTAGCCGTGCATCCCGGATCCACGGCTTACCCGCCGGGTCCAGGCTCGCCGGCTCCGGATCCGGCGGGGCCAGGCCGGCCGGCTTCGGGTCAGGCGGGGACTGCGTTCTGCCGGCGGGGAGTGCGGTGGCCAGTACAGCCACGGTTCCGAACCCGAGCACGGCCCTGCGGCCCGGGTTTGCTGGAAGGGAAGGAAACATGGGCTCTCCAGACCTCCTCGTCTCATCCGTGGGACGGGGCCCGCCCGCCCCGCTGACAACGGGACGGGCGGGCCGAGCGGCTCAACACCATGGGACAGCGCTCAGGTTGCGGACGTAGCGGGCGGAGACATAGCCCTTCCGGACGGCGAGCTTGTACCAGCGGTGGTTGCCTCGGACGTTGCTCCCGTTCTTCTTGCACTGGATGCGGACCGTGCTGCCGGAGCGCACCGAGCCGATGACCCGGTGGCCGGTGCCGGGGCCGGAGCGGACGTTGAGCGGCAGGTAGCGGGTCACCACTCGGCCCAGGAGGTGACCGGTGCCGACCGCGTGCCGGGAGGTGGAGTTGCCGGGGGCCCACAGCTGCGACGGGGTCACGTGCCGGTTGGCCACGCTCTGCCGATGCGCTGCATGCTGCTGTGACGCGGCGGCGGTGTCGGTGGCGACGGCCGCGGTGGGAAACATCGCGAGCGCCGCGACCGCGGCTACGAAGCCGCGCTGCATCGTGCGATTCATGAGAATCTCCTACGAGGTGCGGTCAGGATCAGCGAAGCGAGACCCTGTGCCGCTGAGCGTTACCGAGGCCCCGGACAAAGATTCCGTCCCACCTGTTTCCGGGAGAAACAGGGACGTCCCACGCTAAGGGACGACTCGATCTCCAGCCGTCGCCGCTCGGCGTGACCGGCCGTGGTTCATACAGGAAGATGAGTGCTCGCGCGTGGCCGCGAAGGTCGACGTCGCCGAGGTCCGCGGAGGTATGCGCCGGCGGTCGTCCGCGAGCTCATGTCCCAGAATCTGGTGGATTCCGGCGGTCGGCTCCCGCGGGAGTCGGCTCGTCGGCCGGTTCCGCGGTCCGCGCCCTGTGCGGAGCTTGAGGACTCTCAACGGTGCCGACCGCCGCCGTCGTAGACCGCGGAGTCGGTCACGGCTCGGTGTTCGCGGTGTTCGCCCGCGGTGTTCGCGGGGGCTTTCGCGGGGGCCAGCCTGCGGGATACATCTCCCTCAAGCTCCCATCGGCGGCTTCCTGGCCGACAACACCGCCAACTCGACGGAAAAAAAGGCCCAGTTCGTCGAGTGCGGTGGGAGACGCTCGGAGCGTCGGGGACGTAGTAATTCGCCTTCGTGTGTGTGCCTGCCGGCCTCAGCGTCGCCGACGCCAAGCACGTACGGGGACGAGTGCCTGAGCGACACCGCTCCGAGCGCCGTGCTGCAGACAACTGCGCCGGGTGTGAGCCTTCAGCACACTGTCGGTGCTGGTCGCCAACGGTTGGGGCGCTTTGCCCTCGAGGTGCCCGGCAGTCGATACGCCGCTACCGTCGAAAGAGGTAACGGTCGCGATCCTGGACACGCTCCGCGATACGTTCCCGTGAGGGTGGGCGTCAGCCGGGGGGCATGCTTCCGGGCCAGCACACGGCGACCTCGACGACAGCGCCGCATCGTTCTTCGAGCGGCATCGTCCAGCAACCTCAGCGGCTCACGCTTACAGCGCCCAAGCCTTCGGCGTGAGGCCGCGGCCATCCATCTCGTGCGGCGACAGCGCGAGAACGTGGAGGAAAGAGCAGACACATGCGAGCACAACGCGCCAAGCGCGCCTTCGCCTGCGTCGCGGCCGGCTTCCTGCTGGCCGGCGGCACCGCAATCGGCACGGCGAGCACGGCCGCCGCGGCGGCCCCCGCCTCGACGAGTGCCTCACCTTCCCAGGACGACAACTGCAAGTGGCACAAGGGCTGGTACGACAGCGAACACAAGTGGCACAAGGGCTACTGGGACTGCAACTGAAGAACGAGGGCAGCGACGAGACCGCCGCGCACGACTACACCGCCGAGGCGGCGGGCCGGGTGCGGCGGGGGAAGAAGGTGAAGTAGGCCAGCAGCGGTTCGCACACACAGTAACGGAGCATGTACTCAGCGAAGCCGCGCGGTCGATAGGGGGCGCCAATCTCGAGGGGCTCGCATGGTGGAGCGAATTTTTGAACACTCGACGAATAAGCCGGATGAATCCCCGATCAGCGAGAGGAAGTACACCAGTCGGCAGGCAGGTCCTGGTAATCATCAGGCAGGCCCTGAGAATCATTTCGCCGAGGTGCTCGCTCAGGTCCTGGGCGTGCAGCAGGTGTCGGTCGACAGCCACTTCTTCGACGACCTCGGTGCCAATTCGCTGGTGATGGCGCAGTTCTGCGCCAGGGTCAGGAAGCGTGCGGACCTGCCGTCCGTGTCAATCAAGGACATCTATCGGAATCCGACAATTCGAAGCCTGGCGAGGGCCGCGGGGAATGCCACGCCCGCCTCCGACTCGTTTCCCCGGGCACCGGCACCGGCACCTGCGGTGACACAGGCGAGTACCCTGCGTTACAGCCTGTGCGGGACGCTGCAGTTGCTGGTGTTCCTGGCATACGTCCTTGTCGTGGGGATGGTGGGCACCCGATGCTACGAATGGGTCGCTGCCGGCTCGGGCTTGACGGACATCTATCTGCGGGCAGTCCTCGTCGGCGGCGCCGGCTTCCTCGGGCTGTGCCTCGTCCCGATCGTGGCCAAATGGATCCTCATCGGGCGCTGGACACCCCGTGAATTCCCCATCTGGGGCCTGACCTATCTGCGGCTCTGGACCGTGAAGGTGCTGCTGCACGCCAATCCGATGTTCTTCCTCATCGGCAATCCACTGCGCGTGCTCTACTTGCGGGCCCTCGGTGCGCGGATCGGAAAGAACGTCACCATCCTCTCCCGTCATGTTCCGATCTGTACCGACCTGCTCACCATCGGTTCCAACACGGTGATCCGTAAGGACACGTACTTCCTCTGTTACCGGGCGCATGCGGGACGTATCCAGACCGGCAGGGTCACCATCGGCAGGGACGCGTTCATCGGCGAGAAGACGGTGCTCGACATCGACACGGCGGTGGGAGACGGAGCCCAGCTCGGTCATGCGTCGTCCCTGCACACCGGTCAGGTGGTCCCGACAGGGGAAAGCTGGCACGGTTCCCCTGCCCAGCGCACGGAGACCGACCATGTGAGGGTGCCACCGGCGACCTGTGGCACGCCCCGCCGTACCCTCTATGGCCTCGCCACCCTGCTCCAGATCTTCTGCTTGGTCGTGCCGCTGGCCGTCGGGGGCTCGTACATGCTGCTCGCCACCGTCCCGGCCGCGGGCCAGATACTGGACGCGGGCCACGACACGGCGGGGGGCATGTCGTCGCAGTTCTACCTGGACGCGGTGCGCACGTCCCTCGTGCTGTTCTTCGGATTCGTCGTCGTGGGCGTGATCGCGCTGTGCAGCGTCCCACGCCTGCTGGCCCGCCTGGTCAAACCGAACACGGTCTACCCGCTGTACGGCCTGCAGTACTCCGCTCACCGGGCGATCACAGTCATGACGAACATCAAGTTCTTCAAGCGCCTCTTCGGCGACAGTTCCTACATCGTTCACTATCTGCGAGGGCTCGGATACAAACTGTCCCCGGTGGAGCAGACCGGATCGAACTTCGGGACGGAAATACACCACGAGTCACCGTTCCTGAGCTCTGTCGGCACGGGAACGATGGTCGCCGACGGCCTCTCGATCGTGAACGCCGACTACTCGAGCACGTCCTTCCGCGTCTCCCGTGCCGCGATCGGACCGGACAACTTCATCGGGAACAACATCGCCTTTCCCTCCGGCGCCAGGACGGGCGACAACTGCCTGCTGGCGACGAAAGTGATGGTGCCGCTCGATGGCAGGGTCCGCGAAGGGGTCGGTCTGCTGGGCTCTCCGCCCTTCGAGATCCCGCGGTCGGTGGAGCGCGACAGCCGGTTCGACCACCTCCGCACCGGGGACCGCCTGCGCCGCCTCCTCGCCGCCAAGAACCGCTACAACCTCCGCACCATGGCGCTGTTCCTGGTCGTGGGGTGGCTCGACTTCTTCGTGATCACATTGCTCGGCATGACAGCCGTCGAGTTGCGCGGTGTGGTGGGAGAGGTGATGGTCGCCGTGTCCTCGGCCCTCGCCCTTGTGTTCACCGCCGTCTACCTCGTGCTCGTGGAGCGTGCCGTCGTGGCGTTCCGCAGGCCGCGACCGCAGTTGTGCTCCATCTACCACCCGGACTTCTGGTTGCACGAACGCCTGTGGAAGCTCCCCGTCGAGTTCTTCCACGTGTTCAACGGCACTCCGTTCAAGCCACTGGCCTGGCGGCTGCTCGGCGCCCGGATCGGCAAGAGGGTCTTCGACGACGGCTGCTACCTGACGGACCGCACGCTCGCCACCGTCGGCGACGACTGCACGCTCAACGCGGGCAGCAGGATCCAGTGCCACTCACAGGAGGATGGCACCTTCAAGTCCGACCACAGCACCCTCGGCGCCGGATCCACGCTCGGTGTCGCCGCCCATGTCCACTACGGCGTGACGATGGGCGACGGCGCGGTGCTCGCCCCCGACTCCTTCCTCATGAAAGGCGAGGAAGTCCCGCAGCACGCCCGCTGGGGCGGGAATCCGGCCACGGAGACGCAGAACGCCGCCGCTCGGGAGGTCGCCGCCGGCGTATGAGGAGGCGCGCGGGGAAGATGCGCCGCTCGCTCGCACTCGCCCATGGGGTCTGCTCCGGCGCTGTACGGCACCGGAGCAGACCCTGCCCGACGTGCGTCAGGTCAGTGCAGGTTCTGGACCGCCGGGTCGGTGAAGCCGACGGCGAAGACCGTGCGCAGGGACGAGGTCGTGGAGCCGTTGTAGCCGTAGCAGGCGTCCAGCGTGCTCGTCGGCGTGTGCTCGTCGTACCGCGAGTCGCTCGGGCTCCAGCAGATGCCCTCGGTCAGCCCCCACAACTCGTCGACCTGGGTCGCGTCGAGCTTCGGCCAGTAGCTCAGGGCCTGCGGCGGACCGGCCGCCCAGTTGCCGCCGGCAGCGCAGGTCGTCCCGGCTCTGGTGTCGCCGATCCACGTGTGGGAGTACACGCCGGGCTGGGTGCCGCAGCCCTTGTGGAAGGCGAAGTTCAGCACGCCCTGGTCGTCGGTCCACGTCATGCCGCCCTGCAGCCCGCGGTAGCGGGAGGCGGCGTAGGCGTCCTGGATGACGGTCTTGCCCCCGGACATGTTGAGGAGCCCGGGGTAGGTCGAGGAGCTCGTCGGGTTGAGCTGGTAGCGCACCACGCGGCCGCCGTCGACCCCGCCGTACCACTCACCGGTGACCAGCTTGTACGGGCTGCCGCCGGTCTTGTCGAGGGAGAGCCAGGAGTAGCAGAGGTGGTCGGGGTCGAGGGTGCCGGCGTTCGCGTCGGAGTCGCACGCGGTGGGCGTGCCCGACTGCTGGTAGTAGTGCACCTCGGGCAGCACGTACGGGTATCCGCATGCGCTGGAGCGGCCGCCGCTGATGCCGTAGGTGTCGACGCCGGAGCCGTAGTCGTCGACCTTGGCGAGCTTGTTGAGGTCGAACACCCGGATGCCGTGTGCGGTGTCCGTGACGTAGATGTAGTTGGCGTACCAGACGATGCCACCGCCATGGCCCGTCACGAACTTGAAGTTCGACGCGCTCGACGAGGTGCTGGTCGGCTCGGCCAGCAGGACGTGGCGGTACTTGCCGGTGTCGCGGTCGATGAGGGTGAGCTTCAGCAGGTTGTCCGTCTTGCAGCCGCTGGATGTCTCCCCGGACAGCGTCTCGTAGTGCCAGGAGACCGCGGCGACGTGGTCACCCTGGATCGCGCCGTCGCTGCCGTCGGCCGTGCCGGTGGTGCTCAGACCCTGCGGGTACCAGTGCTGAGTGGTGTCGTCGCCGTGCGCCGACGACCAGCACCAGGCGACCTTGGTGGTCACCGGCGGCAGCGCCTTGGTCTCGTTGCCCGAGCAGGCCCGCATCGAGCGGAGGTTGAGCCAGGAGTCGGTGGCGCCCGACGAGTTCGTGGTGTAGTTCGTGGTGATGACGTCCGTCAGGCTGGCGTGGTCCGTCAGGTAGTTGTTGTAGAGGTTGTCCGTCGCCGCGGCATAACTGGTGTCCGTCATCTTGAACTGGTCGCCGGACAGCGTCAGTTGCGTCACCGTGGGGGTATCCGCCGCCGTTGCCGGCTGTCCTGTCAGCCCGGCGAACAAAGCGGCCGCGGCCGCGATCACGGCCAGCTGTCTGAACCTTCGTATGGGCGCCACGCGCACCTTCCGTGAAGTGGACCGAGGCATGCTTCGTCTGGAACATGCCAAATTGCGAAAGCGCGTAGATCGTAGGCGCGACATGCGGCAAAGCGCCTCGCATATTCGCACATTTGACCGAGAATTGGTGATGGATTGCCGGAGCCTGCGACCAGGGGGAGCGGGGTCATTTGGGAGGCGGCCGGCCGACAGCACGGCATCCGGCAGACGGACGCCCATCGATCGGTTCGGCTTCCGGATCCCACCAGACACGCATCAGCGCGGCGCGGATGACCCGGCCACCGTGCTCACCCCGCCACCTTTGCCGTGATTCCGGAAGTGCTGTGCGACCTTGAGGGTCCCGGCGGCCTGTGAGCCCCCATTTGGCTCACGAGAGCACTCGGGGTCGATCATTCGGCCTGGTGTGGCGTTCAACGCTCTGAGGTACGCGCCACTAGAAATGAGACTGACTGCTTGGACAAACCGTTCCACGAGGCATCGGGAGGTCTTCGACCTGTGGTCATGCAGCGTTCGTTGAAGGTGATCGACGAGGAGCTCCAGGTCGGGGGGCCGATGTGTCGCCGCCGTGTGACGCTCGTGGGAACACGCTGTAGGTGATGTGGTGAACTGGTTGACCTCGCTGCCGGCGCTGGTGCTGGTTGTGGCCTGGCTCTTCCTTGCCTTTCTGGTCGCGGCCGTGGCGCGGGTCGGCGTCCGGGCGCTCGTACCGGCTGGGGAACAAGACCGGGTGCCGCAGATCGCCACCCCCCTGATGCCCACACTCGGCGCTGCCTTCGCGATCTTTGCGGCACTCTCATTGGCCAGCGAGGCCGGCTACCTGCGTGCAGCAGAGGGGTTGGTGAGCGACGAGGCGGCCGCAGCCTCCCGCCTGGCGTGGGCGGCGACAAGTCCGCGAGTCCAGTCGGAGTCGATCCATGCGCCACTGCTGGACTACCTGCAGACCACGCGTGTCAGGGAATGGGAGAGCGCGGCAGCGGCGTCCGGTGACGACCCGGCCACCGCTCGCGCGATCGCACGGCTGGAGCGGAGCGTGCGCGCCGAGGCGGCCCGGCCCGAGTTGGGAACCCCGGCGAGCACGGAGCTGCTGCTTGCCCTGGACGGCGTCACCAGTAGTCGTCGCGCCCGCGTCGCGGCCGCCTCGCGCGACGTTCCCGCGCTCTACGTCGTCACGCTTGTGGCCAGCGGACTGGCCTTGATCGTGAACGCCGGCGCACTGATCTTCCGCAGCAGCCTGCGCACGTCACTGCTCATCGTGGGCGTTGCGAGTGTGGTCGGGCTGAGCCTGGCGTTGCTCTTCGCACTCAGCGCGCCTTGGAGCGGACCGCTCATCGTGAGTGGGCATCCACTCGACGTCATCATCGAGGACCTGGAGTCCGGCTTCTTCGACGGCAAGCCGTAGGCGGCGGTCCGAGGAGCCGGTCGGACCGGCGGCTTTCATACAGCGAGCCCGGTCGTCTTCTGCCTTGCCGCCCTCGATGCGAACTCTGAACGCAGGCATCCGACCGTACTGACACAGCCCAACTTCGGACACATCAGCCATGCCCAAGCCCTAGGCAGTTTCGTTTGGATCAGTGGGACGTTGATCTGGGCATGTCGCTGACTGACGCCCAGTGGGCGCGGATCGAGCCGTTACTTCCGGACCGG
>NZ_JBEOVA010000065.1:0-21005 GCF_040295225.1 Streptomyces sp. NPDC002896 | reverse complement strand
CAGGCGCTCGTCACCGCGGCTGAGGACCGCGACGGTCTCGCCCTCGGTGACCCGGCTGAGGGTGAGTTGTTCCAGACAGAGCTCGTTGAACAGGGTGGGATTCACTGCTGCCTCCAGGAGACCGTCGAGGTACAGATGAATTTCGTTGGAGCACTGATGATTTGCGCAGACGAGCCAGCATGTCAAGGGCGGCCAGGGCTCCTCTCTCGTCTCGCCCAGCACCTTCCCATCCCCGTGTTTCCACTGTGAGACCCCTTGGCGATCCGACGCAAGGGTCGGAGAAGTAGCAGGTCAACGCCGTATAGATACGGGCGGCAAGCCTGCCGACGGACAACGCATGACCCACCCTGACACGATAAACCGGACACCTTCGACCGCTCTCCCGCCCCTGCATTTCCTCCGGGTCAAAAGGTGGACCGAGCCTTGTCGGAGGAGATTGTTTGTGTTCGTATTAGCTTGGATAGCGAGGAGTAACGCCGCGCCGGAGAGCTGTTGTTCATGCCGGCCCCGACTGCTCACGGTCGATCCGTCATGGGCAGCTGCCCGTCTCGTCATCGCTCGCAGCTAGGAGGAACATGTCCCGCCATACCCACGCCGTCACCGTCGCGGGCGGCGGTCTCGGTGGTCTGACCGCCGCCCTGTCGCTCCGCCAGCGGGGGGTGCAGTGCACCGTTCTCGAACAGGCCGCCGTGCTGGGAGAGGTGGGGGCCGGGATCCAGACGGCGCCCAACGGCAGCCGCGTCCTGCTGGCCCTGGGTCTGCGACCGCAACTCGAGGCCATCCGCACCGAACCGACCGACCAGGTGCGCCGCCGCTGGAAGGACGGCTCCATCATCGCCACCCGCCCGCTCGGCCAGGCGGTCTGGGACGAATTCGGCGCACCCTACTGGCACTTCCACCGCGCCGACCTGCACCGCGTCCTGCTGGACGCCTGCCTCGCCCCGGAACGGCCCGGCCCCGTCGTCGAGTTCCACACCGCCTCCGAGGTCGTCTCGGTCGACCTCGCCGACGAGACCCGCCCGGTGGCCGTGACCTCCGACGGCCGACGCTTCGCCGGCGACGTCCTGATCGGCGCCGACGGCGTCCACTCGAAGGTGCGGCGCGCCATCGGACTCCCCGACGGCCTCGTCTTCTCAGGTGAGATGTGCTATCGCGCCATGATCCCCGGAGACAAGCTCGCGGCCGACCCGGCGACGCGCTTCCTGCTCGACCGCTTCCACTCGACCATGTGGTACGGCCCGGACCGCCACCTGGTGCACTACTTCATCCGCGGCGGCGAATACCTCAACCTCGGCGCATCCGTCCCCAACACCATTGATCTCTCCGGAAGTTGGAGCACAACAGCCACGGTCGACGAAATGGTCGAGGCCTTCTCCGACTGGGACGACCGGATGGCCACCATCCTCTCGAAGGCCGAGGGGACCTCCAGCAAGTGGGCACTGTTCCGGCAGCGCCGCGACCCGTTCTGGGCGGACGGACACGTCGCACTCCTCGGCGACGCCTGCCACGCCATGCTGCCCTACCAGGCACAGGGCGCCTCCCAGGCCATCGAGGACGCCGCGGTCCTCGCGGAGGAACTCGCCTTCGTCCCCCGCCGCGACATCCCCGGCGCCCTGCTGCGCTACGTGTCCCGACGCGCCACCCACGCCGGCATGGTGCAGGACGCCTCACTGAAGAACCAGCGCTTCTACCACCTGCCGGACGGCCCGGAACAGCGGGAACGCGACCGCCTCCTGCGCACCTTCGAGGGCGAGTCCGACGTCTCCTACGAATGGCTCTGGCGCGGCACCCCGCTGAACAACCCGGGCGCCATGCCGCAGTCCTACCCGCTGGTCCACCGCTAGACCGTCGACCTCCGCCCCCACACGCCGGCACGACCCGGCCTGCGGGGGCCGGACACCACCGTCCGGCTCCTGAACCGAGGACGCACATGATCAACGAGCAGAGCGCACCGCACACCGGTGCGGAAAGCGACGGTCGTCGGCGCGGACGGCGCATCTCCGGCTCGGCCCTGGTGATCACCCTGGTGTTCGTCATCAGCATGACGATCCTCAACGCTGCCACCGTCGGCGTGGTCAGCTCCCTGCTGGCTGAACTCTTCCCCACCGAGTTCCGCTACACCGGCGCCTCGGTCGCCTACCAGTTCGCGGGTCTCATCGGCGGCGGAATCGGCCCGCTGCTCGCCTCCGTCCTCGCCGGGACGGGTCCCGGCGTCCACTCGGTCTCAATCATGATCGCGGCATTCTGTGTGATCAGCGCCGTCTGCGCCGGCGCACTCGGCGACACCCGCAGGGTCGACCTCAACCGCGCCTGACGACCTGCCGCCCCACGCCACCCCGCCCTGGAACGCGCCCGCGAGACCTCCGCCACCTCGACCGCGGGCCTCTGACCAGGAGACGAACGACACACCTCCCGACCGAACGCACCAGAGAAGCACGGAATTTGGAGTACGGCATGCGCAACACCGCACGGTGGAGACGGAGCAGAACCCGAGTCGTCCTTGCCCTGGCGGCAGCCCTGGCATTGACCACGCCGACGCAGGCTCACGCACAGGACGCCGACCACGGCGCCGTCCGCTGCCAAAAGCTCACCCAGCGCGCCGAGTTCACCTCGGACGGCCGGCGGGTTCCCTACACCGTCGTCGGCGAACTCTGCGCGACCGACCGCCAACTCCGGCAGGCCCGCTCGGGTCGGAGCACCGTCCAGGTGCTGATCCACGGATCGACCTACAACCACACCTACTGGAACTTCGGCACCGTCAACGGCGAGCGCTACTCCTACGCCCGCCGCGCCGCTGCCGCAGGCTTCCCCACCTTCGCCTTCGACAAGGTCGGCTTCGGTGCCAGCTCCCATCCCGACAGCTCGCTGCTGACCATCCCCGTCGCCGGCGACATCACTCACCGCGTGGTGCAGGGCCTGCGGGACGGCTCCCTCGCGGGAGTCCGCTTCGGCAAGGTGATCAGCATCGGCCACTCCTGGGGATCGGTGACGGCCTGGCGCGAGGCCATCGACTATCGCGACGTCGACGGCATCATCGTGACCGGCCTGATCCACAGCGACTCGGTCAACGACGATCTGCCCCAACACAACCACCCGGCCCTCGACGACCCGAAGTACCGCGGCACGAACCTCGACGTCGGCTACACGACGACCAAACCTGGCTCGCGCGGTTGGCTCTTCCACAACCCGGCCGACGCCGACCCGGACGTGATCGCCGCCGACGACAACAACACCCCGGCCGCCGACCAGGATTTCCACACCGAAGTCGGCAAGGACCTCAACCCGGGTGGCGAGCAGGACGGCTACGCCATGCTCTTCAGCGAGGAAACCCGGGCGATCCGGGTCCCGGTGCTGGTCGTCATGGGCAGCGCGGACCGTCTCCTGTGCGGACCCAACATCCGGGGCGGGTACTTCGACTGTTCCTCGGGCACGGCCATAGCCCGGCAGGAGGCGGCCTACTATGCGCCGCAGGCCCGGCTGACGGCCTGCTCGGTGCCGGGCGCCGGCCACTCCATCACCTTGAGCCGCCACCACGGAATCCAGGACGCGGCGGCAGCCGCATGGTCGTCCAGCGTGATCGGACAGAACGGCCGCCTGCACCGCACCCCGCTGCCGGCAGCGTGCGGATCCGCCGCTGGCCCATCCTCCCTCGGCAGCCTGCCGCGCGTTCTAAGGTGATGGTGTGAACACGGACGAATTCACCGAGGCGCCCGACGGCAAGGTCCGAGGCGCCCTTCCTCCCCCGCCCAACATGACCTCCGCGCCCGGATATGTGCTGCGTCGCCTCTACCAGGCCTATCAGGCCGCGTGGTTCAACCACGTCGATCAGGTGGCGACGAATCCGCAGGTGGCCGTGTTGATGGCCGTCGACCACTACCCCGGCGTCGAACAGGGCGCAATCGGCGAGTCCATCGCCCTCGACCGGTCGACGATGGCCAGCATCGTCACCAGGCTCGAGAAACGCGGCTGGCTGCAACGTCAGAAATCCGACGAAGACGGCCGCAAACGCCTGCTCTACCTGACCGCCAGCGGCCGCGAAACCATGGAGTCGATGATCCGCCGTGCCCGCGAACTCGACGTCCTGCTGATGGAGGGCTACGGCCCCCGCGGCCAAGGACTCGTCGTCGACCTGCTGAGTTCGCTGGTGGACCGGTGGGAGGAAGTGGCCGAGAAATGACAACGGCCGACAGGCCACCAGCGCAAACCCGAGCTCGGCCATCTGGTCCAGGGGCAGCGGCGCCTGCGACGGGCCACGCCCCGAAGGGTTTTCGGCCTGTGAGGGGAGGCCGACTGGGGCAGCCTCGGTGAGGCTGCCCCGGGGGGCTCACGCCTCGGGGATGGCCATCCCGTAGTTGTCGAGGGTGATGCTGTCGGGGTCCGGTCCGCCCCGCACGCCGGTGTCGAGCGCGTCGATCGCGGCAAGCTGCTCGCTGGAGAGCTCGAAGTCGAACACGTCGAAGTTCTCCGCGATACGGGCAGCCTTGGTCGACTTCGGAATCACGGAGCGCCCTTCCTGAACGTGCCAGCGCAACATCACCTGGGCGACCGACTTGGCGTGCGCGCGTGCGATCTCCAGCAGAGCCGGGTCGTCGAACGTGCTCTTCTCTCCGCCTCCGTAGGAGGTGATGCCGCCGATGGGCGACCACGCCTGGGGCAGGATTCCGTGCTCGGCGTGCAGCATCTGCAGCGCGGTCTGCTGGAAGTGCGGGTGAAGCTCGATCTGGTTCACCGCCGGCACGACGGACGTCTCCGCCAGCAGGCGCTCCAGGTGCTCCGGCATGAAGTTGCTCACGCCGATCGCGCGCACCTTGCCGTCGGTCAGGAGTTTCTCCAGCGCCCGGTAGGCGTCGAGCGTGAGATCGAAGCGGCTTGACAGCGGCTGGTGCAGGAGCACGAGATCGAGCTGATCGACGCCGAGCTTGCCCGCACTCTTGTCGAAGGCGTGCAGCGCGGCGTCGTAGCCGTAGTCGCTGATCCAGAACTTCGTCTCCAGGAAGACCTCGTCGCGGGCGATGCCGGAACGGCGGACGCCTTCTCATCCTCGGCGAGGTCCACGCGCGCCAGGTCCTGGCCGAACACCAGCAGCACTACAACGCGCGCCGCCCCACCGCAGCCGAAGCCAACTACCGCCCGAAACCCAGGAACAACCGCCTCCGATCCAAGCGTCGGACGCCCGCAGGGTTCTCCGCAATCGCGTCCTCCGCGGTGTGATCAGCGAGTACCGATACGCCTCTTGACCAGCGGCGATGATTATTCGAGCCCCGCACGTTCTCGGACCCCGACCTGATGGTGTACGCGTACGCCCTCGAGACGCGGGCCAAGTGCCATGTGGAGCCGACCATCACGCCTGCGCTGAGGTACGACGCGCGGGCCGAGGGTCAGTGACTCGACGCCACTGAGCACGCCCCATGGCGGGAGCCGCCTCCGACGCGGAGGCGGCTCCCCGGCTAAAACACAGCGCGCAGAGCGCGAGAGCGTACGGTGGCGACCGCGTCGCTGACCTTGCGTGGTCCAATGTGGTGGTACCCGAGACCGCGGCGGGCGGGGGTGAGAAGACAGAGGAGCGCCGTGATCGAACGGGAGCTACCACCACGGCGACCTGCGCGCCGCGCTGATCGATGCGGCACTCGCGATCGTGGCGGAGAAAGGCGTGGCCGGGCTGTCGGTGGCCGAGGCGGCCCGCCGTACGGGTGTGAGCACAGCCGCCCCGTACCGGCACTACGCGAGCCGTACCGCGCTGCTCTCGGCAGCCGCGACCGCGTCAGGCAAGCGTCTGCTGGGCCAGATGCGGGCGGCGTTCGACGGCGTCCGCAAGCGGGTCGGCGGGTCGGACGACGGCCTGGAACTCGCCGTCGAGGCACTGGCGGCAGTGCTCGGGTCTACTCACCTTCGCGCTCACCCACGGCGCGGCCTTCGAGCTGATCCTCGCAGACGAACTGCAGGACCGTCCCGACGCGGAACAACGCGAGGTCACCCGCGAGCTCACGGACCAGGTGCTTGGCCGGCGATCACCGTCACGGGTAGTCCCACCGCGGCGACACAGATGCTGTGGCGGTTCACCGCCGCCGCGCACGGATTCGCCTACCTGCCCGGCAGCGGCTTCGTCAGGGGCCACTCGGTGGACGTTGACTTCGTGGCGGACCACGCGGCCCACGTCGTGCGCACCCTCGCCCGCGCAGCTGCCCGGGATCCGTCAGCCGTGTCCGGCGGCGCCCTGCCTGTCGGGCCGGACACCGTGTGAGCCCCGCGTCCGTGGACGGCGACGCAGGGCTAAGAGTGGTTCGCCCAACGGCCAACACCTTCCTGGCACTGATGCAAGGAGTCACGACGATGACGAGGAGGCCTCGTCTGGTGCGGTCCCCAGGGCGGCCTCCTTAGCCGACGGGAGGTCGTGCGCGGTGACGTCGAGAAGCACCACCGCGTCGTAGTCGAGGGGTGCGGCCTCTTCGACGGCCTGTCGGCGATGGCCCCTGAAGCAATCGGCGCCATCCTCGATGGCAGCCTCACAGCCTGGCACCGAGCAAGCGCCCCACGCCCCCACTCCCCCGCCTGGCATGCCTGGGTCTCGGCGTTGCCTGCTGTGGGGTGTCCTCGTCTTGCTCGCTCCGCCGCCGCGGAGCCAGCACCTCGTGGAGCAGTTGCAAGCCACGCGCGACATCCTGGCGCAGCAGCAACGCCAGGCGGGCATGCTGGCGGAGCGGGCGCGCATCGCCCGGCATCTGCACGACTCCCTGGCCCGGGAACTTGCCGGGAGTCGGATGCTGCTCCAGTTGGCCGATCGGGACTGTAAGGAGCGTCGGGATGTGGCGCGGATCCGCGTCCGTGCGGTCGCCGACGGCCTGGACGCGGGCCTCGTCGAGACCCGCAGGATCATGCAGGATCTCGCCCCGTCCGCCGTCGCAGAGGCCGGTCTGGAAGGCTCGCTGCATCTGTTGTGCGCCCGTGCGCAGGCCGACGGGACCGCGGCGCGGTTGGAGTTCCGCTCGGTCGGAGCGCACCAACCACTCCTCGAGGCGCAGGGCGCAGCCACCTTGTTCCGCGTCGCCCAGAGCACGCTGGCGAACGTACGCGAATACGTGTACAACGCCTGTGCGCCCGCACGGACGGACCGGGGTTCTGGCATGCCCGCCGCTCCACGCGCGCCTGCGCGAATTCGGCGGGGACTAGCCACATCGGCATCCATGGGTGAGCCAACTCTACGAATGGCTCGCTCATCCCGTTCAACAGCGTACAAAGGAGTGAGACTTACCCCGCAACCATCGCTTCCCCCATCGGCGCGCCGGTCTTGTCGCGAACTTGCTGTTCGGTGACGCCGGGAGCAAGCGACACCAATTGAAGACCAGTCGGGGTCACGTCGAGCACTGCCAAGTCGGTGATGATCCGGTCCACGCACGCCGTGCCGGTCAGCGGGAGCGTGCACCGTTCGACGATCTTCGGGCTACCGTCCTTGGCCACGTGGTCGGTGAGCACGACGATCCGGCGGGCGCCGGCCACGAGGTCCATCGCGCCGCCCATTCCCTTCACCAGGGCACCGGGAATCGTCCAGTTCGCCAGGTCCCCGCTCGCGCTGACCTGGAGCGCCCCAAGGATGGCGATGTCGATATGTTCGCCACGGATCATCGCGAAGGAGGCCGCCGAGTCGAAGTAGCTCGCCCCGGGGTTGACCGTGACGGTCTGCTTGCCGGCATTGATGAGATCGGCGTCTTCTTCACCCTCGTACGGGAAGGGACCGAGGCCGAGGATGCCGTTTTCGCTCTGCAGTGTCACCTGCACGCCGTCGGGAACGTAGTTGGCGACCAGCGTGGGGATACCGATCCCCAGGTTGACGTAGTCGCCGTCGTGGAGTTCGGCGGCAGCAATTGCCGCCATTTCGTCGCGCGTCCAGGCCACGGGTCCTCCTACGCTGAGACGGTGTCGCGGGGGCGCACCGTGAGCTTTTCGATGTCTTTGATGCGTTGCTCGGCGAGGACCAGGCGGTCGACGTAGATGCCTGGCGTAACGACCCGTTCCGGGTCGATGTACTCCTCGGTCAGGTACTCAGCCTCGACCACCGTGACCCGCCCGCATGTCGCGACGAGCGGGTTGAAGTTCCGGGCGCTCGCCCGATAGGTGAGGTTGCCTGCCCGGTCCGCGATGTGAGCGTGCACGAGTGCGACGTCGGCAAGGATGCCTCGTTCCTGAACGTAGATTCGTCCGTCGAACTCCGCCAGCGGCTTGCCCTCGGCCACCGGGGTGCCGACGCCGGCCCGGGTGTAGAAGGCCGCGATCCCCGCACCACCGGCCCGCAGCCTCTCGGCCAGCGTCCCCTGTGGTGCAAACTCCACCTCCAGTGTCTTGTCCAGGTATTGCTGGGCGAACAACTTGTTCTCGCCGACATAAGAGGCGATCACCTTGTCCACCTGGCGGTTTTCCAGGAGAAGCCCGAGACCCTTGCCGTCGACCCCCATGTTGTTGGACACGACGGTCAGACCGGTGACCCCGCTGTCGCGAACGACCTCGATGAGGTCGTTGGGGATGCCACACAGGCCGAATCCGCCGACAGCGATCGTCATCCCGGACCTGAGCACGTCGACCAATGCGTCCTTCGCAGTCACGCGCAGCTTCGACAACTCATCACCTTTCATTTGTGTGTTCGCTAAACGAGCATCAGCAGTGAGGCCTGATTGCCAGGTCCGCACCCGGCTCAATGCGGATGCTGGGTGCGGACCTGTCGCGTACGACCTCTCGTGCGACGGCCAAGCGGAGGCTCAGGCCTTCTTCGTCTCCCAGAAGATCTTGTCGATCCGGGCGATGTAGTCCAGCGCCTTCTGGCCGGTCGCCGGGGCGGTCGACGCCTTGGCGGCCGAGAGGGCCTTCAGGGCGTCGTTGACCAGCTGGTGCAGCTCCGGGTACTTCTCGTAGTGCGGGGGCTTGAAGTAGTCGCTCCACAGCACCGACACGTGGTGCTTCGCGAGCTCGGCGCGCTGCTCCTTGATGACGGCAGCGCGGGCCTGGAAGTGCGGGTCGTCGTTGGCGGCCATCTTCTCCTGGACGGCCTTCACCGACTCCGCCTCGATGCGGGCCTGGGCCGGGTCGTACACACCGCAGGGCAGGTCGCAGTGGGCACTGGCCTTCACCTTGGGGGCAAGCAGGCGGGAAAGCATGGACATAGTCCTTCCTCGTGATCGTGGTCTTGGGGGAGGTTGGTCCGCGGGCCGGAGGTCTTCACCGGCGCGGCCCGCCCGGGTGAGCAGGCCGCGCCGGCTGCCGGCCGCACGGTTACAGGGTCGAGAGCAGGGCGCCCCAGCCGTCGAGCCGCTCCTTGATGCCCAGCTTGCCGAGCAGGCTCCAGAAGAACGCCGAGTCGCTGGTGATCACGGGCTTCTGCAGGTCGTCCTCGAGGGCGGCGATGATGTCCATGGTGTGCACGGCGCCGCCGGTCAGCAGGACGCAGTCGGCCTCGGGTGCCTCCGCCGCGACGGCGCGGGCGCTCTGGTACGCGAGGCTGTTCGGGTACCAGTACCGCGGCTGCCGCAGGAAGCTCTCGTCCGTCAGGAAGCCCTGGTGGACCCAGTTCTTCATGGTCAGGACGCGGAAGCCTGCGTCGTCGAGGAACTTGGTGTAGCGCTCGCACAGGTCGGCCGAGTAGTACGTGGAGGCCACGGCCACCGATTCGAATCCGCAGCTGCGCAGCGCCTCGATGATCGACAGGCCCATCATGGTCACCGGCTTCTGCGCGGCGTCCTCGAGCCGGGCCTGCATCTTCAGCGCGAACTGCAGGCCGTCCTCGTGGGCGAACGAGAAGGGCGTCCCGGCCTGGCCGATGACGTCCATGCCGCCAGCGCTCAGCGCACGCGCGCAGTGCTCCAGCTGCTCCACGGCCTGCAGGATGAAGCTCGGGTCGACCCGGAAGTCGGGCACGTACGGCACGGTCTGATAGGCCGCCACCCCCTCGGGGGCGACCCGCATCAGCTCGAGGTGGCTGTTGTCGATCGCCGGTGTCGCGATCAGGCCGACCTTGCCACGCCAGCCGACATCGGAAGCCCAACGAGTCATGCGTTCTTCTCCTCTTCTCTTTCTTTTTCTTTCGACAGGGCGTCCGGAGAGAGGGCTCTCCGGATGCCCCGACCGGCGCCGTGCGCCGGACTGCTCACCCTCAGTTGAGGCTGACCTTGCGGGTGTCGCCGAGCAGGGCCGTACAGAGGGCGCTGAGCCCGCAGAAGACGGCGATCATCGTCGAGACGCCGATCGCTCCGGGCCCTCCGGGCGCTACGAAGACCGCGGCGATCAGCGGACCGATCCCACCGCCGATGAGGGCGGCGAACTGGTAGGCCAGTGAGGTTCCGGTGTAGCGGGAGCGCGTCGGGAACAGTTCGCTGAGCAGCGCCCCCACCGGGCCGAGGGCGGCCGCTTCCAGAATCGACATGCTGATGACGAAGGCCAGCACGACCATCACCGTCGAACCCGTGCCGACCATCGGGAACATCAGGAACGCGAAGAGCCCGAACAGGATCGACGCGGGGACGTAGACCGCGCGCCGGCCGATCCGGTCGGACAGCACGGCGAACAGCGGGACCGCCACGGCCATGCCGGCCACCGCGAAGGTCAGGGAGTTCAGCATGAGCTGCCGCGAGACGCCGGCGTGACTCACGCCCCACGAGATGAGGAAGACCTTCACGATCGACTGGGCCATGACGGGCCCGCAGTAGACGCCGATGGCGAGCAGCAGCCGACCCGGCTGCTCACGCAGCAGGGCGAGCAGCGGAGCGGACGCCGGCCGCGCGTCGTCGGCCTTGCGTTCCCGTGCTGCGGCGAAGACCGGGCTCTCGTCGACGTTGAGCCGGATGTACGCGCCGACGGCGATCAGCAGGACCGAGGCGAGGAAGGGCAGGCGCCAGCCCCACGCCAGGAACTGGTCCTCTTCCAGCCCGCCCAGGGCGGCGAAGGAGGCACTGGCCAGGAGCACACCGAGGGAGGATCCCACTCCGGTCGCGCTGCCGAAGAACCCGCGGG
The DNA here is from genome assembly GCF_040295225.1 of Streptomyces sp. NPDC002896. NCBI lineage: Bacteria > Bacillati > Actinomycetota > Actinomycetes > Kitasatosporales > Streptomycetaceae > Streptomyces > Streptomyces sp. NPDC002896. The sequence continues at coordinate 10,013 of NZ_JBEOVA010000065.1, read as the reverse complement.
ATTTCTGGCTCCCGGTCTCGACGGACATCAGCACGGCGCCGCCCCACTCTCCGCCGACCGCGAGTCCCTGGATGAGGCGGAGGGTGACCAGCAGGACCGGTGCGAGCGTCCCGACCTGCGCCGCGGTCGGCAGTATGCCGACGAGGACGGTGGACGCCCCCATCAGGAAGAGCGTCACCAGGAGCACCGATTTGCGGCCGACCCGGTCACCGAAGTGACCGAAGATGATGCCGCCCAGGGGGCGCGCCACGTACCCGGTCGCGAAGGTCGCCAGGGACGCGATCAGACCCACCGCCGGCGAGGAGGAGGCGAAGAAGACAGTCCCGAAGACGAGGCTCGCGGCGGTGCCGTAGATGGCGAAATCGTAGAACTCGACCACGCTGCCGATCAGGCTGGCCAGGTACACGCGCCGCTGCTGGCTGCGGTTCGCGGTGGTCTCCTCAATGACGCCGGGAGTGCCCGCGGGCTCCACCTCGATGGTGTCTCTGGGGGCCGGCCCGCCGGCCTTCTTGCTGATTTCCAATGCCTTCACCCTCCTCATGGGGCCGCGACTTCACCCTGGAAGGCGAGGTCGGGGCCCGGCTGCGATGCCTTGCAGAGATGCGGTGCACCGACACAGACGGTTGTGCTCGTACTCGGTATGAGGGCGCGCCGGATTCGCCATCGAACGAGCGCGGTGTGCGGCCGCGCCCGTACTGGGCGGGGCCGTCCTCGAGGTGGTGCGGATGCTCGCTGCGGGCCGAGGCGTCCTGCACCGTGCCGACGGGGGTGGCGCACCGGGCGACACGGCCCGCGAGTGCGCGCCGCGGACGACAGTGAGCACGGCGTGCTCCTCGATTGCCCGTGAGGCCCCTATGCCTGACTGGGCAGCGTGACGTGGCCGGCATTGCCGAGCGACCGCCGGCGCACCGACGCAGTGGCGGTCAGGCCGCCGAGACCGGCGCCGGCGACGAGCACACGATGGGAATGGCGGGGCAATCTTCCTCCCAACGGGGAGTGAGGACGGGAGTCTGCCATCCGCCGTGGACGGCCGAATGAGCTGTGCTCGATCAACTAGCGCCGCTCGGCGGATGATTCGCCCTGCGGGTGAGGTAATACGAGCACAGACTATCTCTGCCGCGCAAGAGGGTTCGGGCACTTCGACGTCTGCGTGCCCCCTGGAGCCAGCCGACACTACCTCTCCGCTCGCCACCCCCCTGACGGTACGCCAGAGACCTCTCCGACCCCCAATAGCACCTGTTCAAGCACCTTTTGCCGGCATGGCGTCACGCACTCACGGTGACCGCCGCCTCGGTCTCCGTCCGGGAACCGGACCAGCCCTCACCGGTGCGGCCCCTCGCCGCCCGCTGGTGCGCATCCCGGCCAGAGGCAGTATGCTCCGCGTTCAGATTAATGTGCTGTGCGGGCCCGGAGCAGGCGATCCCGGCCACGGTCCGGTCACCACCGCGGCCGCGCGGGAGAGCGCCGTGCCCGCACCGGGCGAGCGCGCGACAGCGTGCCGACGACAAATCCACGAACGGAGAGTCCGCTCCATGACGACCTCGGGTACCACAGCAACTGCGGGACGCCGGCTGCGCGAACTCCTCTCGCGGCCGGGCCCGCTCGTGGCGCCGGGCGCCTATGACGCGCTCTCAGCCCTGCTCGTCGAGAAGGCCGGGTTCGACGCCGTCTACATGACCGGCTTCGGGACCACGGCCGGGCTGCTGGGCCGCCCCGACATCGGTCTGCTGACCGGCAGCGAGATGGCCGACAACGCCCGCCGGCTGGTCGCCGCCACACACCTGCCGGTCATCGCCGACGGGGACACCGGGTACGGCAACGCCCTCAACGTGCGCCGCACCGTGCAGGTCTACGAGCAGGCCGGGGTGGCGGCGATCCAGCTCGAGGACCAGGTCACGCCGAAGCGGTGCGGGCACATGGCCGGCAAAGCGATCGTGCCGCTCGCGGAGATGCTCGGGAAGATCCGCGCCGCCACTGAGGCCCGCAGCGACCCCGACTTCGTGGTCATCGCGCGGACTGACGCGGTGGCTGTGGAGGGCGTGGACGCGGCCGTCGAGCGGGCCCGCGCTTTCGCCGAGGCCGGCGCCGACCTGCTGTTCGTCGAGGCGCCCGCCTCGGAGGCGGAGATCGAGCAGGTGGCGGGCCGGCTGGCGGGCGTGGCACCGCTCGTCTTCAACTGGGCGGAGGGGGGCAAGACGCCGCCACTGAGCCTGGACCGCATCGCCGAACTCGGGTTCGGACTGGTGCTGTTCCCGATCGGCACCCTGCTCGCCGCGACCGCGGGGATGCGGGGGCTGCTGGAGACGCTGCGCAAGGACGGCACCCCCCAGGCAGCCCTCCCGGGCCTCCCTGGGTTCGACGAGTTCACCGACCTCGTCGGGCTGCCCGAGGTGCGCGAGCTGGAACAGCGTTACACCTGACAGGCCGCGGGACCCGCGCCGCCGACGGCCACCGCGCGCGGTCAGCGGCCCCCGGGTGCCGGCGAATGCCCGTTGGACCGTCGCAAGGAGAACACAGATGCTGGACATCGCCGCGGAGCTCACTCGATGGGCCGAGGAGGGCCGCGACTTCGCCGTCGCCACGGTGGTGGCCGTCGGCGGCAGCGCGCCGCGGCAGCCGGGGGCCGCGCTCGCCGTGGACTCCCAGGGCACCGCGGTCGGCTCGGTCTCCGGCGGATGCGTGGAGGGCGCCGTCTACGAACTCTGCCAGCAGGCCCTGGCGGACGGCGAGACCGTCCTGGAGCGCTTCGGCTACAGCGACGAGGACGCCTTCGCCGTCGGCCTGACCTGCGGTGGCGTCATCGACGTCCTCGTCACCCCGGTCCGCGCGGACTCCCCCTCCCGGGAGGTGTTCGCGGCCGCGCTCTCCGCCGCCGCCCGCAAGGAGGCGGCGGCGCTCGCACGGCCGCTTTCCGGGCCTCCCGGACTCCTGGGCCGCGCCCTGCTCGTACGGAACGACGGCTCGTACACGGGCGAGACCGGCGGGCACTCCGAGCTGGACCGCACCGTCGCCGCGGAGGCCCGCGCCTTCCTCGACGTGGGCCGCACCGGCACCCGGGAGATCGGAGCGCGGGGCTCGCGCTGCGGGGCACCGGTCACCCTGTTCGTCGAGTCGTCAGTGCCGCCGCCCAGGATGATCGTGTGCGGCGCGATCGACTTCGCTGCGGCGCTCGTCCGCGTCGGAAAGTTCCTGGACTACCGCGTGACCGTGTGCGACGCCCGCCCGGTCTTCGCCACACGCGCCCGTTTCCCCGAGGCCGACGAGGTCGTCGTCGCGTGGCCGCACGACTATGTGGAGCGCACGGAGGTCGACGCGCGCACCGTGCTCTGCGTCCTGACGCATGACCCCAAGTTCGACGTCCCCCTGCTGACGACTGCCCTGCGACTCCCCGTCGCGTACGTCGGGGCGCTGGGCTCCCGCCGTACCCATCTCGACCGCACGAGGCGCCTCCGGCAGGCCGGCGTCACGGAGGCGGAGCTCGCCCGCCTCCACTCGCCCATCGGCCTGGATCTCGGCGCGCGCACGCCCGAGGAGACGGCCCTGTCCATCGCCGCGGAGATCGTGGCCGCCCGGCGCGGCGGCAGCGGTGTCCCGCTGACCGGCGCGTCCCTGCCGATTCACCACGACCCGATTCACGACGACGGGCCGCGTCCGGGCGCGCGGCGCCTCGGCCCGGTCGCCTGACGCGAGGAATCCCCGTCCCGTGCCGGTGGCCGCCACTGGCAGCACGAACGGGCTCCTGCCGCGACGTCGTCGCAGCAGGAGCCCGTTCCCCGTCGTGCCGCCCCTGTCAGCCCGTTCGCCCGGACCGGGCCGCCTTCCACAGCCGCTCCGGGGTGAGCGGCAGGGCGTTGCACTCGATGCCGAGGGCGTCCGACACCGCGTTGGCGAGCGCCGCCGGCGCCGCGACCGTCCCGCCCTCCGCCATGCCCTTGCTCCCGAGGATCGCGTCCGGCACCGGCAGCGCCAGGTGCCTGGTCCGGGCCCGGGGAACCTCGCGGGCGGTCGGCAGGATGTAGTCCATCAGCGACGCCGTCAGGGGCGTGCCCGTCTCGTCGTAGTGGAGCGATTCGTAGAGCGCGCCGCCGATGCCCTGGGCGATGGCGCCCTGGGTCTGTCCCGCGACGATGAGCGGGTTGACGACGCGTCCGCAGTCCTCGGCGACCACCCAGTCGAGGATCTCGACGTCGCCGGTCTCCGGGTCGACGCTGACCCGGCACGCGTGCGTGGCGTAGGAGAACAGCACGTGTTCCGGGTCGAACCGCCGGCTCACCCGGTAGCGGCCCGGGTCGGCGGTCTTGGCCAGCTCGGCGAAGCTCACCGACCGCGTGGGCAGGTCCCGGACCGTGACGCAGCTCCGCGCGATGTCGAGCCCGTCGGCCGCCACGCCGAGCCGGGCGGCGGCGTCCTCCAGGAGCCGCCCGCGCAGCTCGGTGCCGGCCAGGTGCAGCGCCCCGGCGCCGATGTTCGCGCTCCGTGACGCGCCAGTCCCGGTGCCCTCGATGTCGCTGACACCGGTGTCGCTCTGCACCACCCGGACGTCCGCGAAGTCGACTCCGACGGAATCGGTGGCGAGCTGGGCGAAGGTCGTCGTCGTGCCCTGCCCGATCGAGGGCAGCGTCGTCCAGACCCTCAGCACGCCCTCGGCGTCCAGCTCCATGTGGCAGCCGTCGAAGCCGCTCACGGCGCTCATCCCGCGCGCCCGGAACATCTTCGAGTTGGTCCCGGTCCATTCGACGTAGGCGGCGATGCCCAGCCCGAGGAGCCTGCCGCCGGCCCGGGCCGCCCGCTTGTCGCTCTCGAACGTGTCGTAGCCGATCAGCTCCAGCGCGGCGTCGAGCGCGGCGTGGAAGTCACCGCTGTCGTAGCGCTGGTTGGTGACCGAGGTGTAGGGCATTTCGGACGCGGCCACCAGGTTGCGGCGGCGTACCTCCGCGCGGTCGACGCCCGTCGTCGCGGCCACGATGTCCATGATCCGCTCGTGGACGAGGGTGGAAACGGGCAGCCCGACCCCGCGGTAGGCCGCCGAGGGGCACTTGTTGGTGGCGACCGAGCGGGCGCGGGCGTGGTAGTTGCGCAGGCGGTAGGGGCCGGGTGCCAGGCCGAAGACGCCGAGCACCTCGAGGACGTGGCCGAGCGGGTAGGTGCCGTACGCGCCGATGTCGCAGACCACGTCGACGTCGAGTGCCAGGAGGGTGCCGTCCGCGCCGGCGGCGGCGCGCACCCGGACCTCCATCTCGCGCGCGTGCGCCGAGGCCAGCAGGCTCTCCTCGCGGTCCGCGACCCATTTCACCGTCCGGTCGAGGAGCAGCGCCAGCCGGCCGACGGCTATCTCCTCGGGGTAGTTGACGCCCTTGTGGCCGAACCCGCCGCCGATGTCGGGGCAGCGCACGAGGACGTCGTCGGTCCCGTACAACTGGCGCGCGATGCGCCGGAGGGTGTGCGGGAACTGGGTCGAGCACCAGATCGTCACGCCGCCGCCGTCCGGGATCGCGGCGGCGCCGAAGGTCTCCATGGGCGAGGCGGTCACCCGGGGGTGGTGGAAGGTCCGCTCGATGACGTGGGCGGCGGTGGCGAAGGCGCCGTCCGGGTCGCCGAAGCTCTTCTCCTGCTCGAAGACGACGTTGCCGGCGCCGTCCGGCTGCTCGTGCAGGACCGGCCCGGACGGGTCGAGCGCGCCGGCGATGTCGGTCGCCACCGGCAGCGGGTCGATCGCGACCTCGACGAGGGCCGCCGCGTCCTCGCCCGCGTACCGGGACTCCGCGACGACGACCGCGACGGGTTCGCCGACGAAGCGGACGCGGTCGTGGGCGAGCACCGGGCGGGGCGGGCTGAAGATGTCCTCCTGCAGCGGTGTGACGATGTCGGGCAGCGCCAGCTCGGCCGCGGTGAACACGCCGACGACGCCCGGGACGCGGGCGGCCGCCCCGGTCCGGACGGACCGGATGGTCCCGTGCGCGACCGTGCTGCGCACGAAGACCGCGTGGAGCGTGCCGGGCAGGTCGAGGTCGTCGAGGAACCTCCCCCGGCCGGTGAGCAGCGCCTGGTCCTCCACCCGCGGCACGGCCCGGCCGGCCAGGGAACCGCCCACGGCTCCTGCCCCTTCCACCGCGTTTCCCATTGATCTCCCCTTTCGGACGTGACGTATGAGGGCGCCGCCAGCTATGGACCGGCGGCTACTGGTGACCAGGAACGATCACGGCTTTGATCGTCTCCTGGCGTCCGACCGCGTCGAGCGCCTGCTGCGCCTGGTCCAGCGGGAACCGGTGCGACACGACCTCGGCCAGGGGGAGCCGGTGGTGGTAGTGGCGGGCGACCTCGACTGCCTGGTGGAGGTGGCGGGGCCGGGACAGCGCCGAGCCGATGATGCGCAGGTTCGCGTTGTTGACGATGCGGGGTGTCAGCTCCGACGAGCCGGGCGCGGACCACAGGCCCACGATCAGGTAGCGGCCGCCGCGGGCGGTCATCGACAGGCCCTCGGCGAAGGCCTCGACCCGGCCCGTCGCCTCGATGACGACGTCGGCGCCCCGTCCGCGGGTCGCGTCCAGGACCGCGGCGATGCGGGACTCGGCGTCGGGTGCGGCGGCGAGGTCGACGGTCTCGGTGGCGCCGAGCCGCTTCGCCATCTCCAGTCGCAGGGCGGGGCCGCCGACGACCACGATGTCGCCCGCCCCGGCGAGGCGGGCGAGCATGACGGCGGCGAGGCCGACCGGCCCGCATCCCTGGACGACGACGCGCTGGCCGAAGCTGATGCCGCCGAGCCGCTCCATGGCGTGCAGCATCGTCGGCATGGCGCAGCCGAACGCGATGACCGCCTCCGGCGGGGTGTCCTCGGGCACCCGGAAGAAGGACAGGCCCGCGGGCAGGCTGGCGTACTCGGTGTAGGTCGCGATCGGCGGGGTCAGCGGGTCCTTGAAGCGTCCCGGTGACAGGTGGGGGCAGAGGGAGACGTCCTCGAGCACCGTGCAGGCGTGGCAGCGGTGGCAGGGTTTCAGCGGCACCCAGTAGACGAGGTCGCCGGGGGCTATCGGCTCCCCGGCGTAATCGGTGTTCACGTCCGGGCCGAGCTCCTCGACGCGGCCGATGCCCTCGTGGCCCAGCACCATCGGGCCGGGGAAGGCGACCTCGCCGAGCGTGTAGTGGTGGTCGGTGCCGCACACACCGGCCATCTCCACGGAGACCACCACGTCCCCGCCGGCCGGGGTGGGCACCGGGCCCTCCCAGATCTCCACCGGCGAGCCCGGTGCGGTCAGCACGGCTCTCTTCGCGATACGCATCGCTCTGCTCTCTCCTCCGTCGGCGCGTCAACCGCGCCGGCTCTCGTTCGGGCGGCTGCCTGGGGCAGCCCGGGCCGCCGGACGGCATCGCGGGCCGCGGTGCGGCACAGCCCGCGATGCCGGGGGCGGCGGGTGGTCAGATGGTCAGGCCGCCGTCGACCACCATGGCCGCGCCGGTCACGAAGGACGCGGCGTCCGAGGCGAGGAACGCCACCATCGCGGCGATCTCCTCCGGCTCGGCGTAGCGCTGGAGCGCCACCCTGGCCGCCATCTTCCCCTGCTCCGCCTGGGGCGTGGCACTGCCGGCGACGCGCTGGGTGTCCAGCGAGGCCATCATCCGGGTGTCGACGGGACCGGGGCAGACGGCGTTGACCCGGATCCCGCCGGCCGCGAGGTCGCTCGCCGCGGTGCGGGTCAGCCCGATCACCGCGTGCTTGCTGGCGGTGTACGGGGCGAGGTGGCGCGAGGCCCGGATGCCCGCCACCGAGGCGATGTTGACGATCGCGCCCTTGCCCGCGTCCAGCATCGACGGCACCACGTGTTTGATGTTCAGCCAGGCGCCGCGCGCGTTCGTCGCCCAGACCGCGTCGAACTCCTCCTCCGTGTACTCGTGCACGGCGCGGACCCGGCCCTCGATCCCGGCGTTGTTCACCAGCAGCCCGGGCGGGCCGAGTTCGGACGTGACCCGGGCCACGTACGCCTCGACCTCGGTGCCGCGGGTGACGTCCGCGCCGATGGCCAGCAGTTTCGCCTCGGGCAGCGTGGCGCGGATCTTCTCCGCGGTGCGCTCGGCGGCCTCCTGGTCGAGGTCGACCAGGGCCACCGACGCGCCGCCGCGGGTGAGTTCGAGGGCGGTCGCGCCGCCGATCCCGCCGGCGGCCCCGGTCACGATGGCCACGCCGTCGAAGGGCGCCGACGATGCCGCGCTCACCGCTCCACCCCCGCTTCCACCGGCGTCCGTGACGCGGCCGCACCCGGGCGGCCGAGGTGTCGCAGCGCCTCGGCCGTGCCGACGACGTCGGCGTACTTGGCGTCGAGGTCGGCCAGATTGTTCTCGTGCAGTGCCGGGGTGCGGTCGGCGCACGCCTCACGGACCACCTGCGGGCGGAATCCGTGGTTGAGCGCGTCCATCGCCGTGGCCCGCACGCATCCGGACGTGGAGACCCCGGCGATGACCAGGGTGTCCACGCCGGCGGTGTACAGCGTCGAGGCCAGCGAGGTGCCGAAGAACGCGCTGGCGTAGTGCTTGGAGACGATCACGTCGGCGTGACCGGGGACGAGCGCCTGCTCGCCCCAGCCCCCGTCCGCGCCGGCGGCGAAGGCCCGCAGGGCGGGCACCTTGCGTACGAACAGGCCGCCGTCGGAGAGGTCCGCCGCGTAGCGCACGGCGGTCCACAGCACCGGGTGGCCGCCGGACCGGGCGGCCTCGACCAGCGCCGCGGTCGTCTCGACCACCGTGCCCGCGCCCCGCAGCGCGAACGGGCCGTCCGGCTCGGTGTAGGCCCGGACCAGGTCGATCACCAGCAGGGCGGGGCGCCTGCCCCAGCCCACCCGGCCGGAGAACGCGCTCCCGTGCGGTCCGCCGGGCTCCTCTTTCTCATGACTTGTCATCGATTCCTCTTCCTTGCCGCCCCGCGGAACACCGTCCCGCGGGGCGCTCGTTCAGCGGCCGGCGCCGGTCCACTCGGTGAGCAGCTCGCGTACGACGGACACGGACCGCTCTGGGGCGTCCCAGAAGACCATGTGCCCGGCGCCCGGGACGCCGATCAGGCGTGCGGCCGGGTTGACCGCCGCGGCCTCGGCGACGCCGGCGGCGGGCACCATGGGGCTGTCCTCGCCGTACACGAGGGCCGTCGGGGCGGCGACCCGCGGCCACCAGTCGAAGAAGTCCTCGTGCTCGAACCCGTGATGGGTCGCCTCTACGGCCGTGGCATCGCAGGTGGAGAGCCACCGCGCGCGCAGCTCCTGCTCGCGCCGCGGCCAGGCGGGCCACACCGCGGCGACGTCGTCTGCGGTGATCCCGCCGGCCGCCGCGTCCAGCTGCTCCCGGAACGCGGCGAGGATGACGGGGTACGGGCCCCGGCCCGGTCCGCTCAGGGGCGGGTCGACGAGGACCGTGCCCCGGAGCTCCATCCCCCGGGCCGACGCGGCGGCGGCGACCCGCGCGCCCATCGAGTGCCCGAGCAGGACGGGCCGGTCCAGTCCGAGACCGTCCACCACCGCGGCGACGTCGTCGGCGTACCGCTCCAGGGCGTAGGAGTCGCCGGAGTCCGACAGCCCCCGTCCCCGCATGTCGACCACGACCGGCCGGACCAGGCCGCGCAGGGCCCGTGCGACGAAGTCCATGGTGATCGCCGGGCTGGTGATGCCGGGAAGAAGCACGGCCGGCACGCCGTCGCCGCCGTAGTCGAGGGCGTGGATCCGCACCTGCCCCGAGCGCACCCACCGGCTGGTAGCTGGGGTGTCGGCGAGGTCGGCCAGCGCGCTCTGGAGCACTGTCCGGGCCGTCCCGGCGGCCAGGGCCGCGGTGGTCATCGCACCACCGCCGGGGCGGGAACGCCGGGCGCGTGTCCGGCTGGCGGGCTGTACGTGTTCATCGAGTCGGGCCTCCGGTCCGCGGATTCGAGGTCAGCGCCGGGCGGCCGGACGCATGTCCTCGACGGTGAGCTCGCCCTTGTCCACGATCAGCTCGTCGTCCAGGTAGAGCGAGCAGCCGTGCATGGGGATGTCCAGGTG
>NZ_JBEOVA010000064.1:0-22969 GCF_040295225.1 Streptomyces sp. NPDC002896 | reverse complement strand
TGCACTACCTGCTCATCGACGCGATCGACCACGAGAACCACCACGTCGACCGCAGCCCCGCCCAGCACGGCCCCGACGCCGACCACACCCTGAACGCCGAAGCGCTCCAGGCCATGCTGCCTGGCTACCTGGACCCCGCCCTCGACTTCTTCGACATCTTCCTGCGCCACCAGGGCGCCGCCGAGGACCTGCCCAAGGTGCGCTGGCACCAGGTCCACGCAGCCGATCCCGGCTTCCGTGAGTCCGCCACGTGGCCGCCGGCCGGATCGACGGCGTACGAACTCCACTTGGCAGAAGGGAAGTTGGCCGAGGAGGAGCCCGTCACCGGCACCGCATCCTGGGTCCACGACCCGACCGACCCGGTGCCGTCGGCCTCTCCGAACTCCTTCGCATATCTGCAGACCAGCCCACGCCTGCAGGACTGGTCCACGCGCCCGGACGTCGCGGTCTTCGACGCCGCACCGACGCCCCACGCGCTCGACCTGACCGGCCCGGTCACCCTGTCGCTGCACCTGTCCACCACCGGCCCGTCCAGCGACCTGTTCGCCAAACTGCTGGACGTGCACCCGGACGGCGAGGCGGAACTCGTCGCGCACGGCCGCGCCCACGTCCCCGGCCCCGCACACCGGGTCGATCTCTCCCTGGGACACGCGGGCTACCGGCTGCGCCCCGGCCACCGACTCCGCCTCCACCTGCACAGCAGCGACCACCCCGAGTTCGTACTGCACCCGGGCACGGACGCCAACCCATGGCTGGCCACCGACACGGTCAAGACCCGGCAGGAGATACGACTCGGCGGACCGGACGGCGCCCGCCTGCGGCTCACCGTGACCCCGGCCACCCGAGCATGAGCCACCCGGCCTCGAGCGGCGCCCGCATCCTGGTCTCCGTCGCCCCCTCCCCGGCGCGCCCTGTTCGGGACCGCCCCGGCGGGCGCCGCCGCGGAACCGGGCGGCGCCTACTGCCGGGCTCCCGGGGCCATGCCACCGGCAGGCACGGGAACGGCCGCGTCGATCAGTTCCTTGACCCGGGCGGCCGGCACCGGGACACCCGGCGTCTCGAAGAACCACCGTCCGCGCTCCTCGTCCGTACGCAGGTCCTGCGGCCACGCGGGCAGATAAGGCTGCACGTGGACCGGCGTGTTGGGGCCGTTGCGCCAGCCGTCGGCGAGTGTGCCGATGTCCACGGCGTCGTAGCCGAGCGCGTCCAACAGGCCGACCACCTGCAGCTTCGCCGCTTCGTCGTCGCCCGCGACCGCGAGCGCGCTGCGGTCCGTGGCACCGGCAGCCCGGGCGAGCGTGAACAGCCGCCGGAAGTCGATGTTGCTGAACGTCTTGACCACGCGGGAGCCCGCGAGGTGGCGCTGGACGAGCTCGCTGGAGGTGAGCGTGCCCGCATCCAGCTCCGCGATCCGGCCGTCGCGGTCGGGGTAGTAGACCATCGGGTCGATCACCGTCTTGTCGGCCAGGGCCGCGGCCGGGAGCCGGTCGTAGGCGAACAGCGGTACGGCCGCCACCACCAGGTCACCGGCGCGCGCAGCCTCCTCGGAGGTGGCGGCGCGAGCAGCCGGGCCGAGCTCGTCGACCAGGTCGGCGAGGGATTCGGCGTCACGGGAGTTGCTCAGTACGACGTTCCAGCCGGCGGCGACGGCAAGGCGCGCCACCGCGCTGCCGATGTTGCCGCTGCCGATGATTCCGAGAGTGGCGGTCACGGGTTGTCCTCCTGATGGTGAGACGAGCGGTCCCCCGCGGGAGCGATCCCACCCGCGGGGGTGACGCCTGTGGGGCAGTCCCGGGCAGGTGCTTACGAAAATATAGTACTTACTCTCAATAAGTGTCGAGGTCGTCTAGCATGCCCCCATGAGCCGAGGGACCGAGCGCGTCGCGAAGATGAGCGTGTTCGATCCGGACTGCACCTCGCGCGAGGTGCTGGAGCACGCGACCGGGCGGTGGGGGGCGCTGGCTCTGGCCGCCCTGGTCGACGGCCCGATGCGGTTCGCCGAGATGCGGCGCTGCGTGGCTGGAGTCTCGGACCGAATGCTGTGGCAGACCCTCCAGCGACTGGAGGCCGACGGGCTCGTCGCCCGCCATCCACACACCTCCGTGCCGCGCCGCGTGGACTACGAGCTCACCGACCTGGGTCGGCCCATCGCCCAGCGCATCTGCGACCTGATCGACGCGATCTATGAGCAGCTGCCCGGAATCGTCACGCACCAGCGCTCCCGCACGGCCAACGAGGGACCGCCCTCGCAGGACTCACCGCACTGACGGAACCACCCCTGCGCGACAGCCCACCGGCACTCGAGGCCGCAGAGCCCCTCACCGCCGACGCGGGTCGGCTCGACGCGCCGCAATCCCGAACCGGGCCCCACTGAGCACGAGAGGGACAGGTGGCCATCGAGCGTCTCTGATCGGCTTAGTGATCCCTGGTGTTGCTCAGGGATGTGAGCCGATCGCCTTCATGCCCTGGTGCTGAATGGCAAGCGCCACTAGCCCTCGTGGCACGTCCCTCCGGACGCTGGTCGGTGAGGTCTTGCGGCCTCGCCGAGGAGGGTGCCCGACGTCGCCTGGGCGCCGGGCGTGCGCGTGACAGTCTGCCACAGGATGGCTACAAGCTAATCCGATCGGTGAGCCTGACCGCTACGGCCGCCGCCCGAACCGCGAGCAGGATTCACCCAGAATCCGCCAATTGCCTGGGCCTTCGTCCCGCAGACACATCGTTGACACCCCCGAGTCCAGTGTTTAGCCTCTGCCTACCATTTGACTTCTTCAAGTCAGGTACTCAAGTCATGTAATGGAGCGTCGGGACAACCTCGGCCCGGCGCAATCGGGGGCGCTGAGCGCCCTTCCCTCTTGCCCGGGAGCTCGTATGAGAGCAGCAACGTTCGACCGATGTCTGTCCGAGAACCCGACCTCGCGCAGGTCAGTGGCGATTGTGGTGATCGCCTGCGTGGCTGTCATCTTCGACGGTTTCGACATGCAGGCACTCGCCTTCACGCTGCCGAAGCTGACCGAGGAGTGGCAGATCTCGTCCGTCGAGGCGGGGATGCTCGCCTCGTACACCTTCGTCGGCCTCTTCGCCGGCGCCATCCTGCTGGGCGCGGCGGGTGACCGGTGGGGCCGCAAGCGGATGCTGGCGCTGGGCATCGTGATCTTCGCAGTGTTCTCGGGAACCGCCGGATTCGCGCAGAGCTACGAGCAGTTCGCCGCGCTGCGGGTCTGTGCGGCACTCGGCATGGGCGGTGTGCTGCCGACCGCGATCACCATGGTGACCGACTACAGCCCGGCGGCCCGGCGGGGGCGTATCACGGCGCTGTGCGGCGGCTGCTTCACCTTCGGCTTCGTGGTGGCCGCGGTCGCCTCGCGGCTGATCGTGCCGGACTACGGGTGGCGCCCGATGTTCACCGCCTCCTACCTGGCACTCTTCATCGCCGTGCTGGTCGCGCTGGTGGTCCCCGAGACTCCCCAGTACCTGGCGGCACGGGGCCGCTTCGAGGAGGCGGCCGCAACCGCACGCCGGGTGTTCCCGGCCATGCGAGGGCCGCTGGAGACGGTGGAGCCCGCGCGGTTCTTCGCCGCCGACGACGGCACGAGGCCTGCACCCACCGCCGGATTCCGGGCGCTGTGGGGCCAGCAGTACAGGGCGACGACGGTCCTGGTGTCGGTGCTGTATCTGTGCGTGCAGTTCGCCGTCTACGCGATGAGCTTCTGGATGGTGACCCTGCTGGTCAAGCACGGTCTGTCACTGGCGTCCAGCTACGGGTACGCGATCGAGCAGGCGCTGGCGGCGACGTTGGGCGGGTTCGCGATCGGCTGGTTCCTCGACCGGATGGACCGTCGGACTGTGCTGGCGGTGGCGTTCGCGGTGGGCGGCGTCTCGCTGATCCTGTTCGGGTTCACGACCTCCGTCGTCGCGCTGTATGTCCTCAACGCGCTGGCCGGCGCGCTCGTGATCGGCGGTCAGAACACGGTGCACAGCCTGGTAATGGACGCGTACGGGGTGGAGGCCCGCGGCACCGGGCTCGGCTGGGCGCTCGGGATCGGGCGGCTCGGCGGCCTCCTCGGCCCGCTCGTCGGCGGCTTCCTACTGGAGCTGAACCTGGCGTTCCCGCTGTACTTCGTCATCTTCGCCGTACCGGCGGTGCTGGCCTCCGCCACGACGCTGGCCCTGCGGGCACAGCACCTGAGGGCGACCCGGATGGAGTCATCGGCGAACGGAGCCGTGCCGGCGGGCGTGTAAGGCGCCCCCTCACACCCCGACTTCGGCACGGATGGCGTGGGCCACCTGGGAGTCGGGGTCGAGGCCGACATAGAAGGCGAACACGGAGAGGGCCATGTGCCTTTCCTCGGCCCCCAGTTCATGCTGGAGGAAGGCGACATAGCGGTGAACGTCGTCGTCAATGACTGCGAGCTTCTCCGCGCCTTCCTTGGTGGCGCTGACGATGGTGACGCGCTTGTCGGTCGCCGAGGCGGAGCGCGTAACCAGGCCCATATCCTCAAGCTGCCGCACAAGGCGGGAGGCGAAGGCCGCGGCAATGTCGAGGCGGCCAGCGAGGTGGCTGACGGTGATGCCGTCGCCCGCGCCGTAGACCTGAAGCAGCGCCTGGTGGCCGAGCGGCTCCAGACCGTGCTCCTTGGCGCGGTCCTCAGCGATACGCAGGACGCGCCGCATGACATAGCGGGCTTCGGCGACATTGCGTACGTACGACTGGAACTCGCGCTTGCGGCGGCCTTCCCCGAGGTCGGCCCACTCCAGGTAGGCATGCATGCCGTCGTTCATCGGTAAACCCCGCTCTCGCCGGCGCCTTTCTACAGCACCTTCGGGCCAAAGTAACACACTTGAAACAGGCACTTTCCTCACTTACCGAAGTACCCATCCCCCTGAAGTCCCTCTCCCGACCCGAGACGCCCGACGGTTCACTCAGCACTATTATGCACTCGAGTACTTGACTTAGATACCGTATTCTCATTCACTAAATGCGGGAGGTTTTCATGAGTCTTCAACCCGCCGCCACGGACACCGGTGGCTTCCGGGCCGCGCTCGGCTCGTTCGCCGCCGGCGTCAACGTCATCACCCTCAGGGACGCCGACGGCACCCCGCTCGGTATGACCGCCACGGCGTTCTCGTCGGTCTCCGCCGACCCGCTGCTCGTCCTGATCTGCGTCAACCGGTCCAACCGCAGCTACGAACGCATCGCGGAGACCGGCCGATTCGGCGTCAACATCCTGGGCACCGCGGCTCGGGAGATCTCCGACCACTGCTCACGGCCCGGCTCGGACAAGACTCTCGCCGCCGAGTGGCTGGTCGACCGTCCCGAATGGCACAGCCCGGCCCTGACGCAGGCCCTCGCCTTCCTCGACTGCGAGGTCGAGCAGGACGTGCACGCCGGGACCCACGCCGTGCTGATCGCCCGGGTCCGAGGCATCGGCCTCGCCAGCCACGACCGGGCCGCCCCCGCTCCCCTTATCCACTTCCGCGGCGCCTACCGCGAGCTCGTGCACGCCGTGTCCGCATCCCGCCCGCGCACCACGGAACTTCCCCGTGTGCAGCCCCCTGTTGTGAAGGAGTACGCATGACCCGCTCAGGCAAGGAATACGTCGAGGGGCTGCGCGACGGCCGTCGCGTCTTCATCAACGGCGAGTTCGTCGACGATGTCACCGCGCACCCCGCCTTCCGCGGGGCCATCGAGTCCATCGCCAGCGTCTACGATCACGCCCACGACCCGGCCAACGCCGACGTGATGACCTATCCCTCACCGGCCACCGGCGAGCCGGTCAACCGCGCCTTCCTCATCCCGCGCAGCGAGGACGACCTGTCCACGCGTCGCGCCGCGCTGCGCAAGCAGGCCGAGATCACCCTGGGCCTGATGGGGCGCGGCCCCGAGCACGTCGCCGGGTTCCTCGCGGGCTGGGCCGCCCGCCCCGACGTCTTCGCCGAGGGGGGTGCCACGTACGCGGACAACATCGTGCGCTTCTACGAGTACGTCCGGGACAACGACCTGTACTGCTCGTACGCGATCGTTCCCCCGCAGATCGACCGCAGCAAGCCCGCCCACCAGCAGGCCGACCCCCACCTGTACGCCGGTGTGAAGGAGGAGCGCGAGGACGGCATCGTCCTGGCGGGCGCGCAGATGCTCGGCACCGGTGCCGCCATCTCCGACTACCTCATCCTGAGCTGCATCGTCCCGCTGCGGCCCGGCGACGAGGACCAGGCGATCTCCGTCGCCATCCCGATCGGCGCCGAGGGCCTGAAGATCTACTCGCGCCGCGGCTACGCCGAGGCCACCACCAGCGTGTACGACTACCCGCTCGCCTCCCGGTTCGACGAGACCGACTCCCTGATCGTCCTCGACGACGTGTTCGTCCCGTGGGAGCACGTCTTCGTTTACCGCAACCTGGACATCACCCGGGACCAGTGGCACCGCACCCCGGCGCACCTGCTCGGCAACAATCAGGCGCAGATCCGTTTCTCCGTCAAGCTCGACCTGCTCGCCGGCCTGGCCAAGCGCGTCGCGGAGATGAACGGCACCGACGCGTTCCCGCCCGTGCGCGGCACGCTCGGGGAGCTCGCGGCCCACGCCTCCATGGTGTCCGGTCTCGTCGCCGCGCAGGAGCAGAACAGCGTGGTCGACGAGTACGGCATCGCCTGGCCGAGCGCCGCGGAGGCGTACGCGGTCATGACTCTGCAGTCGGAGTTCTACCCGAAGCTGCTCAACATCGTGCGCGACCTGTGCGGTGGCGGGGTCATCCAGCTGCCGTCGTCCGCCGCGGACTACAGCCACCCGGAGGCCCGGGCCGACCTGGAACGCTACGTCCAGTCGCCGGGCTTCCCCAGCGAGGAGCGCGTCAAGCTGCTGAAGCTGGTGTGGGACATGGTCGGCTCCGAGTTCGCCAGCCGGCACCAGCAGTACGAGATGTTCTACGCGGGCGCCCCGTTCCTGGTGCGCAGCCGCATGAGCCAGATGTACGACTTCGAGCGCGCCACCGCGCTGGTGGACCGGGCTCTGGCCGGTTACGGGGTCGAGGGCCCGCAGGCCGCCTGACCCGCCGCTGCCCTCCGGCCGGCCCGCCCTACGGCGGGTCGGCCCTTTCGCATGCGCAGGTGCGGACATGACGTGCCCTGGCTGTTCCCGATCCGGGGGACCGGCCGGCCTCTGTCCCGGCGAAGCCACCGCTTGACCAACCGGCCGCACGGCCCGCTCCCCCGGACACCTCCCTCGCTGGAGCGGGTCGCGGAGCGCGGTCGTTGCACCCGGGCCGTCGTCGCCCACCACCTCGGCCGGACGGAGCAAACACCCCTGCGGGCACGGGAAAGGGGCGGGAACCCCTGCCGGGTTCCCGCCCCTCAGGGCACCCGCCGCCGGTCAGGCTGGGTAGCGGACCTCGAAGGTGGTGACGCCTTCCTCGGTGGTCCAGGGACCGTGCTCCATGCCCGGCGGGCGGCAGGCGAAGTCGCCGGCGGAGAAGGTCTGGCCCAGGCGGGTGTCGGTGAAGGAGCCCTCCAGGATGTAGACCTCCTCCCAGAAGTCGTGCACCTGCACGCCGTTGGGAGTGGTGTCGGTGCCCGGCGGCATGTGGAGGATGCGGGTCGCGACGCCGGACTCGGGGTCGCTGGCGAGGACGCGCTCGACGAGGCTCTCGACGGCGCCCGCGCAGCGGGTGAACTCGACGGTCTTGGCGGGGAAGAACTCGTACTCGGGCTTGGCCACGGCACGGCTCCTTTCCGGTCTCGGGATGTTCGGATCCCGGGTGTTCGGGTCCTGGGTGTTCGGGTCCTGGGCTGTGCGGAGGGATCAGACGGCGACAGGCGCCTTGACGGTGTAGACGTGACTGATCTCGGTGCCGTCGGGCAGCCGCAGCGCGAGCGACCACGACGTGCCGGCGACGAAAGTGCCGTCGAGCAGCGGGAGCGTGCCGCAGAGCATCATCACGCTCCGCTCGGCGGGGAGCGCGGTGTCGCGCAGGGCCAGGACCTCGGTGGGGATCCGCAGGGCTTCGAGGGTGCCTCGCTGGTAGACCGCGCCGTCCACCGTGCACTCGGCGCGCACGGCGTCCCAGTCGAAGCCGCTTCCGCCTTCGGGGAGTTCGACGACAGTGGTGGAGACCGGCTTGGGGCAGACCTCCTTGGACCGGGCGACGCTGTCGCGCTCCAGGTCGCGGTCGGTGTGGTCCGAGCCCACGCCGAGGAAGAGCCGTCCGCCGTGCCGGACGAGGACGGGCTCGACCTCGCCGGAGGTGTAGGTGCCGCCGACCGTGATCTCACCGTCCTGGGTGGCGAGGCCGGCACCCATCGGATAGAAGGCGGGCACCGAGTCCGGCTCGGGGACGCCGATGGCCGCGAGCTCCTCGATGTGGGCGCGCACCGAGGCCTCGTCGCGGCCGGTGTAGCCGGCGACGACCAGGTCGAAGTCGTCGATGTGCAGCTTCTCGCCGGTGCCGGCGACGGTGAACGTCAGCGCCTTGGCGCTCATGATCAGCTCCTTGTGACGGTGGGGGAATCGGTGTCGGATTCGCCGTGGAGGGCGGCGTAGGACGCGAGCCGGTCGCCGAGCACGGGGAACTCCTTGCGCACCTGCGGGACGATCTCCGGGTCCACGTCGCAGTAGGTGATGCCCTCGTTCTCGTCAGCCTCGGCGAGGATCTCGCCCCACGGGTCGACGACGCGGCTGTGGCCGCCGAGCCGGACGCCGTCCTGCTCCCCCACCGCGTTGCACGCGATCAGCAGCACCTGCTCCTCGACGGCGCGTGCCGAGGTGAACAGCCGCCAGTGGGCCAGGCGTGCCGCGGGCCAGGCGGCGGGAACGGTCACGATGCCGGCGCCGAGGTCCACCAGGGCACGCCACAGTTCGGGGAAGCGCAGGTCGTAGCAGGTGGTCGAGGCCATCGTCCCAAAGGGGGTGCGGGCCGCTGAGATGCGGTCCCCGGGGCGCAGCAGCCGGGCCTCCTGCGACTGGTAGCCGAAGATGTGGACCTTGCTGTACCGGTGCAGGACGTCGCCCTCCGGGCCGAGCAGCACCGCGGTGTTGCGCAGCCCGCCGTCCGGCATGCGTTCCACGTAACTGCCGGTGTGCAGGTAGATGCCGAGGTCGCGGGCGAGGGCGCCGAGGCCGGTGACGGTGGGGCCGTCGGCGGGTTCGGCCTCAGCCTCGTAGGCGTCGAAGGCGAAGTAGCCCGCCGCCCACAGCTCGGGCAGGACGACGAGGCCCGCGCCGCCGCGTGCCGCCGTGGTGACCATCTCCGCGGCACGGGCGCGCCGCTCGACGGAGGGTTCGGCGGCCGGGCTGGCGATCTGGATCAGGGCGATTCTCAATCCGTGTTCCTGTCTCTGAGGGCTGCGAGGGCCGTCAGCCCTGCTGCCAGACGGTGCGGGCGGCGTCCGCCACGACGGTCGTCAGGTCGATGGCGTCGGCGGTCAGTCCGGCCCAGCGCGCGAAGTCGGCAAGGCCGGCGAGGGTGTCGGCCGTCAGGCTGGCCTCGTAGTAGGGAAGGTCACGCTCGATCAGCCCGGCGATCAGCCCGGCCTCCAGGTCGGGGAAGAGGGCACGGCCGATGGTGGTGGCGCGGTCGGGGTCCTCGCGCAGTGCCCGCTGGGCGCGCACGATGGCGCGGGTGGCGGCCGCCGCGACCTCGGGCTGCTCGTCCGCGTGGCGCCGGGAGGTCATGAGGGCGGGGAAGGTGAAGGCGGCCGGCCGGCCGCCGTCGCGTCGCGCGTCGATGACGATCTTGCCGACGCCCTCCCTGAGGGCCACCTCCGTGCCCATGCCATTGGCCCAGAACGCATCGATGCGGCCCTCGGCCAGTGCACGGGCCGCGGTGACGCCGAACGAGACGTCGCCCGCGGCACCGGGTACCGGAGCGATCTTGATACCAGCGGACCGCGGGTCCAGACCGGCATCGGCGAGCAGCCCCCGCAGCCCGAGGTCCGGGCCGGGAGCGGCACCGATACGGAGGTTCCTTAGCAGGTGGAGGCGGTCCTTGTCGGGGAACGGATCGAGATCGGCCCGTACGACGAGGAACCAGTACATGTTGCGGGCGAGCGCCGCCAGCAGCCGGGTCTCCTGCCACGCCGGGTCGACGTGGAACGGGGCGTGCGCGGCCCCGGCGAGGAAGTCGAGCTCGCCGTCGCGCAGGGCGGCGGCCGCGTCGGTGACGGGGAACATGAGCTCCAGGTCGACGTCGAGGCCCTCGTCGCGGAAGTACCCCAGCTCGACCGCCGCGATGGCGGGGAAGTACGAGTTGGACACGAGATCGGGCACAGCCAGGCGCATGGGCATCTCTCCTTCTACGAAACCACCCTAGAACTTAACTAAAGTACCAGACTTAAGTCAGCTATTTAGAGTGTGCACGGGCCAAACGGCCAGGAGGGCCCCCTCCCCCCGACAGGGGCGCGGGGCGCGGGCACACGGTGCCGTCCGGGGCGGGACGGTCAGTCGATCGCGCCTGCCCGCACCACGGCGTCGAGCAGCGAGGTCCGGCGCAGGAAGCGCCGCTGGGCCTGCTTGTCGTTGCCCATCTCGGTGAGGCGGGCCAGCCTCTCGCGGCGGACCGCCGGGTCCTTCTCCTCCAGCCGCTGCTTGTTGTCGACGGTCTGCTGCTGGACGAACTCGATGTTGACCGTGCGGCGGCGGCGCTCGTAACGGTCGAGCCGCGCGGAGTCGGCGCGTCCCGAGGTCACCAGGTCCACGGTGCGCACCAGCTCCAGCGCGTCGTGCACTCCGCAGTTCAGGCCCAGCCCGCCGATCGGATTGTTGACGTGCGCCGCGTCACCGGCCAGGAACACCCGCCCGGCGCGGAAGGCGGCGGCCACCCTCTGGTGGACGTTGTAGATGTTGCGGTGCACCAGTGGCCGCGGCCCGGTCGCCGGGTGGATCCCGGCCATGACGCGTTCGGCCGACTCGTCACTGAGAGCCTGCTCGTCGGTCTGGCCGGCCGGCGCGGCGAACACGACGCGCCAACGGCCTCTCATGTCGTCTCCGGCGACCTTGAAGAGGTTCACCCACTGGTCCGGGTCGGCGAAGTAGCTGCGCGTGCTGCAACCCATCTCGGCGCCGAAGTCGTGGCTCGTGGTGAGCACCGCGAACCGCTCCGGCCAGGTGTATCCCTCGAACTCGATGCCGAGCGCCTTGCGCACGGTGCTGCGGCCACCGTCGCAACCGAACAGCCAGTCGCCCGTCAGCACCTCGTCGGCGCCGTCCTCGGCGTCACCCTCTGCGGCGGTGCGGCGGACGTGCACGGTGACCCGGTCGGCGTCCTGGTCGATCGCGTCGATGGTCCAGCCGAGCCGGATGTCCACTCCGGGCATCCGGCGCAGCCGGTCCAGCACGATCCGCACCAGCTTGTGCTGCTCGGTCTGCACCACGTACGGGAACTTCGTGTCGTCCCTCAGGACATCGTGGTCCATCCGAGCCACCAAGGTTCCGGCGGTCTTGTCCCAGAAGTCGAAGTACCGGCTCACCAGGCCGACGGAGAGGAACTCGTCGATGACGCCGATCTCGTCGATGAGCTCCAGTGTCGATGGGTGGAAAGTCGCCGCCCGCGGCGCGCTGTCCGTCTCGATGTCGGCGTTGCGCTCGATGATCGTGACGCGGAAGCCGCGTTGCGCGGCCGCGAGCGCGGCGACGGCGCCCACCGGGCCGGCGCCGGCGACGATGACGTGCTCTCGATCTGTCATGTGTTCCCCAAATCCGTTGCTGCGGATCCAGCCCTCGGCTGAGTTCCGTTCGGTCCTGGTCAGTTCCGCTCGGTGTCGGTGCCGCCGGCCCAGGGGGCCGCCTTCTTCTCCAGCCAGCCGACCAGGTAGGTGAGTCCGACGCCGAGCACCATCAGCACGGTCACCGGCACGAACAGGCCCGCCGTGTCGAACCGCTGGCCGGCCAGGATGATCTGCCCGCCGAGTCCGCCGATCGCGGTGAAGAATTCGGCGATGACGATCGCGATCACCGCGCGGCCGATGCCCAGCCGCAGCCCGGTCATGATGTGGGGCACGGTGGCAGGCAGGATGATTTTTCGCATGACGGCGAACTCGGATGCCATGAACGAGGTGCCGACCTCGGTCAGTGCGCGCGGCACCGCGCGGACTCCGGCCCGGGTGTTGATGACGATCGGGAACACCGTCATCACGATCACAATGACGACCTTGACCGCAAACCCCAGCCCGAACCACAGCATGAACAGCGGGATGAGCGCGACCAGCGGCATCGCGTAGCCGGCGGTGACGTAGCAGCCGAGCGCGGCGTCCGCGGCCCGGTAGCGGCCGATGAGCAGGCCGACCGGAACGCCGATCAGCGCGGCGAGGCAGAACCCGAGCAGCAGCGGCTGGAGACTGTCCAGCAGGGCCTGCGGCAGCAGCCCGGACCGCAGTTGGTCGTCGAACTTGCGGACGATGGCGCTCGGGTAAGAGGCGAAGATCGGGTTCATCCGGCGTCCGGTGACCTCCCAGAACGCCAGCACCACAAGGATCGACCCGGTGGTGATCAGCCCGCTCCGGTGCCGCCAATGGAACGGTGGCCGGCGGCGGGCGGTGACGGCGACCGTGCGCGCCGCCGACTGTTCACGGTCTTCGATCATGGTCATGTCAGTACTCCGTCCGGGGCTGCGAGTAGAGGAGGTGCGGGAGACCCCTAGCGGGTTGCGGACGCCGCCGCGGCGGCTTGCGCGGGTGCTCCGGTCATGAGGCGGTGCCAGATCTCGTAACGCTGCGCGCTGAACTCCTCAAGCCCGCGCACGGCCACCAGGTCGGCCCGCGGTCGCGGCAGCTCGATCGGGAAGATCTTGTCGATCCGGCCGGGCCCCGGGGCCATCAGCACGACGCGATCGGCGAGCAGCACCGCCTCGTCCAGGTCGTGCGTCACGAAGATGATCGTCTTGCCGGTCTCCTGGTGAATGCGCAGCACCTCGGCCTGCAGGCCCTCGCGTGTCTGGGCATCGAGCGCACCGAACGGCTCGTCCATCAGCAGCACGGCCGGGTCGACGCTGAGCGCCCTGGCCAGGCCGACCCGTTGCTGCATGCCGCCGGAGAGCTGGGCGGGGCGCCGGTCGGCGGCGTGCCCGAGCCCGACGAGTTCCAGCTTCTCCAGCGCCGTCCGTCGCCGCGCCTCTTTGGGCACACCCCGTGCTTCCAGTCCGAACTCCACGTTCTCCAGGGCAGTGCGCCACGGGAAGAGCTGCGCGTTCTGAAAGACCATGCTGCGGTCCTCGCCGCACCCGTCCACCTCGACGCCGTCCACCAGGACGCGCCCGGAGTCGGCTCGTTCGAGCCCGAGCAGGATGCGCAGCAGCGTGGTCTTGCCGCAGCCGCTCAGCCCGGTCAGAGCGATGATCTCGCCCGGCTCGATGTGCAGCGAGACACGGTCCAGTACGTGGACCTCCTCGCTCTGCCTGCCGGTGCGGACCGTGAAGGTCTTGGATACGTTTTCGATCGACACGCCCGCCAGGTTCGCGGCCATAGGGTCTCCTTCTCCACGGATTGTTCGGGTGTTCTCCACACGTGGGCCGATCACTGACGCGTCATCGCCAGCGCGTCCCGCCACGGGCCGGCGTCGACCAGCTCGGTGAGATCGGCGGGCCGGCTGAGCTGCCCCGTCTCGGTCAGCAGCGTCGACAGGTACGCCAGCTTCGGCTCCGCGATGCCCGCCTCGGGATCCACGAGCCGCTTGCGGGCGATCAGATCGTGCATGAAGGTGATGTAGGTGTCGTCGGGGGTGGTCCCAGCCTCTTTCGCAGCCAATTCCTTGGCCTCGTCCGGACGGGCATAGGCGTAGCGGAATCCATCCATCAACCCGGCCAGGTAGCGGCGCGCCGCCTCCGGTTTGGCTGCCAGCCGGTCGTTGCGCGCAATGATGGAGTACCTCGGATAGTCCGGCACGACGTCAGTGGACAGGGCCACGACGTTGACGCCGTCGCGACGGGCCCTGGGCACGTAGTCGGCGGGTGAGGAGGCGCTGTCGGTGGTACCGGTGGCGACGGCTCGGTAGCGGTCGGCATTGCCGCCGCCGTTCAGCTTCTGCATGGACGTGCCGGAGACCCCGGCCTTGGCGAACATCACATCCGCGATCGACGCCGGCAGCCCGGTCGGCGAGGAGATCGCGATGCTCTTGCCCTGAAGCTGGTCGAGACTGGTGATCCCCTTCTTGGCGTAGATCGCCCAGGGCAGCCCGATCATCGTCGAGCCGATGATGGAGGCGTTGAGGTTCCCGCGCTCGGAAGCGATGAAGAAGGCCCCGGCGTTCTGCTCCACCGCGTCCACCTCACCCGAGGCCAGCGCAGGCAGCGCCTGCGAGGCGCTCTGCAGTGTCACGAACTCGACCTTGACGCCACGCCGTTTGAAGAGACCTTTCTCCTCGGCCATCTTCAGGAAGCCGCAGTCGGTCGAGCACTGCAACGTTCCGACCCTCCAGGTGAGTTCGTCGTCGCTGTCTGTCCCCGCGACGCACCCCGCGCTGAGCACTCCGACGAAGAGCAGCGCGAGCAGCCGGCGATACCGTGGCCGGAATTTCATGAGCCTCCCCCTCCATAGATGACTTCCGTGTACGTCTGCCAGGCCGGTCACCCGGCCGCGGGCTTGCCTGGTTCGCTTCAGGAGGCCTCCTGGCCGGACGCGTCGTGACGCCGCGGCCCCGGAAGGCGAACACCCCTGCACCGCACCGCCAGGAGTGGTGCGCCATGCCGGGCGGCCGGCATGCGCAAGGCGCGGCCGCGAGGGGCCGCCCCAGGCGAGACAGGCCAACGAGCGGTACGAAATGCGCACTTCGCCCCGGAGGCCGGACAACTGGACCTACGACGGGCCGGATCACCAACACCGCATCCGAGCCGTCGGCAATAACGCCCAGGAACATGCCGACCGGCACGCTTCCACTTCCGCGCATCCATGACCCGCTGACTGCAAGCCACCGCTGGTTCGAACGGAACCGCACAGCTCTCAGGACAGCCCGCGCACGGAATGCCCGCCGGTCCAATTCGCCGGCGCCGGCAACCGCAGAACAGCCAGCGTGCTCGCAAGATGGCAAGCGAGCGCCTCAACGGCATCGCCGGCGGCGATGGCGCGTACGATCGCCGAGTGCTCTTCGAGCACCTGCTGCGCACGGTCCTCGTCACTCGCCACAGCGCGTATCCCCATTCGGATCTGACGCTCCCGCAGCGACTCGTAGAACTCGCCGAGCACGGGATTGCCTGCCTGACGGACCAGCGCCCGGTGGAAGTCGCGGTCACGGTCGATGAACCCGACCGGGTCGTCGATCATCGCCTCCTGCTCGGCAACGATGCGCTCCAACTCGGCCACGAACGACGGCGATGCGGGGACAACCCGGCGTACGCACCAGTCCTCGACCAGACCACGCGCCTGCATCACGGCCTCGATCTCGCTGTCGGAGATCGGCGGGACGTAGGCCCCCTTCTTCGGGACGATCTTCAGCAGCCCCTCGGTCTCCAACCGCAGCAGCGCCTCCCGCACCGGCGTCCGCGAGGTACCAGCCGCCCGCGCCACCTCCGACTCGCTCAAGAAGATCCCCCCGTCTCTCGGAAGCTCGGAAATGTGCTTCCGCAGCCACTCGTACGTGAGGTCCTGCGCAGACGCCGTCGACCCGTCGACATTCCGTAGACCACTCATGGACAGCATGTATACATGTGGTCGACAGGCAGCACAAGACCTTCCCTGCAAGGAAGTTGGACATGATCTTGGGCGCCGCTTGCTGCGAACGAGCCGTCAAAACCAGCAGACATGCTGGCCGGCTACTCCGCCCTCAACTTCGGTCACCGTCACCCCGCGCTGATCGAGGCGCCCACCGTCAGCTCGACCGGCTGACGCTCACCTCGCGCGCCTTCCACAACGACAAGCTCGCCGAGTTCGCTGAGTGCTTGGCCGAGTTGACGGGCCTGGACATGGTGCTGCCGGTGAACACGGGTGCCGAGGCGGTGGAGAGCGGCATCAAAGTGGCCCGCAAGTGGGCGTACGAGGTGAAGAGGTCCCCGCCGACCAGGCCACGATCGTGGTCTCGGCGGAGAACTTCCACGGCCGTACGACGACGATCGTGTCGTTCTCCACGGACGAGACCGCCCGGTCGGGCTTCGATCCCTTCACTCCGAGCTTCCGTGTGGTGCCGTACAACGATCTGGCCGCGCTGCAGGCGGCGGTCGACGAGTCGACCGCGGCGGTGCTGCCGGAGCCGATCCAGGGCGAGGCGGGCGTCGTCATCCCGGATGAGGGCTATCTGACCGGCGTACGCCAGCTCACCCGCCGCAGGGGCTGCCTCTTCGCCGCCGACGAGATCCAGTCGGGCCTCGGGCGTACGGACCGAACGCTCGCCGTGGAACACGAGGAGGTCGTTCCGGACGTGCTCCTGTTGAGCAAGGCGCTCGGCGGCATCGTCCCGGTCTCCGCGGTGGTCGCCCGCCGGGAAGTGCTCGGGGTGCTACGGCCGGGGGAAAACGGTTCGACCCTCGGCGGCAACCCGCTCGCCGCTGCGGTCGGCACGGCGGTGGCCGAACTGCTCGAGACGGGCGACTTCCAGCGCCGGGCGGCCAAGCTCGGCACACTGCTGCGACGGCCTGACCGGTCTGGTCGGCAAGGGCATCTCGGCTTCCGCTCCCGCGGCATGTGGGCGGGCAAAGCCTTCGACCGGTCAGCTCGGCGACCTCGGCGCCATCACGCAGCGTCCCGTCCTGGTTCAGGGCGGGACGCCAGAGGCGGTCGGGCATGGCCCGGATAGCCCGACGCGGCTCGGTGATGGCGCATCCGACCGAGAAGAAGGTACGGATTCCTCGTTTCCGCACGTCACGGACGTGGGCGAGGAAGGCTTTCGCGGATCCGGCGCTGTCGGTGCGGACCAGGATGTCGGTGCCGTGCCGGTGGGCGTCGGGGATCTGCGCGAGTGCCTGGTCGAGCACGGTGATGTGGTCGGTGGCGGTGTTGGCGTCGGCGTTTCCGGGCCGCAGCCGGCCGGACAGTGCCTCGCCGGTGTTGGCCAGGAAGCACAGCAGCGGGTGGAAGCCGAAGCCGCCCTTATAGATGGGTGCGGCCTGCTCTTTCTCGGAGTGGCAGGTGATCAGCGTGGCGTCGAGGTCCAGGACCAGGCCGGGCAGCATGCGTCCCGCGGCCCGGGCTGCGGGGATGCCCTTTCCGTGCTCGGCGGCCTGTAGCCAGGCGACTTCCCGGGCCTGGCGCGGGCAGAGGTCAGCGACGCGAGGGCGGGCTCGTCAACATCGGCGAGCAGCCGCCAGGCCGTCGGTGTCGAAGCGACAGGGCCAAACACCCCTGGCTGGTCCCGCAGGACGGCCAGGTCCGCGATGGCCTCGCCGCCGTCGGCGAGCATCACCGCCAGGTCGGCGGCGATCCGTCCCGGATCGTGTCCGGTCCCGCGTGGCCGAAGTGGCCCGAGCGAGGCGGAGTACGCGGCGGTCAACCCCGTGGCATCGGCAAGATCTGCCAGCAACCGTGCCCCGGCATGCACGACCACCCCCGAGCCATCGGCACTGACCTGGACCTTGGGACGCAACCCGATAACCTGCACGTAGAAAGTGCCCTCCGCCTGGACCGACAGAACCCCCAGCAAGGTTCATCGTCCCAGGTCAGGAAGGCACTTTCGCGTTTCCTCCTCGATAGCCGCCGTACCCAAGCGAAACGGCGAGGCTAACGGCCATCGCCGTGAACATCGAGCGGCTCAGCGGTCTGCCGCCGACCGGCGAAGCAACCCCGCCCCGGCCGCCCACCGCCTTCCTGGACTTCCTGGACTTCCTGGACCAGCATGAGATCCCTCGACTGAAGTCATGGCGGGCCGTCAACAGCTGACCTCGACGACTGCAAGATCCCCGACACAGACAAGCTACTGAACTTGATTGAGTGATGTCGGGACGGTTCGCCTAACAGCGGCCTGCTGGCTCCGGTAGCTCCTGGGGAGTGAGATACGCGCAGGGTGGTGGGCTGACCGACGCCGAGAGAGCCGCGCGGGAGCGGATCAGGTTGCAGGCTGTCATTCGCTTTGAGGGCGGGGAGACGAACCGCGAGGTCGCCGCCGCTCTGCGGGTGAGCGAGCGGTCGGTGGAGCGGTGGCGCCGGGCCTGGCGCGAGCGCGGCGAGGCCGGGGTCCTGTCGCGGGGCTCTCCGGGACGGTCCCGGCTCAGCGAAACGCAGATCGCCAGGCTGGAGCGGGAGTTGGAGCGTGGTCCGCTGGTCCACGGCTGGGCGGACCAGCGGTGGACGCTGGCACGGATCAAGACGTTGATCGGTCGGCTGTTCCACGTTTCCTACACCGTTGAGGGCACGTGGAGGTTGTTGAAGCGGCACGGCTGGAGCTGGCAGCAGCCGGCCAGGCGGGCCATCGAGCGTGACGACGATGCGGTCGAGGTGTGGAAGAAGGAGATCTGGCCGCGGGTAAGAGCACCGCGGCGGAGCGCGATGCCTGGATCGTCTTCGAGGACGAGGCCGGGCAGTCGATGACTCCGCCGCGTGCCAGGACCTGGGGTCGGATCGGTCAGACCCCTGTCGTGCGGGTGCGGGGCCGGGGCTCCGGGCGGGTGTCGATGACGGGCATGGCCTGCTTCAAGCCGGGCCGGCGGTCCCGGCTCATCTATGCAATCCGCGAGTATCGGGGCCGCAAGGACGAGCCGAAGGGCTTCGGCTGGCAGGACTTCCGCGACCTGGTCGTCCGCGCCCGTATCCAGCTCGGGGGCCCGATCGTGCTGGTTTGGGACAACGTCCGCCTCCACCTGACCGCCGGTATGAAGGAATTCATCGACGCGAATGCCGACTGGCTGACCGTGTTCCAACTCCCGGCTTACGCCCCCGACCTCAATCCGACCGAGGGCATCTGGGCGCTGGTCAAGCGCGACCTGGGCAACCTGGCCGCCGCCGACCTCGGTGAGATCACCAGAGCCGTGAAACGTCGGCTCAAGGGGATCCAGTACCGCCCTGACCTCGTCGATGGCTGCATCGCTGCCACCGGCCTGAGCCTGGACGGCTGACCGAAATCGGAATCGGTCGGAGATCACGCCTCTCCGAGATCACGCCTCCCAGTCCGCATAGTCCCCGATCGCCACGTCGTCGCAGAAGGTCTCCCAGAACCCGCTGTGCACGAGAGCGGTCTCGTCGATGCCGGAGACGAGATGGCGCAGCTCTTCCGCCACCTCCTCACCCCTCTCCTCGTCGCCCTCCGCATAGAACGGGAAGCGTTCGATCACAGCCGCGACGCATCGGTTGAAGGAGTCGAGGTCCCTGTTCACGTGACTGGCCGTCGCTGACTCGATCTTGGGAATCTGCACCACGTGACCACTGGCCACGTCGACGGCGATACGTCCGAACAGGCCACTCGTAGCGATGGCGACCAGCCCCCGCTCACCGATCCCCTCGAAGTACACCGGCTCGCTCAGCGGCCGGTACTCGTAGCCGATCAACCCGCCTGGGATGCCCGTTTCCCCGAGATCGACAGCGATCCGGGTAGGCACCTCGGGTGGGGCCTCGATGGGGATCAAGAGGAACTCGGGCTTCGGCAACTGCGGCAGGGGCTGGCTCACGGGAGGATCCTCTCCCGACGGACTGCCCGGCAACACCCATAGGCCCGCGAGACGGACGACTCATGCCGGGCGTCCGGACCCGACATCACGCATTCAAGTTCAGTAGATCTGACGCCATTGAAACTGTCACGTCCGGCGTGCGCCGTGAGGCGCTTCGTTGTATCCCCGACGCAGTCGGGATGAAGTTGGAGGGAGGTTCATGGGTCACCCGGCTTACCTGAGCGCGAAAGCGGGAGGGGACCAGAGCATGCCGGGAAAGCGGTGGACGTTTCGGAGGCGTTCAGGACGTTGTGCCGCAAGGCCCGCACGATATGGTCAAGGCTTGATTTGCTTGAAGCCCAATTTCCAGAGTGAAAGTGACGCACCGTCGGAACAGCGCCTGTAACCGACGCCCACGCTATGCCCGGGCATGAACCGTGAGACCGGGCAACCTCCATAGCGTGGGTCGCCGCCCAGCGAGGGCGGTCAAGGAGATGAGTGGGCGGCCTACGTCGTGCTCGATACGTACAGCGAAGACGTACCACGGGATCGCCTACGGGGCGCGAGCCCTATGGCGACGGAGTACCCATAGTAGTCGCCGGAGTAACGACCGGCCGTGAGGTCCGGGAAAGCCGGAATGAGGGCGAAGGGGCACAGGAAGTCAGGAAGTTCAGACGGGGAGGGATGCGCAATGCAGAGTACTGAAACCGTGCTGAACGTCATCCGGGAACGCGGCAGGCGCGGCCTGCCGCTGGAAAGACTGTACCGGCAGCTATTCAACAAGGAGTTGTTCCTGCTGGCCTACGGACGCATCTACGCCAACAAGGGTGCGATGACGCCGGGGGTTACCAGGGAAACCGTGGACGGCATGTCTCTGGCCAAGATTGACAGGATCATCAAGGCTTTGCGTGCGGAGTCCTATCGATGATCTCCGGCCAGGAGGGTGTATATCCCGAAGAAGACCGGGAGGCGCCCCTTAGGTATGCCGCCCTGGAGCGACAAGCTGGTCGCGGAAGTAGTCCGTCTGCTGCTTGACGCGTACTACGACGTGCAGTTCTCTGATCGCTCGCACGGATTCCGCCCCAACCGGGGCTGCCACACCGCGCTGGATGAGGTGGTGTCGGTCTGGAAGGGAACACACTGGTTCGTCGAGGGTGATATTTCCAACTGCTTTGGGAGCCTTGACCATTCGGTCATGGTCTCGACGCTGGCGGAGAAGATCCACGACGGCCGGTTCCTGCAACTGATCGACCGGATGCTCAAAGCCGGATACCTGGAGGACTGGCGGTGGAACGACACGCTCAGCGGTTGTCCGCAGGGCGGTATCGCATCACCGATCCTCTCCAATATTTATCTGGACCGGTTCGACCGGTTTGTCGAAAAGCAGCTGATACCGGACTACGACCGGGGCAAGCGTCGGGGCAAGAACCCCGCGTACCAGGACGTGGAGAACCGGATCGCGAGGGCCAAACGGCACGGCGATCGGGAAGCGGTGCGCGCGCTTCGGCGCGAACGCCGCACCCTGCCGAGCCAAGACCCCGATGATCCCGGCTATCGACGGCTCCGATACGTGAGGTATTGCGACGACTTCCTGCTCGGGTTCGCTGGTCCCAAGCACGAGGCCGAGGAGATCAAGGGGAGGATCCGGAAGTTCCTGCGTGACGAACTCAGGCTGGAACTATCCGAACCCAAAACCCTGGTCACACACGCCACCAGCCAGGCGGCGCGGTTCCTCGGCTACGAGATCAAGGCCCAGCACGGCGACACGAAGATCACGCGGAATCGCCGGGCGGTCAACGGCGTCATTGGTCTGTTCGTGCCCAGGGACGTGATCCGGGACCGATGCTCTCGCTATATGAGCAAGGGAAAGCCCGCTCAGCGTGGCCCGTTACTGCACGACGAAGACTTCACGATCGTCGCGAAGTACGGGTCCGAGTACCGCGGGTTCGTCCAGTACTACCTTCTCGCCCAGGATGTATTCCGCCTGGAGACACTGCGCTGGGTCATGGAGACCTCGATGCTCAAGACCCTGGCCGGGAAGCACAAGTCGACCGTCATGAAGATGGCCCGCAGATACAAGGCGAGCATCGACACCCCTGACGGCCGGCGGACCTGCTTCCAAGTCACAGTGCAGCGGGAGAAGGGGAAGAAACCACTGGTGGCCCGCTTCGGCGGGATCCCTCTCAAACGCAAGCGCACCGCCGTCCTTACCGACCGGCAGCCGGTCATGGCCACTGCACGGCGCAACGAGCTGATTCATCGGCTTCTCGCCGGGAAGTGCGAGATATGCGAAGGGCGCACCGGACTCCAAGTCCACCACGTCCGCAAACTCGCCGATCTCAACAAGCCAGGACGGCCGGAACCGCCATCGTGGGTGCGGCTGATGGCCATGCGGAAACGCAAGACCCTCGTGGTCTGCGAACGCTGCCACCAGAACATCCACGCGGGGACGGAGTACAGCACTTACCCGGAATTGACTACCGGAGAGCCGGGTGCGGGGAAATCTCGCCTGCCCGGTTCGGGAAGGGGCCGTCGGAAAAGGACCTCCTCCAGAGGCACCTCGTCGGCGGCCTACTTCACTCAGCGGGAGGCCGCGCGAACAAGGACTCGCTTCGGCGAGAACCTCGCTGCGCGGCCGACCCAACCGCCTGGCTCCATGTCTTTTCGCCGCCTGCATATCAGCTGGGATCCATGCGACGACATCCACGAAGCCTTCCGCAGACTCGCCGTCTGCCTCGTCCCCCACCCGAGACGCTGCCGCCGCGCCGCCGCCGACCCTCCTCCGCTGGAAGGAGCTCTCAGCCAACGGCCTCGACCTCGAGACCGTAGATCCGGGCGGCGGCTTCCGTGGAGATGCAGCCGCTTTCCAGATCCTTCCTGACTGCGGCCCGGTCACGCTCGCGCGGGTCGCCGTAGCCGCCGCCACCTGCGGTCTCGATGACGAGCAGGTCGCCTCGGCGCAACGGGTAGTTGGTCTTGGACGGGAGAACGATCTCCTCGCCGTCCCGGATCACGGAGTGACGGCTCGGGCTCCCCTCGAGCCCGCCGAAGAGCCCCCACGGCGGGATCCTGTGCCGGTCGGAGTACGCGTTGAAGCTGACTCCGTCGTCGAGGATCCGATAGGTGCGTCGCACACCGCTGCCTCCGCGTCTGCGCCCGGCTCCGGCGGAGTCCTGGCGGATCGCGTACTCCTCGATGCGCATGTAGGGATGATCGGTTTCGAGCGACTCGATCGGTACGTTGCTGCAGTTCGCGAGGGGAGCGTCCACGACATCCTCGCCGTCCGCGGCCTCGGCGGCGCCCCAGCCGCCGCCGACGCACTCCATGTACACGCGGTAGCGGTCGGGACCGAAGTGCGCCAGCCCCACCGCGTTGGTCGAGTCGTGGCCACTGGCGACGATCCGATCCGGTGCGACGCCGGCCAGCGCGCGCATCACGACGTTGTACACCCGGTTGCACGCGCCCATGCGGGCCCGCACAGCCAGCGG
>NZ_JBEOVA010000063.1:0-23004 GCF_040295225.1 Streptomyces sp. NPDC002896 | reverse complement strand
GCCGCTACATCATCTGGCGGAACAAGCACGCCGCCGACGAGCGGCTCCGCGAGGTCATCGACAGGGCGAACGTTGCTTGATGCGGCACTAGTGAGTCGCCGTGGCCGCTGACGGAGCGCGTGTTCCGTCAGCGGCGGGCCGTCAACGCTGTTGTGGCGCCTGCTTGTTCGACGGGCGGGTGCCGTCATGTCGAGCAGAAGCATCGTCACGCAATACGAGGAAGGCCCGGTCGGCGGCGACATGATCACGCGGAACATCACCCTGGCCGGCGTAGTCTCCCCGGCCCGCGCCTACATCGAGGAACTGCTGCCCGACGTCCTGTCCGGCGCCACCCAGCCCGGCTGCGTACCGTCTCAAAACACGCCGGCGGTGAACCCGGTATGGCCACCGTGCCCTTGGACCAGACCGGTTGGACGGCCACCGCCTCAGCCACGGAATCCGGCAGTTCACCGGCGAACGCACTGGACTGGAACACCGGCACGCGTTGGAGCACCGGAGCCCCGCAGGCCGCCGGCCAGTGGTTCAAGGCCGACACCGGCTCCAGCCAGTGGTTCAACCACCTCGTCCTGGACTCCGGGACGAGCGCCACCGACTACCCCCGAGGCCTCACAGTGGAGGTGTCCGACGACAACAGCACCTGGCGTACGGTCGCCGGCGGTGAAGGCGCGGGCGCCGTCACCACAGTCAACTTCCCCATCGTGCAGGCCAGGTACGTCAAAGTGACTCTCAACAAGGCATCCGGTTCCTGGTGGTCGATCGCAGAGATGCGAGTTCCCGCATCCGGCTGCCGTAGACGCCAGGGTTACGGACCGAGGGGTCCCGCTCGGACGTAGAGCGGGACCCCTCGTGTGCCGTCGTGCGCCGAGCACCCCATGCGCAGGGCTTTGCTGACCGTGGGCGAGGGACACGACCGCGATGCAGTTTCCTACGGGGGATCGGAGTGTCCCTTGTCACGGCCGTGCCGCCGCGTGCCGGTCAGGGCTGGATGAGCACCTTGAGCGCCTCGCGGTCGTTCATCGCGCGGTAGGCGTCGGGGACCTCGTCGAGGGCGACTGTGCGGTCGAAGACCTTGCCGGGGTGGATCTCGCCGCTCAGGATGTGCGGCAGCAGCTGCTCGATATAGGTGCGGGCCGGGGCGACGCCCCCGGTGAGCGTGATGTTCCGCATGATCATGTTCATTCCGATCGGGCCCAGCGCGTACTGGGGTACGCCGACGCGACCGATCGCCCCGCCGTCCCGCACGGCGGCGTACGCGGTGGTCAGGGCCTGCTCGGTCCCGACGCACTCCAGGACGCGATGAGCGCCGAGCCCGCCGGTCAGCTCGCGTACGCGGGCCTCGCCCTCCTCGCCGCGCTCGGCGACGACATCGGTTGCCCCGAACTCACGTCCCAGGTCGGTGCGTTGGGTGTGACGGCCGAGCAGGATGATCTGCTCCGCACCGAGCAGCTTCGCGGCGATCACGCCGGACAGGCCGACCGCGCCGTCGCCGATCACGGCGACGGACTCGCCCTTCTGGACGCCCGCGGTGTGGGCGGCGTGGTAGCCGGTGCACAGGACGTCGGACAGGGTGAGCAGGTCGGGGACGAGCGCCGAGTCCGGGGCGGTGCCGTCGGGCAGCTTGACGAGGTTGGCGGCGGCGAAGGGCACGCGCACCGCCTCGCCCTGTCCGCCGTCGACGCCGTTGAGGCCCCACTGGCCGCCGTGCAGGCATGACGTGGGGAGACCGGACCGGCAGTACTCGCAGGTGCCGTCGGCCCAGACGAAGGGCGCCACGACGAAATCCCCGACGGCGAGGCCGGTCACATCGGAGCCCAATTCCTCGACCGTGCCGAGGAATTCGTGCCCCATGTGCCGGGGGTGGTCGGTGGCCGGCGCGCTCTTGTACGGCCAGAGGTCGCTGCCGCACACGCAGGAGGCGACGACGCGTACGACGGCGTCCGTGGGTTGTTGGATCCTCGCGTCGGGGACGTCCTCGACGCGAACGTCTCCGGCGGCGTAGAGCAGGGTGGCCTTCATGGTGTTCCGTTTCGTTCCGTGATCGGTTTCGGGTTGGTTCCGGGCAAGTGCCGCGGAGTCAGCGGGGGAGGAGCTTGAGGGTGGATTCGCGGGCCTGCTCGGTCAGTACGCGGTCGACGATCCCCCGGTAGGCGTCGTACTTCGCGTGGTAGGCGGCGTCGACCGACGGCCAGTCGGCCGGGTCGGCGTCGGTGAACGTGACGTCCTTGCGGACGCCGCCGGAGCTGATGCGTCCCTGGTGCTGCGCCTGTGCGCCGCGGAACCAGGGGCCGGTGCGGCCCTTGACGGAGCGGACGTAGATGCCGTCGCCCGCGTGCACGACCCACATGGTGACGGGCTCGCGGAGGCTGCGGTCGGATCGCTCCGACTCCAGGTCGAGTTCCGTGGCCTCGGCGATGCGCTTGAGCTCGTCCATAGTCCAGTTCGGCATGGTGGAACTTCCTTCCGTGTGTGTCGCTGTCCGGGTGGAGGTCACGCGGCGGCCTCGTCCTTGATCTGATCGATGGCTGCGTTGAAGCCGTCGGGCGTTCCGCTGGAGCCGGCCACGCGGTCCAGCTGGACGGCGTCGATGGACTTGCCTTCGACGAGGTCCGGGACCGCGTCGGCGAAGCGCTCCTGGTAGTCGCGGGACGTCTCGTTGGTCGCGTGCGGCGTCACCTCGACGTCGGTGATCACTCCGTTGTCGAGCGTGACGGACACACCGATGCTGGAGTTCTGCGAGCCGTACTCGCCATCGGCCGAGTAGGTGCCGTCGCGGTAAGCGCGGCTCGCGGAGGGCGACGGGGCCGTGGCATTCGCCGATGCCGAACTCGGCGTGCTCGGACTGTCGTTGTCGGCACTGGAGCAGGCCGCAAGACCCGCCGAGAGGAGGGCAGCCGCCCCCGCGGCCAATGCCTTCTTCCGGATGCTGATGTTCATGGTGTCTTCTTTCGAACCGGGGACGGGAGGCATTTCCCTTTGCCGGGCCGTCCATTCGGGGTGCAACGCACCCCCTCTGTCGAGGTGCGACGCGGGGGATTGCGCATTACGAGGTCATGACCGCGACGCGGGCTTGAGCAGGAAGCTCGCCGCGGTGGTGATCAGTACCGCGGCAGCGGCGATCAGCAGGCTCGCGTCCATACCGGGCAGAAAGCCGGACCTGCCGGCTACCGTCGCGCCGAACACGGCCACCGCGAGGGCACCGCCGACCTGCCGGGAGGTGTTGAGGACACCGCTGGCGGTCCCGGCCCGCTCGGCGGGGACGTGGTCGAGCAGCAGCGAGGTCAGCGCCGGCACGGCCAGTCCACCACCCGCGCCGACCGGGACCATCAGGGCCACGAACAGCCAGGTCGGCGCCGATGCCGGGACGAACGCCAGGAGTACCAGACCGAGGACCATCGCCGCCTGCCCGGTGACAACCGGCATGCGGGCGCCGAATCGGGCGGTGAACCAGGCGGCGCTCGGGCTCACGAACGCGGTCAGCGCGGCCATCGGCAGGAATGCGAGGCCCGTGGCCAGCGCCGACAGCCCTCGGGTCTGCTGCAGGTAGAGGCTGAGCAGGAAGATCATGCCGTAGAAGCCGACGTTCAGGGCGAAGCCGATCCCGGCCGTCAGCGCCATGGTCCGCGAGCGCAGCAGCGTCAGCGGCACCATCGGGTGCTCGCGCCGTGCCTGGACGGTCACGAACACCACTGCTGCGATCACCGCGACCGTGAACGACGCCAGAACGCGTCCGGCGGTGAATCCGACCGCGCCCGTCTCGATCGCTCCGTATGTCAGGGCGCCCAGGGCGACCACAGCCGCGATCTGCCCTGCCCAGTCGAAGGAGCCGTGCGACTGGCGCGGGGACCGCGCCGTGCGGGCCAGCAAGAAGAGGGCCGCGAGACCGACGGGCAGGTTGACGAAGAAGATCATGCGCCAGCTGAGCAGGCTCAGGACACCGCCCGCCACCGGTCCCGCGGCCGCGCCGACGGACCCGCCCAACGCCCAGACGGAGATCGCCTTGACGCGACGGCGCGCATCCGGGAACGCCTCACGGATGAGCGTCAGCGACGACGGCACGATCACTGCGGCGCCCGCGCCCTGCACGAGACGGGAGACCACCAGCGTGCCGAGGTTGGGGGCAAGCCCACAGGCCGCGGAAGCGGCCACGAACAGGGCCATCCCGATGCCGAACGTACGACGCGCTCCCAACCGGTCGGTCAGTGAACCGGCCGACAACAGGAACGCCGCGAACATCAGCGTGTAGCCGTCGACCACCCACTGCAGTGCGGTCATGCCGCCGTCGAAGCCGTCCCGGATCGCGGGCAGGGCCACGTTCACGATCTGTGCGTCCAGGGTGATGACGAAGAAGCCGAGCAGCGCGGCTCCGAGGGCCCAGCCGGCGCTCGCGGGGCGCTGCGGGGTCACCCGGCCGATGGTGACGGCAGGGGAGGTGAGGGAGGTGGACACGAAGAGTGCTCCTACTCGAAATGAACGTGCCGCAGGGGGTGAGCGGCGACGTTCTTCACCCTCTCGCTGTGCGCCGTCTCCAACCAGGCCGAGATATGCCAGGCAGTGGCCAGCCAGGCTGTGACAGGTCCCCCCTCACGTCTCCCGCGCAGGTCAGACACCTGGAAGGCACTCCGGTCAGCATCTCGGTGTCGGGGAAGGCGGAAGGCCACCTCATGATCGCGTGACGCGCTCCGAGGCTTCGGCCTTGATCTTTTCGAGGGCGTCGTTGAACCCGTCGGGGGTGTGGCTGTTGCCGGCCACTCGGTCAAGGTCCACGTCGTCGATTTCCTTGCCGACCACCAGGGCCGGGACCGCCTTGGCGAAGCGCCTCTGTAATCCGAGCGAGGTCTCGTCCGTCGCGTGAGGTGTGACGTCGACGGTGATGATTTCGTCATTACGGAGAGTGAGGGACACTCCGATGCTTGATCCCCGGGTCCCGTACTCGCCGTCCACGCTGTACTCGCCGTCCTTGTACGGGCCACGGTCGGCGGACGAGCGGGAAGGCGAGGGGCTTGCGGTCGAGGCGGACGGTGAGCTCGCGCCGT
Source organism: Streptomyces sp. NPDC002896 (assembly GCF_040295225.1). Classification (NCBI taxonomy): domain Bacteria; kingdom Bacillati; phylum Actinomycetota; class Actinomycetes; order Kitasatosporales; family Streptomycetaceae; genus Streptomyces; species Streptomyces sp. NPDC002896. Next base: position 17,971 of record NZ_JBEOVA010000063.1, on the reverse strand, counting down.
TCGTGCCGGTGCCGGTGGCAGTGCAGCCCACGATCACGGTTGTCACGGAAATGCCTACCAGCGCCGTGGTGAACTTCTTGCTGAGGGGTGGCATGTCTTCCTTCTTCTTGTTGCGCTTCTTGTCTTTGTCGCGGCTTCTACGTGAGACCCGGACGGCATGTCCTCAGTTGAAGGGCTCGCCGACGAAATCCGGTGAGTGCTCGGCGCGCCCGTCGGCGTACATGCGTACGTAGGCGAACTGGAAGGTCTCCGCGAGCCGCTGCGCCTCGGTGAAGAAGAGTGCCGTCGCCAGGCCGTCGGCAAGTGCTGTCTCGTCGGCCACGACCCACGTGGCGACCACTCGGCCGACGCCGCTCCGGCGACAGTCGGGGTGAGGGCGGTGGACACGGGGGCGCTCCTCCTGCTTGAAGGGGGTCATCCGGCGACGTCATCCACGGTGCCGCCTCGCGCGCGATAGAGGCAGGCCGGGTCGTTCAGGGGGTGGGTAACGGGGGTCATGACAGGGCCCCCTCGCGGATTCCACCCCGGTGGCAGCGGGGGTGACACTGGCGGTATGACACCTGACCGGCACACCGGCGGAGACGAGCTGGGGCGCTTCCTGCGCGCCCGCCGCACCCAGACCAGTCCCCAGAGCGCGGGCCTCACCCCCGGCCCCGGCGTACGCCGCACGCCCGGCCTGCGCCGTGAAGAGCTGGCCACCCTGGCCGGGGTCAGCATCGACTACTACACCCGCCTCGAACGCGGCAAGGAAACCCGGCCGAGCCCCGGCGTCGTCGACGCCCGCGCTCTGCATCTCGACGACGACGAACACCACCACCTGCGCGAGCTCGCCGCCCGGGCCGCCCGCTACGCGCCCGAGCCGCCCCCGCCGCCCAGCCGCACGGTGCGGCCGCACCTCAAGCTGCTCCTGGAGACCATGTGGCCCAAACCCGGCCTACATCGTCAGCCGCAGCATGGACCTGCTCGCCTGGAACCCCGCTGGCCTGGCCCTGTACGCGGGCCTCGCCGACTGGCCGGCCAAGCAGCGCAACCTCGCCTGCTACCTCTTCCTCCACCCCACGGCCCGTGAGCTGTTCCCGGACTGGGAGACGCAGGTCCGCACCTGCGTCGCCGGCCTGCGCGCCCAGGCCGGCACCAATCCCGACGCACCCGACCTCACGCACCTGGTCGGCGAACTCCTGCTCAAGAGCCCCGATTTCGCCAAGCTCTGGGAGCGTTACGACGTCGTCGGCCGCAAGAAGATCCAGAAGACGTTCCACCACCCCCAGATCGGTATCCTCACCCTCAGCGGCCAGAGCATGCACCTCGAAGGCACACCGGGCCAACGACTCGGGGCGTACACCGCCGAACCCGGGACGCCTGACTACGACGCCATGCTCCTGCTCGACATGACGGCAGAGCAGCCGGCAGGGGTTCAGGACGCGATGGCCACAGAGCAGCAACGGCACGCATCGTCCTGACCGGCGTCAACGAAGGAGTCGGCGAGCCGGTACCGGTGCGGCGGCCGGGCACTCGTGACCGCCCGAGCGTGAGAGCCGTTGATGACGCACTCATGGGTTCATCGCCTCAAGGAGCAGGTCGGTCACCGCTTGGGGCGCCGTGACCATGGCGTCGTGCGTCGCGTGCAGGAGGCGATACGGGAACGCAGGGTCCTCGGCGTGTCGTTTACGTGCCCTCTCGAGGATGTGCGGCTGCAGGGACGACGGCACGCATTCGATGAACATGCCGAGGTGGCTCCAGGCGCGGTTTGTACAGCCCACTGGGTCCTGGTACGTCTTCAACGGCTGTGCTGTGGTTCGGCTGTTGACCCATGCGGCGTCATCCGGGTCGGTGACGCCGTACCAGGAGGCGTCGGAGGGCGGGATGTACCAGCCTTCGCCGCCGCGTTCCGCCATCGCGATGTGCTCCGCGGCGCGGGCGGGGCCGACCATGTCGCAGTGCGACTCCCCGGTCCGCGGGAGGTGCGCGTCGAGAAAGACGATCCTCCTGACGCGGTCGGCAATGCGTTCCATCGCGCCGCACGCGACCATGCCGCCGTAGCTGTGGGCCACGAGAATGGCGTCCTCGATGTCCTCGAACTCGAAGGTGGCGACGAGGTCCTGAACATGAACGTCCAGGCCTATGTCGGGATTCAGTAGATGTGATCGCTCGCCGAGGCCGGTCAGTGTGGGCGTGTGCACGACCAGCCCCTTCTGCCGCAGCGCGGCGGCCACGTGTTTCCAGCACCAGCCACCGTGACGGCCGCCGTGGAGAAGCACGAAGGGGGGACTCGCCGAGGCCGAGTGCGCCGACATTGCAGATCACCTTCTGATTTCGGGGACGGGGACGGGGACGGGGACGGAGACAGGGGCTGCCCGGAATGCGGGGAGGGCTTGTCGGTGGCCGCAGTGGGAAAGAGACCCCGGACGAGTGCGGCTGACATGAGACAAGCCCACCCCACTGGTTCGCCGGCGTTCAGCCTGAAACGCGGTCAGGGCGCGGTGTCGTCGACGTCGTGTGGTCCAGGTCGAGTTGCTTGGTCTCACCGACCAAGAGGATGCAGATCAGACTGACCACACAGGTGCCGGCCAGGACGATGCCGAACACGAAGCTGCCGAGCGAGCCGATGATCGAGGTAGCGACGAGAGGCGGCACACCGCCGCCGATCATTCCGGCCAGGGCGTAGCTGAGACCGACCGCGGTATAGCGGTAGCGGGTGTGGAAGAGCTCGGACAGAAACGCTCCCTGGGGTCCCCTGCCGAGCCCGGAGAGGAACATGGTGACGGGCAACCCGATCGCGAAGACCGTGCGCGATCCCAGGTCGAGGATGGGGAAGAGCGCCAGTGCCCACACGACCGCCGCCCACGTGGACCAGATCATGACCACGCGCCGCCCGAACCTGTCGGAGAGTACGGCGCCGAGTACGACTCCGGCGGAGATCGCCAGGCCCCCGATCATCGCGATTCCAAGGACGTAGGTGCCGTGCAGGTCCAGCACCGATGTGCCGTAGCTGATGAGGTAGGTCCCGCCGATATAGGTGAGGGCGAAGCACGCGGTCGCCGTGCCCGTCGCCAACAGCACCTGGACCGGTTGGTGCTTGAACGCTTCGACGAACGGCATCTTGGACGTGCCGGAATGTGCCTTCTGGTTCTTGAACACCGGAGTCTCGGCGATGCGCAGCCGCACCCAGAGCCCGAAGATGACGAGCAGGAAACTGGCGACGAACGGGACCCGCCAGCCCCAACTGACGAAGGTTTCCTCGCTCATGAGAACGGAGGTGAGGAAGAACGTGGCGTTGGCGAGCACGATTGCGCCGCCTCCGCCCAGTGACGGGAACATCGCCCAGAAGCCGCGTTTGTCCTTGGGTGCGTGTTCCGAGGAGAAGAGCACGGCGCCGGCGAACTCGCCGCCGGCCGCCAACCCTTGCATGACGCGGAGCACGATGATCAGGGCGGGTGCCACCACTCCGATCTGGTTGGCGGTGGGCATGAGTCCCACCAGCACGGTGGACAGCCCCATGAGGAGCATGGTGGCGATCAGGGTCTTCTTGCGGCCCAGCCGGTCGCCGTAGTGACCGAACAGGATGCTGCCGAACGGTCGGGCCAGGAACGCGACGCCGAGCGCCGCGAACGAGGCGATGGTGCCTGCGGCTTCGCCCAGTGCGGGGAAGAACACCTGGGGGAAGACCAAGGCGGCCGCTGTGCCGTAGATGCCGAAGTCGTAGAACTCGATCACAGTGCCGATGAAGCTGGCGGTCGCGACCCGTCGCATCCCGGGCGGATCTGCTTCCGCGGGGCCGGACCCGGATCCAGCGATCGGTGGAGCGGACTGTTCATGTGAGTGCGTCATTGCATCTCCCTCTCGTCGACGCGGCTTCGTCGCGGCGTCAGGAGGCCGATTGCCGGTGAGACCGTGGCATCGGCCGAAGGCGGGGTTGCGTCATGCGTGCCGCAGTGGATGGCGGATGCGGGAGGACGTTCCTTGAGCTCGTCGCGCCAAGCCCGCGGGATCCGACCTTCATGGGCGTCCTTGTCTTCATCGTCGGATGCGACCGGACGGACGGACTTACTGCGGGCGAGGTATCGATCGACACGATTCTGATTTCGCATATATGAACTCATGGCCGTATCTGCGAATCGAAGGTAGGGAGGCGGGGCGGACCGTGTCAACGCCCGTGCAAGAGCTTTTCCCGGAGCGAAGGTGCATCGGGTCGGCGCCGGCGCGGGCACGCGGACGAGCGAGGTGGCCGCGTACCAGGCAGCGACCTCGGAGGGGTGTTGAAACGATGCCGCCTCAGCCCCGTGAATGTTTCCTCTCGAACCCGAGGCGGCGTACAGCTCAGGCGATCAAGGCTGTTGGGAGAACAGGCTCGACATCTCCTCCACGTGTTTCAAGTCCTCGAGTTCGCGGGCGTGAGCGACCCAGGAGTCCACGTCCTGATCGGGGCTGGCCTCATGCCATTTGACGGACAGTTCGTCCCAGCTGACCCCACCTCGGGCACTGTGCCCCCGAGGGTGATCGACCCGTTCGCTCACGCGCCTGCCGTCGTGGGTCCTGATCGTGACGACTGCTCCCCGGCCATTGGGTGCCTGAGCCTCCAGCAGAGGGTTCACCACCACGGTGATGCGGGCGCGCAGCGCCGGGAAGGCGGGATCTTCGAGCACGGCGGGGAAGGGGTTCTCGTTCAGCGCGAGCCCACCGCGCAGCAGGGCCACGGCGAGCATGTCCTGTGCACAGATGTTGTGCATCTGGCGGTTGTCGACGACGCGTAGCGCGCGGGCCGGCATTCCCACCTCGACCGCGGAGATGGTGTCAACGGTGAGGCCATGGCGTGCCATCAACGACAGGGCTGCTTTGACAGGCGCGTGGATCGGGTACCCGGCACGTACGAACTTGAAGTTGGCACCCATCACGGCGAAGTCGCTGCCGAGGCCCTGTGTCACGGTGGCCGATGCATCGTCCGCTCCCCAGGCGTCGAACACGCCGTGCCGCTCACCCAGGATGTCGTCGCACCCCTCGAACCCGGTGGCCGCCTGCAGCGCGGCGCTGACCCCCGCCATCGCGTACTGGCCGTTGCAGAACGCCTTGCTGAGGTGCTGCCGTTCGCGGAAGAGGGCGCACAGCCCGTTCGCCTGGAACGTCGCCAGTGCCATCGCGTGGCGGTACTGCTCCGGCGTCAGCCCCATGAGCCGGCTGCATGCCACGGCGGCGGCCAGGGCATGGAGGAAGTCGGAGTTCAGGTGGTGGCGTTCCTTGACGCTGAACAGACCGCCGCACGCGGCGATGAGCCGGACGCCCACGTCGTAGCCCAGGACGACGGCATTGAGCAGGTCACCGCCGGTCGAGCCCTGCCGTTCCGCCATGGCGACCGCGGCGTGGACGAGCGTCGCGCCCGGGTGACCACCGACGACGTGCGCGCCGTCGATCTCGTCCGCGTGGCCCGCCGTTCCGTTGGCCAGAGCGGCCAGGGGCGCGGAAGTAAGCAGGGCGGTGCCCAGGACCCGTGACTCCGACGGGCCTGCCAGAGTCGCGACGTACTGGGCCGCCAGGGCACCGGCCGGCTGCTGCCGGCCGAAGTGGGCGCTGGCCATCTCGTCGAGTATCACCTGCTTCGCCTGTTCCCTCACGTCGCGGGGGAGTGCGTCGAGCGAGGTGGTAGCCGCGTATTCCGCGAGCGCGTGCGTCGGCGAGCTGCTCACGAGCCCACCGCCGCGCGCAGTAGTTCCGTCACCGCGTCGGGTGCTGTGACCATCGCGTCGTGTGTCGCGTGCAGGACGTGGTAGGAGAAGGCGGGATCGGTGGTGTGCCGCTCGCGTGCGCGGTTCAAGATGTGCGGCTCCAGCGAGGACGGGACGCATTCGATGAACATGCCCGGGTGGCTCCAGGCCCGGTCGGTGTCGCCGACCGGGTCCTGGTAGGTCTTCAACGGCTGCGCCGTGATGCGGCTGTTGACCCATGCGGCATCGTCCGGATCGGTGACGCCGTACCAGGAGGCGTCGGCCGGTGGGATGAACCAGCCCTCACCATTGTTCTTGGCGTTCGCCAGGTGGTTCGCGGCGCGATCGGCGCCGATCATGTCGAAGACGGACTCTCCGGAGCGTGGGAGGTGCGCGTCGAGGTAGACGACTCGGCGCACCCGGTCCGCGATGTGCTCCAGGGCGCCGGACACGACCATTCCGCCGTAGCTGTGTGCCACCAGCACGGCGTCCTGGATGTCCTCGAACTCGAAGGTGGCGACGAGGTCCTGGACGTGATGGTTCAGGCCGATCGTCTGGTTGAGCAGGTGTGCTCGCTCCCCGAGGCCCGTCAGAGTCGGGGTGTACACCAGGTGGCCGGTCTGCCGCAGAGCGGTGGCCACGTGCTTCCAGCACCAGCCGCCGTGTCGGCCGCCGTGCACAAGGACAAAGGGTGGACGTGCCGAGGCCGGTTCTGCCGACATCGCAGGTCACCTCCTGGGATCTAGGGGGATGAAAGAGAGGAGCCGCCGGGGGTAAGGGGGCGCAGAGCGTGGTCGAGGCGGTAGTGCAGAGGAACGCCGGTCGGGATGTCGAGCCCGCTGATGGCGTCGTCGGCGAGGCCGTCGATGAGCTTGATCAGGGCCCGCAGGGTGTTGCCGTGCGCGACGACCAGCACGGTTCTGTTCGCCCGCAGGTCGGGGACGATGGCTGCTTCCCAGTACGGCAACAGGCGGGTGTGTACGTCCTTGAGGGACTCGGCCGCCGGAATCGGAACGCCCAGTCCGCGGTAGCGGGCTTCGGTCTCCGGGCACGACATGCTGCCGTGCCCGGCGGGAGGCGGCACGTCCCAGGACCGCCGCCAGCGCAGGAACTGCTCGTCGCCGAACTCGTCGCGAACCTGCTTTCTGCTCTTGCCCTGCAGAGCTCCGTAGTGGCGCTCATTGAGGCGCCAGCTGCGGCGGACATCGATCCAATGCCGGTCGGCGGCATCGAGCGCCAGGTCCGCGGTCGAGATGGCACGGCACAACAGGGAGGTGTGCACGATGTCGGGCAAGAGGGCCGCTGCCGCCAACTGTTTGCCGCACAAGCGCGCTTGAGTCCGCCCCCGAGCCGACAGGGGAACATCGGTCCAGCCGGCGAAGAAATCCAGCGCGTTCCAGACGCTCTCTCCGTGGCGCAGAAGCACCAGGTTGCGGGGCGCACCTGCCATGTGACCCTTCAGTCGTGTCATGCGGGCGTCGTCCCACGGGGTGAGGGCCGACGTTTCCTTGCGCTCACCGCCGTTGTCCGGGTGGCGGGATCAGGCAACGGGGTCGACCGTGGCCCGATCGAGGTCGAGTTGGCGCGTCTCGCCGACCGCGAGCACACAGATCAGACTGATGAGACAGACGCCGGCCAGGATGCAGCCGAAGAAGAAGCTGCCGAAGGAGTCGATGACGGACGGCGCGATCAGTGGCGGAACACCGCCGCCGAGCATGCCGGCCAGGCTGTAGCTGAGGCCGGCCGCGGTGTAGCGGTACCGGGTGTGGAAGAGCTCGGAGAGGAACGCCCCCTGCGGCCCGGTGGCGATCCCTGACAAGAACAGCGTCACCGGGACTCCGATGGCGAAGACCCCGCGAGAGCCCAGGTCGAGCAGCGGGAACAGAGCCAGCGCCCACACGACAGCGACGCCCGCCGCGCCGACGATCACCCAGCGACGGCCGATGCGGTCGGAAAGGACCGCACCGAGCACGACTCCGGCGGAGATCGTGATCCCGCCCACCATCGCCATGCTCAGGACGAAGGCGCGGGGCAGCTCGAGAACGGTCGTGCCGTAGCTGACCAGGTAGGTACCGCCGATGTAGGTGAGCGCGAAGCCGATCATCACGGTGCCGGTGGCGAGCAGCACTTGGCGCGGCTGGTGCTTGAGGGCTTCGAGGAACGGCAGTCGGGAGGGGCCCGACCGCGCGACTTGGTTCTTGAAGACAGGGGTCTCGTCGATCCGCAACCGGATCCACAGGCCGACGATGATGAGCAGGAAGCTGGCCAGGAAGGGGACACGCCACCCCCAGCTGATGAAGGTGTCATCGCTCATGAAGAGCGTGGTGAGCAAGAACGTGAGATTGGCCAGCGTGATGGCCCCACCTCCACCGAAGTTGGGGAACATCGCCCAGAAACCGCGCTTGCCCTTGGGCGCGTGTTCGGAGGAGAAAAGGACCGCTCCGGCGAACTCGCCCCCCGCGGCCAGGCCCTGCAGGACGCGCAGCATCACGATCAGGACGGGCGCTGCCACGCCGATCTGATCGGCGGTGGGCATACAGCCGACGAGGATGGTGGACAGCCCCATGAGGAGCATCGTCGCGATGAGGGTTTTCTTGCGTCCCAGGCGATCCCCGAAGTGTCCGAACAGGAGGCTGCCGAAGGGCCGCGCCACGAAGGCGACTCCGAGGGCGGCGAAGGAGGCGGTGACCCCCGCGGCCGGCCCCAGGGCGGGGAAGAACACCTCGGGGAAGACCAGCGCGGCGGCCGTCCCGTAGATACCGAAGTCGTAAAACTCGATGACGGTGCCGATGAAGCTGGCAGTGGCAACTCGTCCCATCCCCGGCGGGGACGCTGATTCGGTGACGGGGTCCTTCGGTGTTCCCACTGGCCTGAGTGTCTGTTCCTGCGAGTGCGTCATTGCATCTCCCTGTCGGTGACGCGGCGTCGTCGCCGCGTCAGGGGACCGACGGTGGCGAGGCCAGCCGTCGGCAGGGTGCGGCCAGATGCCGCGCACGCTCTGCTGAGCGTCGGTCGGGAATCCCGCGGGCCTGGATACCTCATCGACCACGGGAGTTCTGATATACGAACTTGAGGGCGTATCTGCGATCGACCGTAAGGTTCGGTCCGAGGTGTGTCAACGCTCGTGCACGGGGCTTTTTTGGGGGCTGGGTGGGAGGTCTCCCCGTTGACAGTGGCGGGTGGTGTTCATAGTCTCGCGACTGTAAATACGTACCGTGGATCGTATATATGAACTCACTCGAGGTGTCGAGCACCAGAGCGGCCGCACAGAACAAGGAGCTGAACCGTCATGACCATTGACGCACGCATCGCGGTCCTTCCGCCCGGACAGCAGCGACTCGAGATCCGTGACGTCACGCTGGGCGCGCTGGGGCCGTACGAAGTCGCCGTCGAGCAGCAGGCGTTCGGGGTCTGCCACAGCCAGCTGGACCGGATCTACGACTCCTCACGGACCGAACCGATGCTGCTCGGGCACGAGTCGATCGGCGCGGTGGCCGCTGTGGGTGAGCAGGTGGACTACGTGGCGCCAGGGGACCGGGTGCTGATCACTTGGATACCTCGGGCACCACTGGAGGGTCGCCCGCCCGTGCCGTCTCACGTCACCTTCGCCGACGGGAGCGTGGCGAAGACGCACAACACGTTCACCTGGGGCACGCACGCCGTGGTCGACGAGCAGTACGTCGTCAAGGCCCCGGAGGGCACGCCCCAGGATCTGGGGTCGGTCATAGGCTGCGCACTGATGACCGGGGCCGGTGCCGTGATGAACAGCGCTGCGGTCCGCCCGGGTGAAAGCGTCGCCATCTGGGGCGCCGGAGGTGTGGGGCTGTGCGCGATCGCCGGCGCCGCCATCCTTGGCGCCACGCCGGTGATAGCCGTCGATGTCGACGACGACAAGCTGAAGCTGGCCCAGCAGTTCGGGGCGACCGAGGTGATCAACGCCAAGAAGACCGACCCCATTGCTGCCATCCGTGCCCTGACCCCGCACGATGACGGGACACATGGGGTGGACTACGCCTTCGACTGCACCGGCATCGGCACGAACATCCCGGTGAGCCTCGCCGCCGTACGCCCCGGCATCCGCGGTGCAGGCATCCGCGGCGGGGCAGACGTACTCGTGGGCATCCCGCGGACGCCCTTCCCGCTGGACAGCATGGACCTGCTGAACGGGGAGAAGAGCCTGCTCGGTTGCGTCGGCGGCAGCTGCGCCCCGGCGCGCGACTTCGAGACCTTCGTCGACTGGACCCGTGACGGACGCTTCGACCCGAGCGCGCTGGTCACCGACCGGTTCACGCTGGACGACCTGAACACAGCCGTCGAGGCACTGCACGGTGGCCATGTCCGTGGCCGCGCCGTCGTCGAACTCGGGGGATGAGTCGATGAGCCTGGATGCCGACCTCGGACTCCGACATGTGAGCCCGGCGTTCCGCACCTTCTGCGGAGAGGACGCCCTCGCCGCCCTTCCCCGTGAACTCGACCGACTGCACGCACGGCGAGCGGTGATCGTGTGCGGGTCCTCGATCGTCAAGCACACCGACGCCCTCGGCCGTGTCCAACGGGCCGTGGGAAAGCACTTGGTGGGACAGTTCGACGGCGTTGCCGAGCACAGCCCACTGCCCGTGGTGCAGCACGCACGGCAGTTCCTCAAGGAACATGACGCGGACGCCGTGATCGCCATCGGCGGCGGATCCGCGGTCGTTACCGCGCGCGCTGCGTCCATCCTGCTCGCCGAAGATCGGGACATTCGCGAGCTGTGCACCAGGCGTGACAGCGAGGGCAAGCTGGTCAGCCCACGACTGACCGCTCCGAAACTGCCCCAGTGGGTGGTGCCGAGCACCCCGACGACCGCGTACGCCAAGGCCGGAAGCGCGGTGCGGGATCCGCGCACCGGAGAGCGCTTGGCCCTGTTCGACCCGAAGACCCGGGCGCAAGGCGTGATGTTCGACCCGGCAATGGCGCTCACCGCGCCACCGCGGCTCGTCCGGTCGGCCGCGCTGAACGTCTTCGCGATGGCAGTGGAGGGACTGCAGTCTCGTCAGGTCGACCCCCTGGCCGATGCGCAGTTGGTGCACGCCCTGCGCACGGTGATCACGTGGCTCCCTCAATTGCGCACCGACCCGGAAGGCGCCCGGCCGCGCCTGCACCTCATGCTGGCCGCCCTGATGAGCGGCCACGGCAGCGACTACACCGGCGGCGGCCTGGCGCAGGCCCTCTCGCACGCCGTGGGCCCTCGCTCGTCCGCGGCCAACGGGGTCGTAGAGGCGCTCCTGCTGCCTCACGTCATCCGTTTCAACGCCGGCGTGATCGCTCACCGGATCGTCCAACTTGCCGAACTCGTCGGCCTTCGGGACCACAGGGCGGACGCGGTGATCGGAAAGATCCAGCGGCTGTTGGAGTTGTTCGACGTCCCCTCCCGGCTCCGGGACGTCGGCCTCTCGCAGACGGACCTGGTCGAGGCCGCCGACCATGCCCTCGACGACTGGACCATCACCGGTGGGCCGCGAGTTCCCGACCGGGTGGACGCCCTCTCGCTGCTGTCCAACGCCTGGTAGCCGGGACATCAGGCCCCCGCAGTTACTCATTGTCCAGCACTGAACTAAGGGGCGCGCATCGTCGACTGCGCTTGCCGCCCATGGAGGAACACATGAACCCAACGACATCTGTATGGGGCGAAGAGATCGGTGTCGAGACCGTGCGGGGCACCGCCTTTCGCACCTACCGGGACCGCCCACGCAGCATCGCCGGACTTCTGACCTTCGCCGATCGGTGGGGCGAGAGGGCTCACATCGCTCAAGGCGAGCAGGTCGTCACTTTCACGGGGCTGCGCAACGCGGTCGCCGCCAAGGTGGTCGAACTCGAGGCATCCGGGGTCGGACGCGGAGACCAGGTCCTGCTGCTCGGTTGGAACAGCCCGGAATGGATCATCAACTTCTGGGCCTGCGTGCACGTCGGCGCGGTGCCGGTCCTTGCCAACGCCTGGTGGGGGAAGGCGGAACTCGCGGACAGTCTGGCGCTGTTGAGTCCCAAGTTGATCCTGGCCGACGCACGGGGCGCGGCGAATCTCCCGGCCGGCGCGCCGGTGGGGCGCTGGGCATGCGAGGAACCGACCGGTACCCGCCGGCACTCGCTCCCCGACGAGAGCGGACAGGATGACGAGGACGCGCCGGCGGTCATCGTCTTCACCTCGGGAACGTCCGGTCGTCCGAAGGCGGTCCTGCTCTCGCACCGCTCGCTCCTGGCCGGACTGCACATGCTGCTGCACATCACACGACGGCTGCCTCACCAGGTGGACGAGTCCACGGGGGACGCGGGCCTGCACACCGGACCGATGTTCCACATCGGCGGTGTCCAGACGCTCATCCGCGCCATCACCGTCGGCGACACCCTGGTGATGCCGTCCGGCAGGTTCGACGCGGGGGAGGCGCTGCGGCTCGTCGAGGAGTGGGGCATCACCCGCTGGAGCGCCGTACCGACCATGGTCGCCCGGGTACTGGAGCACCCCGACGTCCGTCGCCGCGACCTGACGTCCCTGCGCTCGATCACGGTCGGCGGAGCACCGGTGCACGCCGAGTTCCTCGCCCAGCTGCGGGCCGGACTGCCCGGCGTCGAGCCGAGGGTGCCGACCGGCTACGGCCTGACCGAGAACGGAGGCCAGGCCACGGCGGCGTCCGGCCGGGACACCACGCAGCGGCCCGGGACCAGCGGACGTCCGCTGCCGTGCGTCGAGTTGAAGATTCTCGAATCCGCCGACCTCGGGGACGGCGAGATCCTGGTGCGCAGCCCCACCCAGATGGTCGGGTACTTCGGCTTGGACGAGTCACCGATCGACAGCGACGGATGGCTGCACACCGGCGACCTCGGGCACATCGACGACGCCGGCTACCTGTGGATCACCGGACGAGCGAAGGACATGATCATCCGAGGCGGTGAGAACATCGCCCCGGCCGCGGTGGAGGAGGCGCTCGCGGGGATTGCCGGGGTGGTCGAATCCGCGGTGTTCGGCGTCCCGCATCCGGATCTGGGGGAGGAGGTGATGGCCGTGGTCGCCGTCGAGAGCGGCGTGACCGAACAGCAGCTGCGCGAGGAACTCCGCGCCAAGCTGGCGTCCTTCGCCATCCCCAGCCGGTGGCAGTTGCAGCACGAGCCGCTGCCGACCAACCATTCCGGCAAGATCGACAAGAAGTCGCTGGCGGCACAGGCGCGCGCGGCTGTCACCGTCAAGGCGGGAGAGGGAGCATGAGCGACATCGTGCACGAGCAAGTAGCCGATCGTGTCGTCCTGTTGGAGCTGTGCCGGCCACCACACAACTTCGTCGACGAGAAGGTACTGACCGAACTGGCCGACGCGCTCCTGGCCTACGACGATGACGACGACGTCTCCTGCGTCGTGCTGGCCGCGCAGGGCAAGCACTTCTGTGCGGGCGTCGACCTGCGCGGTATCGGCGCGGCGGGGATCCGCCGGTTCTACCGGCAAGCCCTGCGGATCTTCTCCGGGCGCAAGCCCGTCGTGGCAGCCGTGCACGGTGCCGCGGTCGGCGGCGGTCTAGGTCTGGCCATGGCCGCGGACTTCCGTGTCGCGGCCGCGGATGCCCGCCTGACCGCCAATTTCGCCCGCCTCGGCTTTCACCACGGGTTCGGCCTGAGCGTGACTCTCCCGAGGGCGCTCGGCCAGCAGCGCGCCCTGGACCTGCTCTACACCGGGCGGTCCGTCAGCGGAGAGGAAGCCGTCGCGCTGGGGCTGTGCGACCGGGTCGCCGACGATCCGCGCGACGCGGCCATCGAATTCGCCACACAGATCGCCGCCTCCGCGCCGCTCTCACTGCCGGCGATCCGGGCCACGATGCGACGCGACATGGTGGCCGAGGTCTCGGCGGCTCTCGACATCGAGGCGAATGCCCAGGCCGCGCTGTTGGGAACGGCGGACTTCGCCGAAGGGATCGCCGCCTCCGTCGAGAAGCGGCAGCCTCACTTCACGAGTTCGTAATTATGAATTCCTGGTCGAAAACTACTAGACTGGGCCGCGTGACAGAGACGTCTTCAGCTTCCGATGACAACGGCCCGAAGAGCCACCGGACCATCGACCGGGTGACTCAGATCCTGGAAGAGGTCGTCTATCACCCGGGCATCGGCTTCGCCGAGATCGCCCGGGCACTGGGCGCCCCGAAGAGCTCGGTACACGGCTTCATCCGGGGCCTGCAGGCCAAGGGCTGGCTGTACGAGGACAACCGCCGCTTCTATCTCGGCCCGGCCGTGTACGGTCTCACCCTGGCCAGCGGCCATATCCGCGCCGGACAGGTGACACAAACCGATCTTGACGCACTGCACAAGGCGACCGGCCTGACCGTCTTTCTGGGCGTCGAGGCCGGTGATCACCTCATTTATATCGGCGAGTCGGGCACGGACGCCCTCACAGGGTTCGCGGCCCGCAGCAACATTCGGCGACTTCTGATCAACACCGCGGGTGGCAAAGCCCTCTTGGTGGCGCGCCCGGACGCGGACCGGGAGGCTTACCTGCGTCGACAGCAGGCGGAGAACCCGGAGCTTGTCTCGGAGTTCCTGGCCGAGCTCGCGGACATCAGTAAGAGCCGTGTCGCCACCAACCTTCGTCACCACGGTGCTCAGCTCGCGCTCGCGGCCGTCGTGCGCAATCAGGCCGGCGACAGCGTCGGTGTGGCGATCCTCATCGGTCAGGCCGCCGAGATGAGGCCCCGTGAGGCGAAGCTGCGCAAGACGCTCCTCAAGCACGTCGATTCCTGGTCGGCGCAGAAGGTCTCAGCCAGGGAACCGATCTGAACAGCTGACGTCATCCTGCCCAGGATGCACTGGGAGTTCGGCCGGGCCGCGCCGCGGCCCGGCCGGCTGCTTCTGCGTCTCGTGTCCCCGTGCCGCGACACCGTCCCCCGGCTCGGCCACCGCTGCCCGGCGCGGTGGGAGCACGACCGCAGCTACGACACCGAGGAAGGATGCCGCGGCGGTCACCAGGAACGCCATGGTGTAGGCGGTGCGGTCGGGGATGTCGCCGGCAGGCGGTGTGTAGGCCAGCATGATCGCCGAGATCGCCGCGCTGCCCACGGAGCCGCCCACCGTGCGCAGTACCTGATTGAAACTCGTCGCGCTGCCGGTCTCGGACGGAGGGACGTGCCGCACGATGAGGATGGGCATCACGGCATAGGCGGCCCCCACACCGGTGCCGAGCAGGAACGTGCCGAGAACGAGGACGCCGACGCGCTCGCGCCACAGGGCGAGCAGAACCAGGTCGACGCAGACGACCAGCGCACCCAGCGGAAGCACGCGGGAGAGCCCGATGCGGGAGACCAGCGCTGAAGCGGCCCGGTTTGCGGTGAGGCTCCCCAGGGACATGGGCATCAGGACGAGCCCGGCGGCGGAGAGCGAGAGATGGAACCCGTATCCGGCCGCCGCGGGAACCTGTGTGTAGAGATTGACCAGGGACAGTACGGCGTACATGCCGATGCCCACGAGCAGTGCCGTCGCATTGGCCGCCAGGACCGCGCGGTTGCGTATCAGCCGGATGTCGACCAGTGGATGCCGCGAGCGGAGGGCCTGTGCGATCCACACGGCCAGGAGCAGTACACCGGCGCCGAGGCAGCTCAGAGTGGTGCCGGATGCCGGCCCCCAGGCCTCGCCTTGGCTCAGGGCCAGGAGGAACGCGGCCAGGCCCGAGCAGAGCAGCACGGCCCCGGTGACATCGAGGGGGCGCTGTGCAGCGGAGGAGCCCGCAGGTATCACGCGGGTAGCCACGATCAGCGCGGCAGCGCTCAGCACGGCCGCGAACCAGAAGCCCGCACGGTAGTCGAGGTGCTGAGCGATGAGGCCCGTCACGGGGTAACCGAGTCCGGCGCCGACGGACGTCGTGATCGAGAGCGACGCGATCCCCGAGCGCATCCGCGGCGCGGGGAGGTGGTCGCGGGCCACGGCGATGGTCAGCGGCATCAGTCCCATGCCCAGTCCCTGCAGCGCACGTCCCGCCAGCAGCAGGCCGAAGGCGGGGGCGAGCGCTGCCAGAACACTTCCGGCGAACACGCCGACGAGCGTTCCTTGAACGGCCCCCTTCCGGCGCGGACCGTCCCCGAGTCGGCCGAGGACAGGCCCGGCGATCGCCCCGGCCAGCAGGGTCGCGGTCAGGACCCACTGAGCGGCACTCAGCGACACATGCTGCTCACGGGCGATGGTCGGGACCATAGGGGCACCGAGGGTGCTGATCGCTGAGACGGAAAGTGCCGTGAACATCAACGATGGTAGGAGAACCCGGTGTTGAGAGGCGTTGCCCTGGCGTGTGCTCGCGTGGGTCCAGGTCATGCTGCGGGGTCCTTCCGTTGCCAGACGTCATAACTGAGCAGCGCGTGGTCCGTATTTATGGAATGAAGTTCGGTAATGCGAACTCGAACTGTACATGGGCACCCGAGGCGGCTCCGTGGAGGGTGCTGCACCTCGCTCGGTGTTGACGGTGAGCTCGTCGCGACTTACCGTGTGCGCCCGTAATTGCGATCCATTGTTCGTCATCACGAACTGTGAGGTGTGATGCAAACGTCGTCGCAGGATGACATCGCCGAGGCCTACCGCCGCCCCGAGGAGCGCCCCACGCGGCGGATCGAGGGATTCGCGGTGACCGGCGGCGCCTGGGCAACGGCGGTCCCGTTCCCCAGCCCGCTGGCGTACTCGTACTCCTACGCGCTGCGCTATCCGGACGGGATCGTCGTCGTCGATCTCGGCTGGGACTCCGATGAGGCGTGGCGCGCCTTTCTCGCCGGGCTCGCACGGGCGGGCGCTGGTCTCGACGAGGTGATGGGCGTCGTGGTCACCCATGCCCATCCGGACCACTACGGGTTTGCTCGCCGTATCCGGGAGCACACATCGGCGTGGATCGGGACTCACCCGGGTGAGCGCGCGCAGATCCGGGTCGGCGCGGCGGAGCGCCGTGCGCGGCGGGCGGAGATCGCGGACTGGCTGCAGGAGTGTGGCGTACCGGGGCCCCTGCTCAGCGAGCTGGACGGTGAACTGCGCGCACTCGACGCGGTGTTGCCGGCGGTCGAGCCAGACGTGGAGCTCCAGGACGGCGTGCCGGTCCCCGGTACGGGTGGAGCCCTGATCCCTGTGCACAGCCCTGGCCATACCGCGGGGCACCTGTGCTTCCACGAACGCGAGCGGAACCTGCTGCTGACCGGTGATCACGTCCTGCCGAAGGTGACGCCGAACGTCGGGCGCCGGCCCGGATCCGACCCGGATCCGTTGCGGGACTTCCTGGCTTCCCTGGCGCGTCTGGACCGGATCCCGGACTCCGCGATGGTGCTCCCCGGGCACGAGTGGCCCTTCGACCGGCTGTCCCGTCGTCTCGACGTCCTGCGTCAGCACCACGACGAGCGGCTCGCGGAGATCGAGCGTGCCGTCGTGCACGGGTGCGACACGGTGTGGAAGGTGGCCGAGGCGGTGTCCTGGGCACGGGACTTCTCGGCCTTCACCCCCCGCTCCCTGCGATCGGCGCTCGCCGAGACCTCGGCGCACTTGATGCGGCTGGGGGAGCGCGGGCGGATCAGGCACAGCGGAAACCGGCCGGAACGTTGGAGTGTGGTTGCTCCCTGAAGCAGCCGAGCGGAGCGAGAGCCGGAGCAGGTGAGGCGGGTCCATGCCCCTCAGATGGCTCCGGCGTCGCGCAGTTCTGCGATGTCGTCGGCGGACAGGCCGAGTTCCTCGGTGAGGACCTGGTCGGTGTGTTCGCCGAGTTCGCCGGAGCGGGTGGGTTCGACCATGGGTGAGTCGGAGAGGAAGAGCGGGCTGCCGAGGGTCATGAACGAGCCTTGTTCGTCGGTGACGGTGCGCAGGACCCCGCGCTCGCGGATGTGGGGGTCCTCAAGTAGTTCCGGCAGGGTCACCACCGGCGCACACGGGACCTTCAGGTCGCCGAGCAGCTGAGTGAGGTCCTTCTTGGTCCGGGTGAGGGTCCAGCGCCCCACCACCTCGTCGAGGTCGTCCATGTGCTCGCAGCGGCCGGACATGGTGGCGAACCGCGGGTCGTCCGCCTGCGCGTCGTTCATCACCCCGCGCAGTCGCTGCCAATGAGCTTCGGTGGGGCACAGCAGTGTGACCCAGCCGTCGGCCACGCGGTACGCGTTGTAGGGCGCGACGGCCATGGCGCCGTGGCGGTTGCCGGTGCGTTCGAAGTTGGCGCTGTTCTTGCTGAGGAGTCCGGCGATGTTGGAGGTCAGGGACGGGACGACGGCGTCCTGGAGGGCGACCTCGACGTGCTGGCCGCGCCCCGTGTGT
>NZ_JBEOVA010000062.1:0-24675 GCF_040295225.1 Streptomyces sp. NPDC002896 | reverse complement strand
CACGATCAGCGGCTTCCCCACCATTCTCCACGGCTTCGCGGCTGCGGCCCTGACCCTTGACCGATCGGAATGGCCGCCGCTCGAACACGAGGCGCCCGTGCTCGCCGTCATCGCTCTCGTCGAAGCCCTCGGCAGCCTCCTGCCTGGAGGCTGCCGCCAGCGGCGACCCTCGATGCCGGGCGCCCGCGGGTGCCGCGGACCCAGTGGAGTACGAGCTCGCGGCTCATGGTGTGGTGGCGGACCTGTTCCGGTGCGGTGGCTTCGGCTCGGAGGAGTACGGCGAGGGCGTCGTCGGTCCTGTTGTGGGCGGCGAGTGCGCGGGCGACCTCCAGGTCGTGCCGGACGCGTCGCTCGACCGGGAGTCCGCTGGTGTCCAGGCGTTGGCCGAGGTCGGCGGCGATCTGGTGGTCGCCGAGTTCGCCGGCGGTGGCGACGGTGTGGACGGCGACATTGGTGGGTCCGAACGCGGTCCAGAGGTGGTTGCCGTCCGCCCCGAGGCGCTGAGCGGCATGATCGGCCCGCCGCAGGAGCTCTCGTACGTGGCCACGGTTGTCGGTGCGAGCTGCGGCCATGGCTCCGGCGAGCTGCAGCGCCCCGTAGACCGACAGCTGATCGCCCGTGGCCTCCCCGCTCCCCGGCCGGAAGTGCTCTTCGGCGTCGTCGAGCAGGTGCAGCGCGGCCTCGTATCGGCCCGTGGAGGTCAGGCAGTGCAGCACCGACCGTACGAGGGAGCCGGTCACCGGGAGGTCGCCGCTCTGCTGCGCGGCAGCGAGTCCGCGGTCGGCGGCGATCCAGGCGAGTTCCGACTCGCCGACCTTGCCGAGGACTTGGGCGGCCGTCTGGTAGGCGAGTGCGAGGAGGCGGAAGGCGGCGTCGCGCTCGTTCACGCGTCGGGTACGGGTGGCGGCGAGCGCTTCGGCCAGGAGGTCCGGGAGCTGCTGGGTCACCCAGCCGTATCGGGCGGCCTGGTATCCGTCCAGCGCCGCGTGAATCCCGCGGGCCAGTCCCTTCAGCCCCGTCGGCTCGCCCCCCGACCCGGCGAATCCGGACGCAATGGCGGAATTCTTGATATGCTAACGGACGGCCGTTAGCTCGTCGGGTCATGTAGTCGGGCAGGCCACCCCGAACGACTGGAGCATCTGACATGAAACAGACACAATCGGCAGCGAAGGCCACAGTGCCACGCCGCAGTGGTCAGGCGACGCGCGCCGAGCTCATCGAGGTCGCGACGAACCTCTTCTACGAGCGCGGGTTTCACGGCACCAGTATGCGCGACATCGGCGATCGGATCGGGATCCGTCCCGCGAGCATCTACAACCATGTGCAGAGCAAAGAGGACCTGCTCTACGAGGTCGCGCTCGGTTCCATCCAGGAACTGCTGAACGGTGGGCAGACGGTGCTGGCCCAGCACACGACCGCGGCCGACCGGCTCGACGCGTTCGTACGCGCGCATGTCCTCTATCACGCGCGCTACCGCCACCGCGCCAAGGTGTCCGACGACCAGCTCCACGCGCTCTCTCCGGAACACCTCACGGAGGTTCTGGGCGTCCGCGACGCGTACGAAGCCATCCTCAAGCGCATCCTCACGCAGGGCAAGGCCGAGGGTGGGTGGCAGATCGCGGATGTACCCGTCGTGGCGTTCGCCATCGCCACGATGTGCACGGCCGTCGGTATCTGGTTCCGGGAGGGCGGGCGTGTCACCGCGGAGCAGGTCGCGACCATCTACTCAGAGCTGGCCCTGAAGGCGGTACAAGGCCAGGGCGAGCTTCCTCACTAGCTTCCGCGTCGCACTCGCGGAGGCGTCTGGTCCCGAGCGGGGGAGCGCCGTTGGCCCCGGCCAAGCCGCGACCCGGTCGATGCCGGAGGTCGCGGCCCGGCACGCCGCGTCAATCCCAGTCCACCTGAACCGCGTTGGGTGACCTGAAGACCCACCCCGAGTAGCTCACGGCGTCCGCGTCCGTCAGGCGAAGGTTCGGCAGCTGCTCGAAAAGCCTAGGGAGCCCGACTTTGGCGATCATCGTCCGGGCGGCGTGACTGCCGACGCACAGATGGGTTCCATTGCCGAAGGCCAGGTGGGACACGCGGTCTCGGTAGAGGTCGAACCGCTCGGGGTCGGGGAAGCGCAGCTCGTCGTGGTTCGCGGCTGCGAGAACCAGTCCCATCGGGGCGCCGGCGGGGATCGGTACCCCCGCCAACTCGGTGTCGCGACGGGCGAATCGCCCCACCATCCCGAGTGGCGTCAGCAGCCGTGCGGCTTCGTCGAAGACGTCGACATGGCTTCGCTCGCCACTCTCCACCGCGCGGTACTGCTCGGGTGCTGACAGCAGAGCCCAGACCGCGCCGGCGAGGACGTGGCTGGGCTCGTTCATGCCCCCGGAGATCGCGAGCTTGACGTTGGCACGGATCGTGTCGAGCGGGGCCCCGACCTGTGGATCGGACAGCGTCGCGATCACGGATCCGTCAGGCTCGCGCCGCGTCCGCTCGATTGCTTCGTCGATCGCCAGGTCGATCTCCGCCGACACCCGGATCGACCGGTCCCAGAGCTCGGCCTCGCCTTCCGGCGACGGACCGACATCGGTCGTGGCCGCCTCGACGAGCGTGTGCGACCACTTCACGAAATCCTCGTGGGGCAGGTCGGCGAACCCGAGCATGGCACTGAGATTGTCCGCCACGAACGGTTCCGCGTACTGGCTCAACAGGTCGGCGCCCGGACCCAGCTGGCGCATTCGGTCGATGTATCGCGCGCTTGTCTCCTCGAAGAGGTGCATCCAGTTGCGGCGAAGCGCCGCGGGGCGCAGTGCCAGACTGAAGGGATCGCGTTCGGCCTTGTGCTGGGGATCGTCCTTGCCGTGCATGGGCACCCCTACGGCCCGGAAGAACATCGGCACCACGGGACTTGGATTGACGGAGGTGAAGTTGTCCTGGTCCAACGTCACGGCGAGGCAATCGTCGAACCGAGTCACCAGGAAGTGTCCGAGTTCCGGCGCCCACACGACCGGTGATTCCGTGCGAAGGCGGCGGTATGTGGGGTAAGGGTCGTCGATCATGACGGCCGGGTCCATCCAGTCGGCGACCGGGGTGGAGGTCGTGTCGTGATCCACAGGTTTCCCCTCTCGTTCGGCCCAGGAAGGCCTTGCACCATCTTCTTAGCACGCATACACGAGGAATTATGCTAATGAGTGTACGTTAGTATGGACCCTTGAGCCAGCCGTTCAACTGCACTACCGCGAGGGTCGACGCCCCTTGCCTCCCATATGAACGAATGTTAGTTTGGCTTATCAGTGGAGTGCCGAGAGGGATCGAATTCGTCGGCCCACGACGAAACACGCGGCGCTCGATCGTAAAGAAGGAGATCTGGGTGAGCGACCTGGAAGCCAACAAGCGGACTGTCCACGAGTTCTATGAGCAGTCGTTCAATCAGCGTGATCCGCGGGGCGCCGCCGAGCGCTACCTTGCGGATGTTTACATCCAGCACGACCCTCGCATCGCGGACGGTGCGGAAGAATTCATCAAGTTCGTGAGCGAGCTCTATGAGGCGCTCCCGGATTTCCGGGCGGAGTTCACGCTGTTCATCGCCGAGGGCCCGTATGTGACCGTGCATTCGCGGTGGACCGGAATCGACACGACCAACCCGGATGCCGAGGCCGTCGACGAGTTCATCGGGCTCTGGCCGGAAGGGTCTGTGGGTCTCGCCGTCATCGACACGTTCCGGCTCGACGACAATGGAAAGATCACCGAGCATTGGGGCATCGGCGAGCCGATCCCCGCCACATCCGTGAACGACAACGGAATGATCTAGCGAAGCGTCAGAAACGGGTGATGATGGAGGCGACCGGCACATGGTGCCGGTCGCCTCCATCAATTTTCAGCCGTCCTCGGGAGCTACTTGCCGCCGAGGTGGAGAGCCCAGGGGGACACGGTGTAGGCGAACGAGGTCGTCATGCCGGTGAGTTTGTTGCTGAGGAACACGCGCGTGTAGGTGACAGCGAGCGAGGTCGTCATCTTCTCGGGGGTGTAGAGGGCCTGGGCCTTGACGAACGCCTCGGCCGACTTCGTCGGATCGGTATTCTGCCGGGCCTCCGAGAGGAGCTTGGTCACCTCGGGGTTGTTGTAGCCCAGGTAGTTGGCGTAGCCGTCCGGGAGCATGAACAGGGAGGCGAAGGTGAGCACGCCCGGCTCGGTCTGGTAGGCCCTGGTGGCCACGAGGTCGTAGCCCTTGCGGGCTGTCGGGTCGACGAACACCCGCCCGAAGTCCGTCGGCTGCAGCTGCTTGATCTTGATGTCGAGGCCGAGCGTCTTGCCCGCCGCCTGAACGATCACCGCGGTCTGGGCGAGGACCTGATCTCCGGCCGGCACGACGATGTTCATCGCCTTGCTCGACAGCTTC
Source organism: Streptomyces sp. NPDC002896 (assembly GCF_040295225.1). Lineage (NCBI taxonomy): Bacteria > Bacillati > Actinomycetota > Actinomycetes > Kitasatosporales > Streptomycetaceae > Streptomyces > Streptomyces sp. NPDC002896. The sequence goes on along the minus strand of NZ_JBEOVA010000062.1, from coordinate 20,288 downwards.
GCCTCGGCAATGAGCTTCTTCGCGCGCTCAAGATCCAGGTCGTCGCTGGGAAGCGCTTTGTAGCCCGCGTTGTAGACGTCAGCGGCCTTGAGGCCTGACGCCGCGAACGGGGGGACCAGCGTCTTCAGCGGCTCCCCGTACCCTCCGATCACCGCCTTGATGAAGGCTTTCTTGTCGATCGCCAGGTCGAGCGCCTGGCGCACCCGGCGATCCCCCGCCAGACCGTCCGGACTCAGTGCGCCGAACCCGATGGACGCCGTGCTCGGGCCGAGGAACAGAGAACCGAGACCGGATGTCGAAAGCCTCTTGACGGCTTGGGTGGGTACGTCGAACGCGCCGTCGATCTCGCCGGCCTGAAGCGCGTTGACGAGAGTCGAGTCATTGTCGAAGAAGCGCAGCTCCAGCACACCGATGAGCGGCTTGCCGCCCCAGTACCGGTCGTTCGCGACTTCGGTGATGCTCGTTCCTGGCTTCCATCTCTCCAGCTTGAAGGGACCGGTACACATGATGCCGCCGGAGGCCGTGCCGACCTTCTGCTCACCGACGCGCTGCGTGAAGGACTTCGCGAAGACGTAGCCGGCGGGCCCTGCCATCGAGTTCTGGAACTGGGAATCGTGCTGTTTGAAGTCGATGGTCACCTGGAGCGGGCCCGTGACATCGATCGACTTCACGTTAGTGAAGGCCTGCGTCTGGACCGACTGGCTCTTGGGGTTCGCCGCCCGCTTCAGACTGAAGGCGACGTCCTCGGCGGTGAGCGGCGTATCGTCCCAGAACACCACTCCGCCACGCAGGTCGATGACGAACTTGGTGTCCGACGTCCAGGCCGCGGACTTCGCCAGTCCCGGCTTCACCGAGAAGTCGGGCTGAACCCGCAGCAGGGTGTCGCAGAGATTGGACACGGCGAGGAACTCGGAATCGGAGCCGATACGGACCGGATCGATCGAGTAGGGCTCTCCGGCGTAGGTGCCCCATGTCACGCGGTCGACCTTCTTGGTCCCGGCCGGGGTCGTCAGCACCAAGTCCTTTCGGTCGACCTTCTCGGACGCCTTCTGGTCCGTACCGGTCGAACAACCGGCGAGTGCCGCGAGCAGGCTCGCCACAACAGCGATTGCGCCAGCGGTCCTGGGCTGCATCATGGGGACCCCTCTCGGTAAGCCGCACCTTGTCTCATGAACGTACGTTAGTTAGGCGGCGTATTCCAGTCAACGCTTATCGGCCAGGAGTGTGGGGGGAGCGGCTTCTCGGCCGCCCTGGACCGTGGATGCCTCAGTCGCCCACTCCGGTGTGCAGGGTCGACACGGTGTTCACCGCCCACTGCTGGACCGCGTCCGACACATCGACGCGGCCTGTCGCGTCGTGGCGGCCGTACTCGCCGAAGCGCACGGCGCCCAGGGCCCGAAGGTGTTCGTCGACGATCTCGCTACCGCGGCTGTAGTTGGTGTAGGTGCGGTCGCCCAGGCCGAACATCGCGTATCGGACGCCGGTCAGGTCCGGCTTGTCCGCGTCGAGCCGGGCCACGAAGGGCTGTGCCCCGGTGGGCAGGTCGCCCTCTCCGTGGGTGGAACAGATCACCAGTACGGAGTCGGCCGTGAGCAGTTGGTCGAGGGTGGCGGTGCTCATGTCGAGCACTTCCACCTCGACCACGCCGTCGTCGAGTGCCTCCGCGGCGTCCTCGGCGGCGATCTCCGCGTTCCCGCTCTCCGTGCCGTACAAGATTGCGATCTTCACGTCAGTGTTCCGTTTCCGCTCTCGTTGGTGTTCCGCCCGTGTGCGACGTCGGCGAGTTCGGCGGCGCTCCGCAGTTTGCGACGTACGCGCCCCGCCGGTGGTGAAGCGGTCTCGGCGGCGTCGATACGCCGCCAGCCCTCGAAGGTGGTGGCGCCTTTCAGAAGGCCGGCCGGAAGACCCGCGACGCCGGGCCTGGGGCGTCGGCCGATATCCCGCGCGAGCTCGGCGACGATGGCGTCGGCGAGCTCGGCCGCCCGTACGCGATGCACCGGGATCGCGCCGACCGGCCCGTGGGCGAGCCAACCGGCTCGTTGGACCCGCGGCAGCTCGGTGACAGGATTCTCGGGGAGGAAGCCGATGGCCGTGATGACGGTGTCGGCGGCCAGCTCGTCGACGCCGTCGCCGGACCGCACACGGACGGCGGTCACGCGGTGTGTCCCGTCGACCTCGACCGGCGTGGTGTTCAGCAGGAAGGTGACGGCGAGGTCGCCGTCGGACGAGGTGTGCTCGAGGTCGAGGAATGCCTGTGCGGTCGCCGACGCACTCTCGTCGTCGCCCAGTCCCCGGACGGCGAACCGTGCCCGTCGCAGGTCGGCCAGTTCGCGGAGCATCAACGCGTCCGCCTTGACGGCGTCCGGACCCGAGCGGGAGACGACGGTGATCGAGCGGATCGGGCCCACCGTTCGTTCCCAGACGTCCGGATCGGCATCGCTTCCGTCGAGTTCCCCGTCGGTCTTCGCGAGCAGTCGTACGACGTCGACCGCCACATTGCCGAGACCGATGACGACGACGTCTCCCTCGATACGAGGCTGGTCGTCGTACTCGTCGGGGTGTCCGTTCAGGAACCGCACCAGACGGCCGGCGCCGAGGACCTGGGGGAGGTCGCCGCCGGGTATGCCGAGCGGCCGGTCCTGGCTCAGGCCGGTGGCGAGGACCGTCACGTCGAACAGCTCCGTGAGGGTTTCGAGCGGGAGATCGGTGCCGACCTCGACACCGCCGACGAACACCACCCCCCGTTTCTCGAAGAGCCGGTCGAACTGCTTGGCCGTGGTCTTGGTGCCCTGGTGGTCCGGCGCGACTCCGTACCGGAACAGCCCGTACGGAGTCGCCAGCCGATCGAAGATCACGATCTCCGCGTCAGGGGCGCGCCTGCTGAGGTGCTGGGCCAGATAGCAGCCTGCGGGGCCGCTCCCCACGATCGCGAGCCGAGGGGCGGGATCCGAGGCGTCGTGCGCGGTCACGGTCGACACTCCCGAGGGCCGCATCGTCGGGTCGCGCGGGCTCCACTGATCACTGGTCGCTCCTCTCCGGGGGCACCAACTTAACTAATGGGTGTACGTTAGTGAGGGCTTTCGGACTTCGCAATGCCCAGGCGCGGGCGCTCAGGCGGGAGCGAACCACACCTTCCGGATCGGCTTCGTGACGGTCCACTCGGTGTGTTCGCCGGCGTAGAGGCGGACCACTACGCCTGGAGCCAGGTCCAGCACCGTGCCGTCGTCGCGGGTGATGGTTCCGGACCCGGCGACGACGACGAACACCTCGTCGGCCTCGGTGTCGCGGGCCGAGCCCTCGGACATCTCCCACATGCCGTAGGCGGTCTGCTCCATGACGCCCAAATGCGCCCACTGGGTCTCGGGGCTGCCCGACGTCACGCTCGCGGGATCGAGGGGGAAGGGTTCGAGCGTGGCGGCGAGACTGTCGACGGCCTCGCCCCGAGGGCTCGGCGTGCCGGACGGGTTCTCGCTGCTCGGGAGCGGGGGAGCCGCCGGTGCCGAGCCGTTGCTGCCGGCTCGGGGGCCGAGCGGGGCGACGATCAGTTCGCACTTCTTGAGCGCCATGCTGCTGCGCGGCAGGCTCGGGTCGATCTCGCGGAGGAAGACGTTGCCGAGTGCCAGGCACAGGATGCCGAACGCGGCCTCGTCGATCGCGGAGCCCTCCGCGTCCGGGAACTCGCGGGCCAGCGTCGCGGCGATCCGCGCCTCGAGGACGCCATAGGCGTTCGCCATCGCCCGCGAGACCTTCTCGCTGGTGCGCGCGACCTCGAGCAGCCCGTCCACGAGGCGGTTGTCCTCGACCGACCGCGTGAACACCTCCCCGAACAGGTAGTCGAGCATGACTTCGAGGGACGTGAACGAGTCCGGGTGTGTGCTCTCCTTCGGCAACTGATCCGTCAGCATCGCGAAGAAGTGCTCGGTCACGGCGACGAGCAGGTCCTCCCGGTTGCCCAGGAAGTGCCGGATGTGTCCGCGGCTCATACCTGACTGCTTCGAGATGCGTTCCAGGGTGGTGCCCGAGACCCCGTACGCCCTGAGGGACTGGATCGTGGCGTCGAGGATCTGCTGGCGACGCTCGGGTCCTGCGGGGGGTCGACCCATGGGAGAACTCCTCGTGATCTGGTGTTCTTGCTCGGCTTCGGCAGGTGACTCCTGGCATCGAACAGCCGGTGAGGCGTGCCGTCCACCGAGTTTCTGGTCAGTATTGCCTAATTAGGCGGCTCTGACTAATGTTCGTTCGCACCGCAGTGACGTCAAGGCGTCACGCGACTGTCCGAGAGGCGACGACTGGACTCGTCCTGATCGGGTTGTGTACCCGTCGGCCCACGCCGACGCCTCCCGCGGACGGGCTCGTGCCCGGTCCCGAGACAGTTGGAGGATTTCACGTGGTCAGCTTTCTTCCCCTCCTAGTGCGTAGGGTCACCGAGCTCATCGTCACGGTCTTCGTCACGAGTGTGGTGATCTTCTCGACCTTCTCGTTCATGCCGGGTGACCCCGCCGTCCTGCTCGCCGGCGGCAAACAGCAGAGCCCCGAGGTCATAAAGGCGATCCGCGGGCAGTTCCGGCTCGACGATCCGGTCGTCGTCCGCTATTTCGGCTGGCTCAAAGACCTGGTGACCGGCGACTTCGGCCGCTCGTACATCTACCGGGCGGACGTGGTCGACCTGATCGGCCCACGCGTCGAAACGACGCTTCTCCTGCTCGCGTACGCCGCGATCGTCCTGCTCGTCCTCGGGATCGGTGGGGGCATAGCTGCGGGCCTCGGCGGCAAACGGCTGGACCGGGGCATCACCGTCCTCGCGTCGCTCTCGATGGGCGCTCCGACCTTCGTCGTCGCGGCCGCACTCGTGACCGTCTTCTCCCTGTACCTGGGCTGGTTCCCGGCGACCGGCGCGGGCTCGGGCTTCCTGGACCAACTGCGCCATCTGACGCTGCCGGCGCTCACGATGAGCCTCGCTTCCGCCGCGTTCGTCGCACGACTGACGCGCGGGGCGGTACGGTCCGAGCTCCACTCCGAGCACGTCGACACCGCGCGCAGCCGGGGCATCGCCCCACGCCACTACATTCCGCGCGACGTCCTGCGCAACGCGGCGCCACAGATCTTCTCGGTGTCGGCGATCACCATCGCGAGCCTCGTGGCGTACACGGCAGTCGTGGAGAGCGCCTTCGGGATCAACGGAATCGGATCGCTCCTCGTGTCCGCGGCGAGTCGGCAGGACCTCCCCGTCGTGCAGATCCTCTCGCTGTGCATGGTCGTGATCTTCGTGGTGGTGAACACGGTCATCGACCTGGTCAACGCGGCGCTCGACCCGCGTATGGCCGTCAGGAGGGCGGGCGCATGACTCCAGGGCAGCTCGTCTTCGCCGGACTGAGCCGGCGACGTCTCTATCGGACGGTCGCCACGGTCGGATGGATTCCGGCCGTCTGCGCCGCATGGATGGCGCTCATCGTCGTGGTGGCGGTCTTCGGGCCGTGGATCACCCCGCACGACCCGGACCCGGTCGACCTCTACAACGCCTACGCTCCCTCCTCTCTCGCGCACCCGCTGGGGACCGACGAGTCGGGTCGCGACATCCTGTCGCGTCTGATCGTTGCAACCGGGCCCTCGCTGCTCGGACCCGCGCTCGTGGCCACCGCGTCCGCGCTGTTCGGGACACTCCTCGCGGTCACCGCTGCGTGGTTCGGGGGCTGGGCGGACGCCGTACTCTCCCGCACGTTCGACATCATGTTCGCGCTGCCAGGCCTGATCATCGCGATCTTCGCCGTCGCGATCTTCGGGCCCGGGCTCACCGCACCGGTGATCGCGCTGTCCATCGCCTACGTGCCGGTGATCGGCCGGGTGCTTCGTGCCGCGGCGACCCGCGAACGCAACCTGCCGTACGTGGCGGCACTCACGGTGCAGGGCGCGTCGAAGCTGTCGATCTGTCTACGGCATGTGATTCCCAATCTGCTTCCGCTGCTCACGGTGCAGTTCGGGCTCGTGTTCAGCTACGCGATCATCGACCTCGGCGGAATCTCCTATCTGGGCCTCGGGCTCCAGCCCCCCGCTTCCGACTGGGGCTCCCTCGTGGCAAGTGGCCAGAACGCGATCATGGCGGGATATCCGACGCAGGCACTCGCGGCCGGCGCCGTCATCCTCATCACCGTTGTCAGCGCGAACCTGCTCAGCGACCGCCTCACACAGGCGCTCGAGATGGGAGAGCGGTGAACGTTCCACTGCTTGCGATCGACCGACTCGAAGTCGACATCACGGTCGCGGACAAACCCAAGCCGATCATCCGGGGTATCACGCTGGAAGTCGCGCGCGGCCAGGCCGTGGGGCTGGTGGGGGAATCCGGCTCCGGCAAGTCGATGACGGTCCGCAGCGTCCTGCGTCTGCTGCCGCACATGGCAACGACCAGGGGAGACATCCGATTCGACGGGGCGTCCGTATTCGCGATGGAGTCTCGGGCACTGCGCGAGTTCCGGGCCAACGATGTGGCGATGATCTTCCAGGACCCGCGTGTTCACATCAACCCGGTGCGGACGATCGGCCAGTTCCTCGTCGACGGGCCCACCCTCACACGTGGGACGTCGAGACGAGACGCGGAACAGAACGCCGTACGACAACTGCGGGCTGTCGGGATCGACGACGCTCCCCGCCGGATGCGTCAGCACCCCCATGAACTGTCCGGCGGACTGCTCCAACGCGTGATGATCGCGGCCGCGTTGACGGCGGACCCCAAGCTGCTGCTCGCGGACGAGCCGACCACGGCGCTGGACGTGACGACGCAGGAGGAGGTGATGGCCATCCTCGACGAACTCCGCAGGGAACACGGACTCGCGATGCTCTTCATCACCCACGACCTCGACCTGGCGACCGCCGCGTGCGACCGGCTCGCGGTCATGAAGGACGGCGTGATCGTCGAAGAACTCGCCGCGGACGACATCTACGACAACGCTCGCGACCCCTACACCATCGCCCTGATGGCGGCACGGGCCGAGCTCGAAGGCCGTCGGCCGCACTCCACCGCGGTGGGCACGGACGACGGCTCCGTAGAGGGGAGTACCCGATGACCGGCCTTCTTGACGTTCGTGACCTGGTGAAGGATTTCGCCGTCCCGCGCCGCGACGGGTTCGGCAAGGAGCGCCTGGTCGCGGTGGACAACGTGAGCTTCTCGATCCCGCCCGCGGGCTCGCTCGCGATCGTGGGCGAGTCAGGATCCGGGAAGTCGACGACCGCGCGTGTCGTCGTCGGGCTGGAACGCGCGACGTCCGGCTCCCTCACCGTCGACGGAGCCGACTGGGATCCGACCCGGAGGGTCGGTACCCGGGAGCAGCGCGATCGGGGCGGGACGATCCAGATGGTGTTCCAGGATCCGTACCAGTCCCTCGACCGCCGCCAGCGCATCGGCGACTGCCTGGACGAGGCACTGGGTCTGCACACCGATCTCGACCGGCCCGCGCGGCGAGCACGCGTCGCGGAGCTTCTCGACCAGGTCGGACTGGGCGAGAACCACGCCGAATCGTTTCCACGCGCGCTCTCCGGCGGTCAGCGGCAGCGGGTCGCGATCGCGCGAGCGCTCGCCGCAGGGCCCCGGATCCTCATCCTCGACGAGGCGGTGTCCGCTCTCGACCTGTCCGTCCAGGCCCAGGTGCTGCGGCTTCTCGCGCGTATCCGACGCGAGACCGGTGTCTCCTACCTCTTCATCTCGCACGACCTCAACGTCGTGCGATCCGTGTGCGACGACGTCGTGGTGATGCGCAAGGGCCGCGTGGTGGAGAGCGGTGACATTGCGAGGGTCCTGGACTCGCCGGCCGAGTCCTACACCCGACGACTCATCGAATCCATCCCGCGACGCGGGTGGACGCCCCGCCGTCGCCCGCAACCGGTATGAGCCGTCACCGGTTCGCGAGGTCCGTCCATCCTGTAACCGAGCGCCAAAGGACAGAGCTGTGAGCGATGCCCCCCGCAGGCTTCCGCCGAGTACCTCCCGTACGGCTACCGCGGTCGACTCCGGTGGCAGTGCCTGGTCGGACGCGGACTCGGACTCGTCGGAGTGCGACGTGGTGATAGTCGGCGCCGGACTGGCCGGCCTCGCCGCGGCGAAGGCGCTCACCGAGGCGGGACGTGCCGTCGTGGTGCTCGAAGCCCGCGACCGGGTAGGCGGGCGTACCGAGAACGGACACTTCGCCGACGGCCAGTGGATCGAGACCGGCGGGCAGTGGATCGGCGCCGGTCAGCACCGCATGTACGAACTCCTGGCCGAGTTCGGCCTGGAGACCTTCGCCTCCTTCACCAAGGGGGATCTCCTCGTCCACCGGGAGGATCACGTCGTCCGGGTGTCCAGCGTCGACGCGCTCGGTGAGGAGGGGGAAGCGGACGGAGCGGACGACGTACGACGTGCCATAGAGCGGGTCGACGCCGTGGTGGCCTCCGTGGATCCCGACCGTCCCTGGGCTTCGGCCGACGCGGCGGCCCTCGACGCGCAGACTTTTCGTACGTGGATCCAGGAGAACGCGCGAACGGAGGCGGAGGAGGGCTACCTCGAAGGGGTCGCACTCGGCGTGTTCGCCACGGAGGCCGCCGAGATGTCGGCCCTGCATGTGTTCGCGACGCTCGCGGGATGCACCGACACGGCGTCGGTGATGGCTCTCGACGCGGGCCCGCAGACCCACCGGGTTCTCGGGGGTTCCGTGGCGCTGTCGCAGCGGATCGCCGCGGAGTTGGGGGACCGGGTGCGGCTCAGTGACCCCGTGCGGGGCGTCCGTCACGACAGCTCCGGGGTCGAGGTCGTGACACGGGGCGGCAGGTCGTACCGTGCGGGGCACGTGATCCTGACCCTGCCGCCGACGCTGGCCGGCCGCCTCGAGTACGACCCGGTTCTGCCCGGCTGGCGGGACCAGCTCACCCAGCGGCTGCCCATGGGGTCGGTGATGAAGCTGTTCCTTCGCTACGCGTCCCCGTTCTGGCGGGAGCGCGGGCTGAGCGGGCAGATCCTGGCCGACTCGGGCGATGTCGCGCTCGTCGTCGACAACACGCCGCCGGACTACGACGGAGGCATCCTCCTCGCCTTTCTCGACGGCAACGCGGCGACGCGGTGGGGACGGCGCACCCGCGCGGAACGACGGGCGATGCTCGTCGAATGCGTCGCGGGCTACCTCGGCGACACGGCCCGCGAACCGGTCGAGTACCTCGAGAAGGACTGGTCCGGCGACGAGTGGGCGCGCGGCGGATACGGCGCGTACGTGACACCGGGCACCTGGCTGGCCCACGGCCGGGCGTTGAACGAGCCCGTGGGGCGTATCCACTGGGCGGGCTCCGACTACTCGTCGGACTGGAACGGCTATATGGAGGGCGCCGTTCGGTCCGGCGAGGCCGCCGCGGCGGCGATCATCGGGAGCTGAGCCCCTTGAGCCCCGGTTCACTCGGTGGAGTTGCGAGCAGTACCTCTCGCACGCTCGTGCTCCCCAACTCGCGTACGCGTCAGGCGCGTTCCGCTCACTCGCTAGGTGCGACTCCTCGGCCCGGTGGGGCAGCGGCGCGAAAACCGCCCCGTGCAGGCCCCTCAAGGGGGGCACGGGGCGGTCTCCTGCGGCCGTCAGAACGGATAGGGCTGGATCTCGCTCTGCATCGTGATCCACTGCGTTTCGGTGAACGCGTCGATGTTCGCGGCGAATCCGCCGATGCGCGACCCGTTGCCCGAAGCGCCGAGGCCGCCGAACGGGATCACGGGTTCGTCGTCCACCGTCTGGTCGTTGATGTGGACGATGCCGTGCCGGGTGCGGTCCGCCAGCGCCAGGCCGCGCAACGGGTCGTTGGTCAGCACCGAGAGGGAGAGCCCGTACTCACTCCGGTTGACGATGTCGGCCGCTTCGTCGAGCGAGCTGAACCGCATCACCGGCGCCACCGGGCCGAAGACCTCCTGCGCGAACGCCGGGTGGGAGACGGTGGCGTCGGCGAGCACGGTCGGACGGTAGAACAGGTCCTCGTACGTGCCTCCGGCCGCGAGCCGCGCGCCGGCCTCGACGCTGCTCGTGACGAGCTGATGGACGCGGTCACGCTGGTGCGCGTCGATGAGCGGACCGAGCGGGGCGTCGGTGGTGGCTCCGTCGCCGACCGGCAGGCCTTCTGCGGTGGCCGCGAGCCGCTCGACGTACTCGTCGTAGACACGCTCGTGGACGAGGTGCCGGCCGGTCGTCATGCAGATCTGTCCCTGGTGCAGGAACGAGCCGAAGGCGCCGGCCGACACCGCGCGCGCCACGTCGACGTCGTCGAGCACGACCATCGCGTTGTTTCCGCCGAGTTCGAGCTGCACGTGCTTGAGGTGCTTAGCCCCGAGCTCGCCGACCGCGCGACCGGCGGCCGTCGACCCGGTGAAGGAGATGACCCCCACGAGCGGATGCTCCACGAGCGCCGCGCCGGCGTCCGCCGCGCCGGGCAGGACGTGCAACAGGCCTTCGGGCAGGCCCGCCTCGGCGAATATCTCGCTCAGGACGAGTCCGCCCGAGACGGCGGTACGGGGGTCGGGCTTGAGGATGACGGCGTTGCCCAGCGCCAGCGCGGGTGCGACCGCACGAATGGAGAGGATCTCCGGGAAGTTGAAGGGCGAGATCACGCCCACGACCCCGACCGGGGTCCGCCGCTCGAAGCTCAGCCGCTGCTTGACGCTGGGGAGCAACTGGCCGTACGGCGCGAGCGGCAGCGCGGCCGCCATGTGGAGCAGCCCGGTGACGATGTGCAGTTCGAAGGCCGCCTTCGCCTTGGCGGACCCGGCCTCGCGCACGAGCCACTCCTGCAGCACGTCGGAGCGCTTCTCGATCACGGCCGCCGCGCGCCGGAGGACCTCGCTGCGGGCGGCGTAGTCGGTCGCCTGCCACGCCGGCTGCGCCGCGGCCGCGGCAGTCGCCGCCCGGTGGACGTCCGCCGGGGCCGCGAGGCCGGTCTGCCCGATCACCTTGCCGGTCGCCGGGGAGACGACATCGCGTGTTCCGCCGTCGCCGCTCACCCAGCCTCCGCTGGCGATCTTCCCGGACCACTGCTTGGCATCGAAGAATTCCATGTCTCTCCCTGACCGAGTACGTGGTCTCGCCGATCGCGGACCGCGTGCTGCAAGAGCTAGACTAAAGTACGTTCGTTAGTGTTACAGTGTCAACGTGCTGACGTGACGCATGAGTCGATCGAAGTGAGGGCGTAGAGATGGCGGATTCGAGCACGTACACGGCGTTCGTGGCCGACAGTCACGCGGACGAGGGCTACCGCGACCTGGCGCTCGCCGAGGACGGCAAGACCTGGTCGCGGACCAGGGCCCTGGGGAAGCTGGCCATCGACGGTGACGAGGCCCGCGTCGCCGTCTGGATCGGGGAGCCGGCGGCGTACCCCCATGGCGGGGCGACGGGTGGCGAGGCTTTCGTGGTCACCTCCGGTCGTGGATCCATCGAGATCGACGGCCTCGGCGTCTTCGAGCTCGTACCCGGCACCGTCGTCGTGGTTCCGCCCCTCACGGCGTCCAAGCTCACGGTCACGGAGACCCTCCGCAAGGTGGCCTTCGCGTCGGGCAGCTTCGTTTCGAAGCACTGACGAACCAGGAGCGCGGACCGTGTGGGCGGAGCGCGGGCCGCTTGGGCGGAACAGGGAGCACCGGCACGACACGGCTCGATCTAGCCCGGACAAACGCGAACGAGCCCGGACGAGAGGGACTGACGAGGATGTGGAACTCACGGCCAGTGGTGATCGTGGTGGCGCCCACGGGAGCCGAGGTCACACGTGCGCAGCAGCCGGCACTGCCCCACACGCCACGGGAGATCGCCGACTCGGCACTCGAGTGTGTGGACGCGGGCGCCTCGCTGGTGCACATCCATGTGCGGGAGCCGGATGGCACGCCCAGTGCGAATCCGCTGTACTTCCGGGAGACGGTCGACCGGGTGCGCGAGGGCTCGGACTTGATCACGATGGTCTCGACGGGCGGCTCCGTGGACATGTCCATCGAGGAGCGGCTCACCGGCCTCGACGCGGTGCCGGACCTCGCGGGGATCGAGACGGGGTCGCTGAACTTCGGTGACGACCTCTTCATCACGTCCCGGGCCGACAGCTTCAAGGTCGGAGCGCTCGCGGCCGAGGCCGGTGTGCCCCTGGAGGCCGAGGTGTTCGACGTGGGGCATGTGCACAGCGCCGTGGCCATGATGGAGAGCGGGCAGATCGCGGGACCCCCGCGGTTCAACCTCGTCCTCGGAGTGCCCGGGGGTATCGGTGCCACGCCGGAGGCCCTTGATGCCATGGTGCGCGCGCTCCCACGCGACGCGAACTGGACGGTGACGGCCATCGGCCGCCACCAGCAGCGGATGCTGGCTCTGGGGCTGCTGCTCGGCGCGACGGGAATCCGCGTCGGGTTCGAGGACAACGTGTATCTCCGCAAGGGCGTTCTGGCGTCCTCCAACGCCGAACTCGTCGCGGCGGCGGCCGATCTGGCGAGGTCCCTGGGCCGCGAGGTCGCCACGACCGCGCAGGCCCGCGAGATCCTGCAGTTGCCGAGGCTCGCGCGGATCGGTTCCTGACGCGTGGCCGCACTGTCACGCGGGCCCGCCACGGCCGACCTCTACGGGCGCCCCGCTACGACGGGCCCACACGACCGCCTCGCTACGACCGGCCCACACGACCGCCCCGTCATGACGGGCCCACACGACCGCCCCGCCATGACGGGCCCACACGATCGACCCGCCATGACGGGCCCACACGATCGACCACCGGGACGGGTCCCCACGACCGACCACCACCCGCACGACAAGGAGACGGAACGATGACAGGACGCCTCGACGGGAAGATCGCGCTGATCACCGGAATCGCGGGCGGCCAGGGACGCGCCGCCGCGGCCCTGTTCGCGGCGGAGGGCGCACGGGTCGTGGGGTGCGACGTCCGGGCCGACGACTGCCAGGAGACGGTCGACCGGATCGTCAAGGCGGGCGGCCAGGCCTGGGCGACGGCTCCGCTCGACCTCAGTGACTCGGCGACGGCCAAGTCGTGGATCGACGAGGCCGTCGAGCGGGAGGGCGGCATCGACATCCTGTACAACAACGCGTCGAAGCCGCGCTTCGCGCCGATCCCGGACATGAACGACGAGGACTGGCAGTTCACGATCCGCAACGAGCTCGACCTCGTCTACTACGCGTGTCGTGCGGCCTGGCCGCACCTCGTTGCCCGCGGCGGCGGTTCGATCATCAACACGGCGTCGGTCGTGGGCTCGTTCGCCTCGCCCGGAACCGTCGGCAGCGGTGCCCACGCGGCAGCCAAGGGGGGCGTGCTCGCGCTGACCCGCGTGCTCGCCAACGAGGGGGCGCCGCACGGCATCCGGGCCAACAGCATCAGTCCGGGGATGATCGCGACACCGGCGACGGAGCCGCTTCTCGCCGCGCCGGGCGGCCCGGAGCGATACCTCAACAATGTCATGATCAAGCGCATCGGCACGTCGGAGGACATCGCCGCGGCCGCTCTCTTCCTCGCCTCGGACGAGAGCTCCTGGGTCACGGGAACCGACCAGGTGGTGGACGGTGGCTTCAGCGCCTGGTGACGGCCCCACAGGAGCCGGCCGGCGGCTGACCCGGGCCGGCCCCGCACAAGACGCAGACGGTAGCCCTTCACGGGCTGCGACTAATGGTTGTCCGTTAGCGGGAAATGGCGCTGTGGCCCCCGGGCCTGTCAGGCGTGTGGTCCACCATCGATAGAGGAATCCGTGATCATCAACTACAGGCTTCGGTGCCGTCTCCGGCTCGCATCCGTACGTCCTTCCACGGCCGGAGCGAAGGACCTCGTCGTCCCTCGGCCTGGACAGGTGACCGACCGCAGGTTTGCCTCCCTCGCACCGGGGCGCCCGCGATGAGCCGCGGGAATGGCGACGAGCCCACGGCCTCGCGCGGCACCGACCGCGCGATCGCCGTGGCCGTGGAGTACACCGATCCCTTTCGGCACAGGCTGTGGGCACGCTGGAGCGACTACGACGCGCTCGGACATGTCAACGCCAGCCGGTACCTGACCTTCCTCGAAGAGGCCCGCGACGCCTGGCTCGGCGAGACGCTGGGACTGGGCGGCGCCGACTACGTGGTGGCGTCGATGCAGATCGACTTCCGTCAGCCCATCCCGCTCCAGGAGCGGGACATCCTGGTCGAACTCCGGCCGCTGCGCGCGGGCCGCACCAGCATCACGATCGACGAGGTGGTGCTCGGCGTCGACGGCACGGTGATGGCCTCGGCGCAGGCCACGCTCGTGCTCTGGGACCCCGAGGCCGGTGCGGCGAAGCCATTGTCGCCCCACGACCGCGTACGCATGGGTCTGCCGGAGGCCTGAACCGCCGGGCCGTAGACCGCGAAGAGCTGTTCGCCGAGGGCGCCGACCCTCGCAGACTGGAATGGAGGCCGGCCACGATGGAGCCCGAGACTCGTGCAGGGATCGCGGAGCGCGACCTGCTCTACATCGGCGGCGCATGGGTCGAGTCCACCGGCGACGAGCGACTCGCCGTGGTCGACCCCGCCCATGAGAAGGCGTTCGGCCACGCGCCCGCCGGGACGGCGAGCGACGTCGACCGGGCGGTGCGCGCCGCCCGGGAGGCGAGCGCGTCGTGGGCGGCGACCGACCCGGCCGCACGTGCCGACGCGCTGAGCGCGATCGCCGACGGCATCGAGCGCCGCGTCGAGGAGATCGCCGCGCTCATCACCCGCGAGATGGGCATGCCGCTCGCCCAGTCGCGCATGTTCCAGGCGGGACTCGCGGCCCTGGACTTCCGCACGGCCGCCGGGGTGGTGACCACGATCGACTGGGAGGAACCGCTCGGCAGCTCGCTCCTGGTCCGGGACCCCGTGGGCGTGGTCGGCTGCATCACGCCGTGGAACTACCCACTGCACCAGCTGGCCGCCAAGGCGGCCTCGGCGCTCGCCGCCGGCTGCACCGTGGTGATCAAGCCGAGCGAACTCACACCGCTCGACGCGCTGGTGCTCGCGGAGATCTGCGAGGAGACCGGACTTCCGGCGGGAGTCCTCAACATCGTCACGGGAACGGGCACGACGGTCGGCGAAGCGCTCGTCACCCATCCCGGAGTCGACATGATCTCGTTCACCGGGTCGACCCGTGCCGGCGCCCGGGTGCAGGAACTCGCCGCCCAGCGGGTCAAACCGGTCGCTCTCGAACTCGGCGGCAAATCGGCGAGCGTCCTCCTCGACGACGCGGACCTCGACGCGGCCGTCACCGCGGGCGTACAGGGGTGTTTCATCAACTCGGGCCAGACCTGCAACGCCCTCACCCGCCTGGTCGTGCCGCGGCGCCTGCTGGACGAGGTCGAGCAACGCATCGTGGCACTGGTCGACGAGGTCAAGGTCGGCGATCCCTTCGATCCCGGGACGACGCTCGGCCCGCTGACCAGCTCGGCTCAGCGCGACCGGGTCGCAGGGTTCGTCGACGGCGCGCTCGACGCGGGCACCCGTCTCCTCGCGGGAGGCCCGCAGGCCGCATCCGGTCTGCCGAAGGCCGGTTTCTACGCGCCGCCCACCGTGTTCACCGACGTCGCACCCGACTCGACACTGGCCCAGGAGGAGGTCTTCGGCCCGGTGCTGGCGGTGATCCCGTACGACGGCGGCGACGAGGACGCCGTCGCGCTCGCCAACGACTCCGACTACGGACTCAGCGGCGCGGTGTGGTCGGCCGACCCGGACCGCGCGCTGGCCTCGGCCAGGCGGATCCGCACGGGGCAGGTCTCCGTCAACAACGCGGCGTACAACCCGCTGGCGCCCTTCGGTGGCGTCAAGCGGTCGGGCCACGGCCGCGAACTCGGACCGCACGGACTCATGGAGTTCACGACTCTGAAGGCCATTCAGCGATGACCGGCAGCACCGCACGCCGCAACGGCGACGTCTCCCACTGGTACACCGCCTCGGGCATCCCGTCCCGGCGCCCCCCGCTGCCCGGACACCGCACGGCCGATGTGTGCATCACCGGTGGGGGACTCACCGGACTCTGGGCGGCCTACTACCTCAAGCGCGCCAAGCCCGAGCTGGACATCGTGGTGGTCGAGCGGGAGTTCGCCGGGTTCGGCGCCTCCGGGCGCAACGGCGGATGGCTGACGTCGGGATTCGCCGCACCGCGCAGGCGCCTCGCGGCGACCCACGGCAGGGACGCCGTCATCGCGCTCCTGCGGGAGATGCAGAGGACCGTGGACGAGGTCATCGCCGTGTGCGACGCGGAGTCGATCGACGCCAAGGCGCTGCGGTGCGGCATCCTCCACGTCGCGCGCAGTGAGGCACAACTGGCCCGGATGCACACGCAGATCGCCGACGACCGACGGTGGGGCCTGACCGAGGACGACATCCGCGAGCTGTCCGGCAAAGAGGTGGCCGAGCGGCTCCAGGTCGAAGGAGCACTCGGCGCCACGTTCAACCCGCACGGCGCGCGCGTACAGCCGGCCGATCTCGTCCGGGGGCTCGCCGACTCCGTCGAGCGCGCCGGAGTGACGATCTACGAGCAGACCGAGGTCACCGAGGTCGTGGCGGGCCGCGCGATCACATCGCGAGGCACCGTCTCGGCGCCGGTCCAGCTGACCTGCCTGGAGGGGTTCACGGCCTCGCTGAAGGGCCACCGCCGCGACTGGCTGCCCCTCAACTCCGCCATGGTCGTGACCGAGCCGCTGCCCGACCTGGTCTGGGAGCGGATCGGGTGGGACGGAGCCGAGCTGCTCGGCGACCGCGCCCATGCCTACATCTACGCGCAGCGGACATCGGACGGCCGTGTCGCCCTCGGTGGCCGGGGCGTCCCCTACCGGTACGGCTCGCGCACCGACACCGACGGCCGGACCCAGCAGCGGACGATCAGCCAGCTCACCTCGGTGCTGCACGACATGTTCCCGGCCCTGAAGGACATCCCGATCGACCACGCCTGGTGCGGGGTGCTGGGCGTGCCGCGCAACTGGACGCCGACCGTGCGTTTCGAGCCCGCCACCGGGCTCGGCAGCGCGGGCGGCTACGTAGGCAACGGCGTGGCGACCGCGAACCTCGCAGGCCGGACCCTGCGGGATCTGGTGCTCGGGGACACCACGGACCTGACGGCCCTGCCCTGGGTCGACCAGCGCACCCGTGCCTGGGAGCCCGAACCGCTGCGCTATCTCGGCGCCGGCCTCGTGTACGCCCTCTACCGCGAGGCCGACCGGCGGGAGTCCCGTGGTCTGCCGCGTACGAGCGCCCTCGCCAAGGTGGCGACCCGGATCTCGGGCCGATGGTAGCCGGGGCCCGCGTCCGTTCGTCCACGCGGCATTCGTGCATGCCGCGTTCATCCATGCCGCGTTCGTCCATGCTGCGGTCGGCCCGTCCGGCGGCCCTGCCCCAGAGGCCCGAAACTTTCCCGGAGTCGCGCATTGCCGAGCAAGCGAACGTTCGTTAGTCTTTGTTCGGGTGAGTGAGAAAGGAACAGCTGTGGAAAGCAGTGACACAACGACAGGCGCGAACCGCGGATGGGGCCGGCAACGCGTGGCCGTCGAGATCGGCGGAACGTTCACGGACGTGATGTGGGTCGACGGCGACGGTGCGCTCAACACGCACAAGACCCCCTCCACGCCCTCCGAGCCCGCACGGGCGGTACTTGAGGCACTCGACGAGATCGGGGTCGCCGAGGACACGTTGGAAGGCTTCTTCCACGGCTCGACGGTGGCCACGAACGCCGTCCTCACGCGGCGCGGCGCGCGCGCCGGTCTGCTGGTGACCAAGGGGTTCCGTGACGTGCTCGCGCTGCAGCGGCAGCTGCGGGGCGACGTGTACCAGCTCTCGCCGCGCAAGCCGGAGCCGATCATCCCGACCGCGCTCGTGCGTGAGGTCGAGGAGCGGATCGACCACCACGGCGAGATCCTCACGCCGCTCGACGAGCAGGGCCTCGTGAAGGCGGTCGCCGAACTCGTCGAGACCCAGCGGATCGAGACCCTCGCGGTCTGCTTCCTCCATGCCTACCGCAACCCCGGGCACGAGCAGCGCGCGCTGGAGGTGCTGCGCGAGGCGTTCCCCGAGCTGCCAGTGATCGTCTCCAGCGAGGTGCTGCCGGTCTTCCGCGAGTACGAGCGGGCGAGTGCCACCGCGATCTGCGCCTACGTGCTCAAGCACGTCCAGTCGTATCTGGAACTGCTGGAGAACCGCTTCGCCGAGTCCGGGACCCCGATGCTCGTCATGCAGTCGTCGGGCGGGCTGCTGCCCACCTCCGGCATCATGCGACGCCCCCTGGAGATGCTCGAATCCGGACCGGCGGCCGGAGTGACCGCGGCGCTCACCGTGAGCCGCCGGCTCGGCCACCCCGACGCCGTGACCCTCGACGTCGGCGGTACGAGCACCGACATCTGTCTGATCACCGACGGCCGCCCGGACCAGTCCAACGAACGCATGGTCGACGGGCTGCCGCTGGGCATCCCGGCGCTCAACATCGTCAACATCGGTGCCGGTGGCGGCAGCCTCGGCCACTACGACGTCGGCGGGATGCTGCAGGTCGGCCCGCAGAGCGCCGGTGCCCAGCCCGGGCCCGCCTGCTACGACCGCGGCGGAACCGAGCCGACCCTGACCGACGCCCTGGTCGAGCTCGGCTGGCTGCGCGCCAAGGCGTTCCTCGGCGGCCGGATGACCCTGGACGAGGGCGCCGCCACGGCCGCGCTGTCCACCCTGGACCGGACGGAGGAGGGAGCCGCCGCCGCGGCCTGGGCGATCGTCCAGATCGCCGTCTCCCACATGGCGCGAGGCGTCGCGAAGGTCTCGGTCCAGCGCGGCCGCGACCCCCGCGAGCACGTCCTCTACGCCTTCGGCGGGATGGGCCCGATGATCGGCGCCCTGGTCGCCGAGGAGCTGGGGATGAACCGCGTGGTGGTGCCGATCCACCCGGGACTCTTCTCCGCCTTCGGCCTGCTGCTCGCCGATGTCACCCGCACCTACGAGCAGACGCACCTCGCCCATGTCGAGGAGGCCGCGGTCGACGGACTGGTCGACGTCTTCGAGCGCCTGGAGAGCCAGGCCGCCGACGAGTTCGCCGGGTACGGCTACGAGCGTGACTCACTGCGGTTCGATCACGTACTGGGCATGCGCTACCAGGGCCAGGGCTTCGAGCTGCCGGTCGACGTCGACCTCGACCAGATCAGGGAGCGCGGCGTCGAGCACCTCGAAACCGTCTTCCGCGACGCGCATCTCGCCGCGTACGGCACCGACGCGCCCGGGAAGGCGATCGTGGTCGTCACCGCGCGCGTCGTCGCCGTCCTCGTCCGCCACGGACTGGACGGAGTGGAGATCACACCCGGCCCCGAGGTCACGGTGAACGGCGAGAGCGCGCGCGTCCAGTACCGCGACACACAGGTGGCCTGCGCCTTCCTGCCGCGCACCGGACTCGCGGACGGCGCGGTCGTCCCCGGGCCGGCCGTGATCGAGGAGCCGACGGCGACGACACTCGTCCCGCCCGGCTGGACCTGCACCGTGGTCGAGGACCGCGCGTTGCTCATCGAACGACAGGAGGCATGAGATGACGCAGACAGCCGAGAAGACCGGTGCGTCGGCGTTCGCCGCCGCCGAATTCAACGTGATCGTCAGTGGCCTGCACGCCGCCGCACAGGAGATGGGCGAGAAGCTCATCCGCTCGGCGTACTCGACGGTCATCCGCGAGGCCGCCGACTGCTCGACCTCACTGCTCGACGCCAACGGCGGGATCATCGCCCAGGCGGCCATGTGTCCGGTCCACATGAACTCGTTCGGGCTGGTGTACAAGGCGTTCAGCGAACGGTACGACCTCTCGACACTGCGCCCCGGAGAGGCACTGCTGACCAACGACCCGTATCTCGGCGGTCAGCACCTCAACGACTTCGTGCTGTTGACGCCCGTCTTCGCCGAGGGCGAGGTGGTCGGGTTCGCCGCGAGCATCGGTCACCAGATCGACGTGGGCGGCGGCGCCGCCGGACCGAACATGGCGGCCACCGAGATCTTCCACGAGGGACTGCGGCTGCCGCTGCTGCGGTTCGACATCGAGCGGGACCTCGCCGACGGCGGCTGGCTGGAACAGCTCATCTCGATCAACGTGCGCGCCCCGGAACTCGTGATCGGCGACCTCCGCGCCCAGGTGTCGGCCAACAGGACCGGCGAGCGCCGATTCCAGGAACTGGTGGCACGGTTCTCCCAGGAAAGGGTGCTGCGCGCCTGCGTCGAACTGCAGGACTACTCGGAGCGCATGGCGCGCGCGGTGCTCGGGTCCATGCCCGACGGCGAGTATTCGGCCGAGGACTTCGTCGACGACAACGGCTTCACCGACGACCCGCTGCGCGT
>NZ_JBEOVA010000061.1:0-26543 GCF_040295225.1 Streptomyces sp. NPDC002896 | reverse complement strand
CCACGGGCACCTCCGGGGCCTTGGTGTCACTCACCACGTCAGTCATCAACTGTCGCTTCCAGCTCGGGAGTTACACCAGTGACCGTACAGACCCCCATACGCGGCCAGGTGACGAAGTAGCGCCGAGTGCCTCCTTGGGCTGCGGCCGCGTTGGTGGAAGGCGGCGCAGGTTGCAGAGGCATGTCGGACCTATGCACGATCATGACGGTCGGAATGTGGACGACGCTGCTGGAGGGGGACGTGGTGGTTACCGACCTGGTAAGGGACCTCGGTGCGCCGGATCGACGCGAGGCGGCGGCGGACGCTCTGGTGGCGCTGGGTGCCCACGGGGTGGAGCGGCTGGTGCGGGAGCTGATGGACGAGAAGTCCCCTGTCGGCTGGCGGGAGATCACCGCTGTACTCGGACGAATCGGAGATGCGGCCTTCGACGGCTTGCTCCAGGGCCTCGTCTCCGCGTCCACCGAGACGTCCCGCCGCCGGGTCGGCCTCGCGTTCTCCCGCTTCGGCGCGGCCGCCCTCGACCGCTACACAGCAGCTCTCTCCCATCCCGTGCCGCTCGTTCGACGCGAGGCCACCCGCGGGATCGGGCACTGCGGCGAAGCCGGCCTGCCCGCCGTCCCCGCCTTGCTTGCGCTGCTCGGTGACCCGGACCAGGAGGTCGCTCAGCAGGCACAGGACACCCTGGTCCTCCACGGAACGCACGTGATCCCGCTACTCCAGCGCATCCGGAAGCACGGGCCCGGGCGCCGGCGCCCCCGGGCGCTGACCGTACTCGCCGAGATCGGCGGCGAACCAGCGCTGTCCCCCGCTGACGTGGCCGCCGTGGAGCGGCTCATACGCATCAAGCTCCTGGACGACCGGCCCGCACCGCTGTGGGCATGCTGGAATTACTGGATGGCCGTCCCCAGCGGGGACCAAGCCGGGATCATGCAGACGCTGGGTCTGACCAACTCCAGACCCGTGACCTTCACGCTCGGCAACGACATCATCGACTCCGACGGCCACGGCTGCGGCACGGGCGAGTACAGCGGCTACGAACGGGTCTTCGTCACGCCCGAGCTCGACGGCTGGACTCTCGTTCTCGGCGCCTGGTGCGACCCGTGCGGCGCGGAGCGCAGCGAGGACGTCCTGCGCCTGTGCACCGAGCTCAGCGCCCGCTACGGCCAGGCCCAGGCCTACTACTACGGAGGCCAGAACGACGGCTCCGCCTGGCTCGTCGCCGAGCACGGCACGGTGATCCGGCGCTACTGCGAAACCGGCGAAGCGGACGACGAACTGCTGACCCTGGGCGCGCCCCTGCCCTACGAGCGAACCCGCCGCACGGAACTCGGCCTGCGGCCCGACTGGGACGCGGCGCACGAGAGCCAGGACGACGAGGACGAGTGGAAGTGGGCCGCCAACGATCTGACCCCGGACATCGCCGGCTCCCTCGGTGTCAGCCCCCTCGCCATCGGCCCGGACACGCCGTCGCGGGGAACCGGCGTCATCGCCCTGACTCCGTACGGCGCCGCCCATGGCGTACCGACGGGCGCGTACCGCATGTGAGGCACGGCGGAAAACTGGGACAAAGCATGTCACTCAGCGTTTGTCGTCACATGGCGCCAGGCAGTTTCGTTCGGCTCATCGGGCAGACCAGAGAAAGATCCCGCGCGTGGGGTCGGGCCAGAAGTGGCGCCGGCGACCGTGATGAGCGGGAGCGACGTCTCGGCAGCGGATCTGAACGTCGTCGCGCGGTGCCCCTGCCGCGGCGCGGGAAGGGTGACGCAGGTCACATTCGTGCGTGTCACAACTTGCGGGAGCTGTTCCGTCCAAGAGGTGTATCCACCAGCAACGACACAGGAGTGCACCATGGAAGCTCGGTTGAACCTCTTCGCCAGCCCGGTCGCAGCCAAGTTCGGGAAGCACCTCGTCGCGGCGGGCAAGGTGCTCGCGGACTCGACGCTGCCGGCCGCGACGCAGGAACTGGTGAAGCTCCGCGCCAGTCAGATCAATGGCTGCGGGTTCTGCACCGACATGCACACCAAGGACGCCGCGCACGCCGGGGAGACCTCGGTGCGCCTCAACCTGGTCGCGGCCTGGCGGGAGGCCACGGTGTTCACCGATGCCGAGCGCGCTGCCCTGGAGCTGACGGAGCAGGGCACCCGCATCGCCGACGCGGCCGGCGGCGTCACGGACGAGGCCTGGGCGAATGCCGCGAAGCACTACGACGAGGAGCAGCTCGCCGCCCTGGTGTGTGCCATCGCCCTCATCAACGCCTTCAACCGCGGGAACGTCATCGTCCAGCAGCCCGCCGGCGACTACCAGCCCGGCCAGTTCCACTGACGGGACTGCCGTGGCCGCCGGTGTCGTCTGGCACCAGCAGCAGCACACACCCCAGGCACCGCTTCGCGGAGCCCGGGGTGTTGTGACTCCTTTCATCGATGTCCGCGAGCACCTGGGTTGCATGCAGAAGTCGGCAGGCGGGGGGGTGGTCGAGGACAGCGGCCTGGAAGCGCTGGCCGCCGCATTCTTCGCAGGTGGTCGCGGCCGGCCATCATGGCCGAATCGATGACCGGACGGCTCGGCGAAGCTCCTGGATGCGGATCAGGGTGCCCGCGGGATCGCGGAAGGCGCAGTCGCGGATACCGTACGGCTGTTCGGTCGGCTCCTGGACGACCTCGGCGTCTCCGGCCTACACCTTCTCGAAAGTGCCGTCGAGGTCCCGGGTGGCCAGCAGGATCAAGCCGTAGGTGCCCTTGGCCATCATCTCGACGATGGTGCGGCGCTCGTCCTCGGTGACCCCAGGGTCGGCGGCCGGCGGCGCCAGGAGGATGGACGTGCCCGGCTGGCCGACGGGGCCGACCGTGATCCAGCGCATCTTGCCCTGTCCGACCTCGCTGCGGACCTCGAAGCCGAGGCTGTCGCGGTAGAAGGCCAGGGACGCATCCGGGTCGTCATGTGGGAGGACGCTCGCGTGAATGGCGATGTCCATGGCCCTCACGCTAGGAGCGGCTCCGTGACCCGCGCTTCTCGATTCCTGATCGATCACACGTCCTTGCCGATGTTCCCGCCGGTCAGGGGCTCTTCAGTCACACCAGTCCTGATGTGTCACACACCAGATTCCAGGCCACTGCATCAGCGGCTGATGCGGTGGTAGCAGATGAGTCGGCTGTCGTGCAGGTTGGAGTAAGTCATCGTCCTGGCGGACGTCGGCCGGGACGCCCCTTCGCGGTCCGTCAGTCGCGGTGCAGCCAGACCGCTGTGTCCGGAGGCAACAGTCCGTCGTCGTCCAGCAGCCGTGAGGTGAGGAGGGGGCCGCAGGCATCGGGGAGAGGGACCGGCTGGTCGGAGAGGTTGACGGCGCACACCAGGCCGTGGCCGCGTTCGAAGAGGAGTGTGCCTTCGGGGCTGTCCAGCCAGCGGAACTCCTCGCCGCTCAGGCCCGGTTCGGTGCGCCGCAGGCGCAGGGCGGAGCGGTAGAGCTGGAGCATGGAGGTGGGGTCGGCCTGGCCTGCTTCGGCGGTGTAGGACTTCCAGTCCGCGGGCTGAGGAAGCCAGGGGGTCGAGCCGGGCGGGCCGAAGCCGAAGGGCGGGGTGTCGCCGGTCCAGGGGATGGGGACCCGGCAGCCGTCTCGGCCGCGGACGGTGTGGCCGGAGCGTTCCCAGGTGGGGTCCTGGAGGACCGACTCCGGCAGGTCCTCGACCTCGTACAGGCCCAGCTCCTCCCCCTGGTAGACGTACGCGCTGCCGGGCAGGGCCAGCATCAGCAGGGCGGCTGCGCGGGCGCGGCGGGTGCCCAGTGCCCGGTCGCAGGGGTGGTGTTGGCCGCGCAGCGGAGTCGTCACGCCGGTGTAGGCGCGGCCGTAGCGGGTGACGTGACGGGTCTCGTCGTGATTGGACAACACCCAGGTGGCGGGGGCCCCTACGGTGGCGAGGTCGGTGATGCTGCGGTCGATGACCTCTCGCAACCGGTCGGCTTCCAGGGGGGATTTGAGGAAGTCGAAGTTGAAGGCGGTGTGCAGTTCGTCGTCGCGGAGGTAGTGGGCGAGGCGGCCGGGGCGGACGTGGGCCTCGGCGACGAAGACGCGCCGGTCGAGGTAGCTGTCGGCAATGGCGCGCCAGCTGCGGAAGATGTCGTGGATGCCGTCGCGGTCCCAGTGGGGGTGGTTGTCCTGGTCCTCCCCTGTCAGTACGGAGAACTCCGGCAGCCCGAGGTCGGGGAGAGCCGGGTCCTTGGCCATGCCGTGGGCCACATCGATACGGAAGCCGTCGACGCCGAGGTCGAACCAGAAGCGCAGGATCGACTCGAATTCGGCGCGGACCTCGGGGTTGTCCCAGTTCAAGTCGGGCTGTTCGGGGGCGAACAGGTGCAGGTACCACTGGCCGTCGTCGGCACGGGTCCAGGCGGGGCCGCCGAAGGCCGCGAGCCAGTCGTTCGGGAGCAGCGAGCCGTCCTCGCCCCTGCCTTCACGGAAGAGGTACCGATCCCGCTCCGGAGAGCCGGGCGGGGCGGCGATCGCCTGCTGGAACCAGGCGTGTTGGTCGGAGGTGTGGTTCGGGACGATGTCCAGGATCACCCGCAAGCCGAGCTCGTGGGCTTCGGCGATCATCTGCTTCGCCTCGTCGAGGGTGCCGTAGGCGGGGTGGATGTCGCGGTAGTCCGAGACGTCGTAGCCGCCGTCAGCCAGGGGCGACGGGTACCAGGGGTTGATCCAGATCGCGTCGACACCGAGTTGGGCCAGGTAGGGCAGACGGGCGCGGAGGCCGGCGATGTCGCCGGTTCCGTCGCCGTCGCCGTCGGCGAAACTGCGTATGTAGACCTGGTAGATCACTGCGGAGCGCCACCAGGAGTCGCTTGCGTTGGTCACGTTGTTGGGTTCCCGACTGTTCGGTGTCCGTGTGGGGGTGAGGAGGAGGTACTTCAGTACGGCGTCGTGCGCGGCTCCCGGCGCCGTCCCGTCCGTTCGGCGCCGGGGGGCACGGCGCCTATCAGCCCTTGACGGCCCCGCTGGTGAGGCCGCGGACGAAGTACCGCTGCAGGGTCAGGAAGACCAGGATCGGGACGAGCATGGAGAACAGGCCGCCTGCCGTTACGAGTTCCCAGCCGGTGCCCTGTTGTCCCAGTAGGCCGTTGGTTGCGACGGTGATCGGCTGCTTGTCTCCGGGGCCCACGAAGATCAGGGCGACCAGGAGGTCGTTCCAGACCCAGAGGAACTGGAAGATCGCGAAGGAGGCCAGTGCGGGGGCCGACATCGGCAGGATCAGCCGGTAGAAGGTCTGGAAGTGGCTGGCGCCGTCGATCTTGGCGGACTCGATGACGTCCTTGGGCAGGGTCGCCATGTAGCTGCGCAGGATGTAGACGGCCATCGACATGCCGAAGCCGATGTGCGCGAGCCAGGCGGCCGGGAAGGTGCCGTTCAGGTGCGCGGAGGCGTAGAGCTTGATGATCGGGACGAACGCGACGTAGTTCGGCACGACGAGCAGGCTCACGATGACGATGAAGAGGGTGTCGCGTCCCTTGAACGTCATGAAGGTGAAGGCGTAGGCGGCGAACGCGGCGATGAGGATCGGCAGGAAGACAGCAGGGAGCGTGATGGCCACGCTGTTGAGGAAGGCCGAGCCGAGGTCCGCCTGCTCGATGGCCTTGGAGTAGTTGCCGGTGGTCAGGTCCAGCAGTCCGCCCGGGTGGGCGAGCAGCGTCCACCAGCCACTGGAGTTGGCGGCGTCGACACTGCGGAAGGACGTGATGACCACCCCGAGGGTGGGCACGATCCACAGGGCGCAGACGAACAGCACGCTCAGCTTGACCGGGAGCGTTCCTCCCCTGCCGCTCTTCCGCAGGGAGGACTGGGCGCCTCGCCTGGCCGGGCTGACGCGGCGCGGTGCCGTTGCGGCGATCTTCTGGGTGGTCATGCCGACTCCTCCGCCCTGAAGTGGCGAATCTGGTAGATCACAATCGGCACGATGGCGATGAGCAGCATGACGACGATCGCCGACGCGTAGCCGTAGTTGTAGTTCGTGTAGAGCTGGTTGAAGAACTCCAGGCCGACGACGTTGGTGTTGAAGGCCCCGTTGGTCATCACGTAGATCACGTCGAAGATCTTCATGACGGTGATCAGGATGGTGACGAAGACCGTGATGACCGTTCCCCGGATCTGCGGGACGATGATCCGCCAGAAGATCCGCAGCTCCCCCGCGCCGTCCAGGCGGGCCGCCTCGAGGGTTTCCGCGGGGACGCCCTTGATGGCCGCGGACAGCAGCACCATGGAGAAGCCTGCCTGTCCCCACAGCAGCATGACCATGAGCAGCAGGCTGTTGGCGTGCAGGGTGCTTTGCTGGAGCCAAGGGACGGGGTCATGGCCGAAGGCGGTGACGATCCCGTTGAGCAGGCCGGTCTGCGGCGTGCCGGCGGGCTGGGTGGCGTACATGAAGCGCCACACCGTGGCCGATCCCACGGCGCTGATGGCCATGGGCATGAAGATGATGGTCTTGGCCGCCTTCTCGGCCCTGGGTGACAGGCGGTCGGCGAGCGCGGCGACGAGCAGGCCCACCACGATGCAGGCGGCGGGGATGACGGCGATCCACAGCAGCGAGTTGAGCAGGGTCTGCCGGAAGGCCGGTGTTTCGAGGAGCTTGCCGAAGTTGTCGAGTCCGACGAAGCGAGAGCCGTCACTGTTCTTGAAGCTGTCGACGATGGTGACGACCGTGGGGTAGACCAGGTAGACCCCGATCGCCGCGATTGCCGGCGCGATGTAGAGATAGGGCTTGATCCGGTTCTCCCAGCGGCCCGGGAGAGCTTCGGCGAGCTTGTTGAGCACCCAGTAGACGGCCAGGGCGGCGGCGACACCCGCCAGCACCGTGAGCGCCGTCGAGAGTACTTGGCTGACCACGGCGGTTACCTTCCTCGTACGCGATGGGTTGTCGGTTCTTCGGCGGGCCGAGGGCGGACGGGCGCGCTGCGGTCGCCCGCCCTCGGAGGCCCTGCCGGCGTGGTGGTCAGGCGGCGGGCCAGCTGGCGTCGATGTTCTTCAGGGTGGTGTCCAGCGACTGCTCGCCCGCGATCCAGGCCGTCATCTCCTTCCAGAAGGTGCCGGTGCCGACCGCGGTGGGCATCGCGTCTGAGGCGTCGAAGGCGAAGCCGGTGGAGTCGTAGGCGACCTTGGCGATCGACTGGGTGGTCTTCAGCGGGTAGTTGCTGAGCGGGAAGTCCTTGTGCGGGGAGATGAAGGACGAGCCGTTGCTCGCCGCGGTGGTGCCCAGGTCGGTGGCCGCGAGCAGCTTCATGACCTTGCGGGCGGCCGGGCTGTCCTTGTAGATGGAGGCGGTGTCGCCGCCGCCCTCGACGGGGTTGTCGCCGCCCGCCGCGGCCGGGGGCAGGCCGAAGACGCCCACCTCGGAGTCCAGGTTCTTCTGGACGCTCTTGGGGAAGAAGCCGGTGACGAAGCTGCCCTGCTGGTACATGTAGCAGCCGGGCTTGCTGTTGAACATCGCGTTGCCGGCGGTGCCGAAGGCGTTGCTGGCGATCGCCTTGCGGCCGCCGAGCACGTTGCCGTCGGTGAAGGCGATCTTCTGGAACTGGGCGGCGGCCTGGCGCACCAGCGGCGAGTCGAACTTGATCTTGTGTGAGATCCACTCGTTGTACTTGTCGATGCCGCCGTACTTCAGGATCAGGTTCTCGAACCAGTCCGTGGCCGGCCAGCCTGTCGCTGTGCCGGACTCGATGCCCAGACACCAGGGCGTGTGCCCGTCGGCCTTGATCTTCGCGGTGAGCGTGTTGAGCTCGTCGAGGGTCTTCGGAGCGGTGTAACCGCCGGCCTCGAACGCCTTCTTCGGGTAGAAGACCAGGCCCTTGACGTTCATGCTGACCATCAGGCCGTAGGTCTTGCCGCCCACCTTGGCGACGTCCAGCGTCCCCGCGGTCATGCTCTTCTGTAGCGCCGGGAGGTCGAGGACGTCGTCCAGCGGGGTGATCTTGCCCTTGGCCGCGAGGTCCTTGATGATGCCGGGCTGCGGCATCAGCGCGATGTCCGGTACGTCGTTCGCCTGCACCTTCTGCACGATCAGCTGGCTGATGTTGTCGACCTTGCGCCACTGGACGGTGATGCCCTCCGCCTTGGCCCGCGGGGCGAGCTTGGCCTTGAGACCGTCGATGACCGGCTGGTCCATGCTCGTCCAGATCGTGATGGTCTTCTTGCCGCCTGCGCTGTCGGCGGATCCGGACGAGCAACCGGTGGCGAGCAGCGCGAGCGCGCTGAGTGCGCTCACGCCGAGAACCAGCTTCCGTGTGGGCATGTGTTCCTCCTTGGTCGGTGAGCTGGCGTCAGAGGAGCCGACGTCTCGCACCCGAGGTGAATCCGCTTGCCTCGGGCGGCTCTTGCACCGGGCCACCGCGGCGGGTTACTAATACGAATTAGTGGCGAAAAGCTAGCCCTCCCCCATTTCTCGCGTCAAGAAGCTGTTACAAGGGAGTTATCAGTGGATGTACGCGTGCTTCTGCAGGACCGGCCCGGCTCAGGCCCCGGAGGGCCCGGCCGGGGCCGCCGTGGAGTCACGCATCACGAGCGGGCAGTGCACCAGGGTGCGCCCGGTCTGCACGGCGGGCCCGCCGGCGGCCAACTGCTCGGCGGCCAGGCGCCCCATCGCGTCGTACGGCAGCCGTACGGTGCTCAGCGCCGGGTGGATCTCGGCTGCGAGCTGGAACTGGTCGTCGTACCCCATGACCGACATGTCCTCGGGCACCCGCACCCCCGCCTCCAGCAGCGCCAGGAGCGCGCCGACGGCCATCCGGTCGTTGCCACACATGACCGCAGTCGGCCGGGGGCCGCGCCGCAGCAGCTTCCGCGCCAGCTCGTAACCGGAGTCGGCATGGTAGTTGCCGGCCAGCACGGTGTGGTCCCGCGGATCGAGCCCCGCACCGCGCAGCGCCTCACGGAAGCCGCGCAACCGGGCTTTGGTGGCCCAACTGCTGACTGTGCCGGTGAGGTAGGCGATGTCCCGGTGCCCGAGGTCGAGCAGCGCCTGGGTCGCCTCCCGGCCGCCGCGCACCTCGTCGGGCAGGATCGCCGGAGTCGAGTCGTCCGGGACGAAGCAGTTCAAAAGGATCGTCGGGACCCGCTCGGCACCCTCCGGGAGCACCACCGATTTGGTGCCGGACGCGGCGAAGATCAGTGCGTCGACCTGTCGGTCGAGCAGATCGCCGACCAGTTGCGCCGCCTGACGCTTCGAGCCGCCGGTGTTGACCAGGAGCAGCAGGTTGCCGTGGCGTACGGACACCTCGTGCGCCCCCTTGATCGCGGACGCCGCGAACACGCCGAAGTCCACATCATGGCTGACGAAGCCGATGGTCGCACTGCGGCCCTGACGCAGCCCCTGCGCGGCCCGGTTCGGGCGGTAGTCGAGTTCGGCGACCGCCTGCAGGACCCGCTGCCGGGTCTCGTCACTGATCGTCTGCCCAGCCGTCCGGTTGAGCACGAAGGAGACGGTTGTCGGCGACACCCCCGCCAGTCGCGCGACGTCGCCCTGACTGGGCCTTTTCGCCCTCGGCCGGTGATCTTCATGGGTTGACACGCCGCAAGGGTACGAGACGTCCCCGCCTCTGAAAACCGGCTGCCGCACCAATCAGCCTTCGCGATTTTCACCGCATTTCACCCGTAACGAGAGGAACCCTCGACATGCCCGCATGGCTCCACTACGTCCCCGCGAAAGGCTGGATGAACGACCCCAACGGGCTGATCCACTGGCAGGGGCGCCACCACCCCCCACCTCTTCTACCCGTACAACCCGGACGGCTCGGCATGCCAGTTGGCCCTTGATCGGTGTCCCACTCTCGCTGGGAAGGTCATCGTTGCGCCGAAGCGACATGTTGAGCACGTCGTTCGTGACCTCACGAAGGTGCCTACGTTCGGCTCATGCTGGTGGTGGGCGGGAGGTCGGCCGCTCCATGTGCAGAGCGGGCAGTGAGTTGACGAGCAGGTGGGGGTTGGCGCTCATAGGCCATGGGCGGTGATGTTCTCATTCCCAACGGGCTGGGTTGACCTTCACCTTGGGGCAGGCCACAGCATCGATGGGGCCGGGCGACGCGCCCGGCATGAGGAGGATCGAGCATGGGGTTGCTGACCATCGGGGCGTTCGCGAAAGCGTCCCGGCTGTCGCCGAAGGCACTGCGTCTGTACGACGAGTGCGGACTTCTGACCCCCGCTCGCGTCGACCCGGTGACCGGCTACCGGCTCTATGCGCCGGAACAGTTGGACAGGGCCCGGCTGGTCGCCTGGCTCCGCCGCCTGGGAATGCCACTGGCGCGCATCCAGCATGTCTGCGAGCTGGAGACAGGTGCGGCAGCCCTGGAGATACGCGCGTTCTGGGCCCAGGTCGAGGCCGACACCGCCGCACGGCGGGACCTGGCCGCCTTCCTCATCGACCACCTGTCCCGGAAGGACCCTGCCATGTCCCCGACTGCCAAGCCCCTGGGAATCCGCTACGCCGCAATGTCCGACGCCGGCCTGGTCCGCGAGAGCAACCAGGACACCGCCTACGCCGGCTCTCGCCTCCTCGCCGTCGCCGACGGCTTCGGGCGAAGGGGAACCCCCGCAAGCGCCGCCGCCGTCGACACACTCAAGCGCCTCGAAACCGACAGTATCCCCGCAGGCGATCTCCTCAACGCCCTCGAAGACGCCGTCGAACAGGCCAAACAGACCGTGTGCGGCATCACCGCGACCGGCCCCTCACCGGAAGAAGCCGGCACTACGCTCACCGCGATGCTCTGGACCGGATCACAACTGGCCCTCGTCCACATCGGCGACTCCCGCGCCTACCTGCTGCGCAACGAAGAGTTCTTCCAGATCACCCACGACCACACCGTCGTGCAGTCCATGCTCGACGAAGGACGCATCAGCCCGGAAGAAGCCACCTCACACCCTCAGCGGTCCCTGCTGATACGAGCCCTCGCCCAGGGAGCCGACGCCACCGCCGACATGCGTCTGTACGACGCACAGCCCGGGGACCGCTATCTGCTCTGCTCCGACGGCCTGTCCACCGTCGTGCCGATCGATGAAATACTGCAGGTGGTCACGACGATCAGCGACCCCGAGCAGGCAGTGAGCAAGCTCGTCGAGCTCGCCAACCACTTGGGCGGCCCGGACAACATCAGCTGCGTGGTCGCCGACGTGCTGGAGATCCAATAACCGTAAACTCGCAGGAACTTGAGGCCCGGCCTCATTGCGGCAGAGAGTTACAGGGCGATCAGGCCCGCTGTCGTCTTCTTGAAGCCACAGGCATCGAAGTAGAACGGGCTCAAGTGCTCCTCGAAATCAACGTGCAGCCATTCACATTGAGCTGCGCGGGCCTCTCTGGCTGCTGTTGCGATAAGAGAGGCGCCGACCCCCCGCGATCGATGCTGCCGAGCCACCAGCGTATCGAGGATGAAGGCATGAACTCCGCCATCCCAGACAACGTTGACGAAGCCGACCAGAGAGCTGTCTTCCCACGCGCAGACCCAGCCGAGGCTGTGACGCTCGAGTCGTGCCCGCCAATCCGTCTGGTGAGGCGCATGGTCGAAGCCTTCGGCATGCAACGCATTGAGGGCTGTGTTGTCGAAGTCGCTTCCCCACTTGTACGTGATCGACACGCCCCGATCGTAGAGTCCGAGTGAACCCAAAGCCACAGATATCAGTTATGGGGCGAAGAGGACTCACTGAGGTTTTCTCACTGAAGATCACTTCCAGTGGCAGTTGAGAGCGAGGGCGGCTCGGGCTATGCCGCCGATTCGACTGGGGCTCAGGGTGACGCGCTTCAGTGTGCGCCAGCGTTCCTTGAGCTCGGCGGCGGTGCGCTCGCCGAGGGCACGGAGGTCTCTGATCAGGGTGTTCGTGGTGCGGGTGTCGGCGACGAGAGCTTGTTCTGACTTCCCTTTCGGGCGGCGGACCGGGACGTGGACGCCGATACCGGCGCCGATGTAGCCCTTGTCGGCCAGGGTCGGCAGGCCGTCGGCGGCCGCCTTGTACAACGCGGGCAGGACGTGCAGCCGGGCGGCGGTGATGTCCGGGGTGGAGCCTGGCTCGGCATCGGAGACCCACAACGGGGTTCCGTCAGGGGCCGCGAGGAACTGGACGTTGCCGCCGAAGCTCTTATGTTTCTGGCTGAACCACAGGTCGTTGCCGTTGTCCCGGGTTCCGGTGAGGCGGTCGCTCTCGATGAGCATGCCGTCGAGGATCACGTGACTCATCCCCTCTTCGCGGCAGCGGTTCAATACCTCGTGCAGGTCAGGGGCTTGAGCGGCGAGGACGTCGATGGCCTCGTGCAGGTAGCGGTAGCCGGTGGCCTGCGAGACTCCGGCGTCCCTGGCCAGGCAGTGCACGCAGCCGCGCTCACGGAACCAGCGCAGCACCATGACCGCCTGCCGGAATGTGCCCAGGACCCGCGACCCACGGGGCGTGTTGAGGCGCCGGCGATGCGCGGCGAGCAACCGGGAGAGGTGCACCACGATGTGGCGCGGGACATCGAGCGTGGCAGCATAGGTGACCAACGTGAAGCCTCTGGTTCAGCGGACGATCTTGCGGTGAGAACCGTCCTACCAGGGGCCACGTGCATCTGCTCCGTCGCCGACTGGGAGCGACATGTCAACGAGCAACGCGCTGCCATCGGGCAGGGGGTTGCTCGAGATGGTCTGTTTCAGGATGCCTTTTGGTCGGCGGGTTTCTCGATCTCGGTGGTCACCCGTGCCCCTCGGAAGAGCACCGGGAGCCACAGGAGACATGCCAGCAGGGGGACCGCGGCGTAGGTGGCCATGCCCACACTGGAGCCCAGCCCGTCCATGAGCGCGCCGAGGACGAGATAGCCGATGCCGATGAGCGCCGACTCCACGAATGCGATCATCGACAGCAGGCTCGCCCGGTGGCGCGACGGCACGGCCTCGTTGAACACGTTGTCCACGATCACGGCGGTGATCTCGGGAATCCCGACCAGGGCCAGGAACGCGGCGATGGTGACCCAGACAAGGCCGAGGCCGCTGAGGCCGAGTGTCGCGGCGAGCGTCAGGAGGGACACCGGGACTATGACCCGATACCCGATGCGCCGGTCCGCGCGGTCCGACAGCAGCGGAGTGAGCCCGCCAGTGAAGAATCCCGCCGATATGACCACGCTGACCAATGCGGTGCCTGCTCCCTGATCGGAGAGGGTCTTCTGCGTAAAAATGATGTACGGCGTCAAAGTCGCATGCATCAATCCGGACACCACGACAAGCGTCACGAGCGCCGGCGTGGCGACCCGAAGCATCGCCCGCCATGCTGTGGCGTCGCCGTGCTCCTCCTCGGCTCCGTCCTGCTCGTCCACCGCGTCCGCGCCGCGGATCTCGGGCACCCGTGACATCAGCACCACCACGGCCAGGACGAGGCACGCCGCCGAACCGACGTAGACGACTCCCCAGGAGATCTGCTGCAGTTGGCCGCCGAGGACGATGGCGGCTCCCGAGGTGACCGTCCCGAGCATGGTGAACCGGGACTTGATCTTGACGTAGTTGGCCGTTGCACCACGACGCACGAGCAGGTCGTACAGCAGGGCGGTGTCCGAGCCGGACACACATGCCATGCCCACGCCCTGCCCGATGAACAGCGGCAGGAACACCCAGTAGTTGGAGAACGTCCCCTGGCCGAGCAGACATCCAGCTATCAGCATCTGGCCGATCACGATGCTGGCACGCCTGCCAATTCGGTCGGCGATGACTCCCGTCGGCAACTCCGCAAGTCCGCTGACCAGGTAGAGCAGTGTCTGCAGTAGGGCCACTTGCCCGGCGGAGAAGCCTCGTTGCTGAAGGAAGAGGACGAATACGCCGCGCTGGAACAGCGTGTTGGCGAGCACGGCGTATACGTAGAACGGGCGCGTGACACTTCGAGCTGTATTGTCGACTGCAGCCGACCCGCTAAGGGCCTCCGTGGTGCCGGTCATGCTGCGGGCTCCCTGGTGACTCCGGTGATCATTAGCGTTGTGCCTCCGCCGCCGACCGGAACCTCCAGTCCATACTTCGCGCAGGATATTGGGCCGACCCTCCGGGAACCGTTGCCAGCGCCGCGGCCATCTTCACAGCCCGCAAGCACGGCCTCAACCCCATGACCGCCCTGCGCGACCTCTTCGCTCGAAACGTCTGGCTGCCGCCCGCTCACACGTAATCAAGCACCTGAGCAGTCACCCTCGATCCACCGCGTGAACTCCGGTGATCCTTTTCGGCCGGTTTCCGGAGACTTCTCCAGTCCGAAGCAGCGCGAGTCGCCGGGTGGCCGTCCGGGCGGGGTCTTTCGGGTCGTGGGCGGTCAGGTCGAGCGGCTGGTTCAGGTGACCATGCGCTGACCGGTTGCCGTCCACAGGTCGGCGAAGTCGTGCTCCAAGCGCCAGCGTTGGGGCAGGTGGAGAGTGAGGCGGTGAAGCCGCCAAAGGAGTGGCCGAACATGCCGACCTTGTCGAGATTCCACCCGCGCCTTCCCAGCTCGTCGAGGACGAACCGGGCATCGCCGAGGCGCGCTTCGGCCGCCTTGCCCAGCTGGTCCTTGGGGATCTCAAAACCTCACTGACTCCTGCTCAGAATGATCAGGCGACAGCAGCTCGCAGATCCCCCGCCGTCAACAACGACAACAGTTCGATGCCCTCGGCCGCGAGGGCATCGGCACCACCCTGCTCGCGGTCGATCACGCACAGAGCCTCGCGCACCTCGGCCCCCAGGCCACGCAAGTCCGCGGTCGACAGCACGATCTGTCCACCGCTGGTGACTACATCCTCGACCACCAGGACACGGCGGCCCGCGACATCGGCGCCCTCTGCAAGACGGCAGGTGCCGTACGGCTTGGCCTGCTTGCGCACGAACGCGCAGGGCAGACCCGTGTGCCGGCCGAGCGCGGTCACCACCGGGATGCCGCCCATCTCCAAGCCGGCCAGAACCTCGGTGTCGGACGGCACCAGGGCCGCCATCTCCCGGGCGACCTCGTCCAGCAGCACCGGGTCGCCCTCGAACCGGTACTTGTCGAAGTATTCCGTAGCAGTACGTCCGGACCGAAGCGTGAACTGCCCATTCAGATGGGAGACGGCGTGGATGCGGCGAGCGAGATCAGAATGTGTCACAGACAGCCAGTCTTCCAGTCGCGCCTCCAGGCCGAGACACCGGCTCTGTCCACAGCCCCGGGCCATGAAGGCTCACCCTCCTGTCGCCGACAGCCCCTCCATCGCGACACCGTGAATACGAAGCCGCCATCGTGATCACAAGCACCCCGGGGTGTGGACGCGGTCTACTCGTGGGAGGTCCGGTTGCCGCAGCAGCCGGACCCCATGATCATGGTGTGATGGCGGATGGAGAGCCGTCCCAGTCGGCGCGGCACGAGCAGCGCGCGCTGAAGGTCTCGATGGCAGTCTCGGTCGCGCTCTCTGGCGTGGCCCTGGCCTGGGGGCTCGCAGCCGGCTCGCAGGTGATCCTGCTCGACGGCGTCTACACCATCCTCGGCCTGGGACTGTCGTGGCTTGCGCTGTACGCCTCCCGCCTCGCCGCCGCCGGCCCGACGCCGCGATTCCCCTTCGGCCGGGAGTCGCTGGTGCCGCTGGTCGTGGGCGTGCAGGGCCTTGCGCTGCTCGGGACGCTCGTCTACGCCGCCGTGGAGGCCGTCCGGGTCATCCTCGACGGCGGATCCGACGTGGCGGCCGCAGGCCTGGCCGCGTACGGAGCAGTGAGCGGGCTCGCGTGCCTCGCGGCGTATGGCTTCCTGGTGCGGCGCGGTCCGCGGTCGGATCTGATCCGGGCGGAGGCGGCGAACTGGCTCGCGGGCGCCGTGACCAGCCTTGTCATCGTGCTCGGAGGCATCGTGGCGCTCCTGCTGGGTACGACGGCGTGGCGCGGCGCGAAGGTGTACGCCGACTCGGTGCTGGTCCTGGTGAGTTGTGTGATGCTCGCCGGGCTGCCCGTGCGCATGCTCCGCCAGGCCGCGTCCGAGCTGCTGGAGTCTGCGCCGGAGCCGGCCGTGCAGCAGCTGATCCACGAGGTCGTCGAGCGGGTGCGGGCCGCCGAAGGGCTTCCCGAGCCGGTGCTGCGCACCAGCAAGGTGGGCCACAAGCTCTACGTCGAGGTCGGCTTCGTGGTACCGCCGGGTCGCTGGGAGGTCGCGGACGAGGACCGCGTGCGGCGGACGCTGCGCGACAGGCTCGCTGCCCTGCCCTACAACCCTTGGATCGTCGTCGAGGTCACCACGGACCCCGAGCTGGTGCTCTGAGGCCGTGTAGAAAGTTGCGACGGAGCAAGTAGAGCAGCCGCTGCAGGCGCAGGGCGCGAGCGGCCACGGCGGTCAGACGTACGGGCAACCGCATCAGCAGCCGTACCAGCCTGCCGGTCGACGGCGTGACGTGAGACGCCGTGCCCAGCACCGAGGTGTGGCCGGTTTGTTGTCGGTGCCCACTGCCATGATGACCGGCAGTGCCGACAGGACGGGAGCTTCACATGGTTGAACGGGTCGCGCGGCGGATCGTCGAGGAGATCGTCGCGAGTGCGCCCAGGGGCTGGAGGCGAGCGGTGCTGGCCAGCTCGGCGGGCCGGGGCGGCACCCGGGTGTCCGGTCGCTACGACGTCCCCGGTGCACCCCTGTGGCAGCACCGGGTGCCCAACCCCTTCACGGAGCTGAACCAGGTGGCGGAGGCATTGCGGGAGGACCGGGGCTGGGAGCCTGTCAGCCTGGAGATCGACTGCCGGCCGTCCGGCGAGTACCGACTGACCGCGTTCACGAACGAGGTCACCAGTCAGCTCGCGAACGGCGGCGGTTTCCAGGCCGTCCTGGACACCGGCTACCGGCTGCCCCAGCCCGGCATCGAGCAGGAGGCCGGCACGGCCTCCCCGGCAGGCGACCCGGAGCGGGCAGTGGCGCGGTTCCGCACGTACCTGGAGCGGCGCGCCGCCATCCTGGGGCGGCCCGAGCAACTGCCCCCGCCCGCATCCACCGCCGCGCTCGACGAGGCCGAACGCCGCCTCGGCCACCGGCTGCCCGCCGACCTGCGAGCGCTGTACTCGATCGCCGACGGCGACGGCATCGACTACGCGCACCGCTACCTGCTCGGCGGCTACGCCTGGCTGACGGTGGAAGACCTGGTCGCCGAGCACGCGTACTACCGCCAACCGCCCTGGTTCGGCTGGGATCTGGGATGGCGCTCGGTCGTCTTCGACACCGACCCGTCCGACACCGTGCGCCGCTGCGGAGGGCACCCGGCCTGGCTGCCCTTCGCCACCGGCCAGGACGGCAACTACCTGGCGGTGGACCTGGCTCCGGCCAGAAACGGCCACCCCGGCCAGGTCATCGTCATCGGCCGCGATTACGACCACGGCCCGGCCTACGTCGCCGACTCGATCACCTCCCTCCTCGGCCGCTGCCTGGAGCTGCTGGAGCAGGGCTCCTACAAGACGTACGACGACCACATCTCACTGCGGGCGCCGGCCCGCAGCGTTGCCCCCAGGGAGATCATCGGCGCGATACCCCAAGAGGTCCCGCCCACGCTCCAGGCCATCCACATCAACGACGCCGTCGGCCCGGTCGAGCTCGCCCCGCTCACCGCCGCCCCGAACCTGCGGCTACTACACCTCAACCGCTGCTCCACGGCCGACCTGACGCCGATCCGCACGCTGCCCGTCGAGTCCCTGCGCGTCACCCTGGACGGCGATGACCTGACCGCGCTCGAGGGTCACCGCCACCTCCGCTCACTCGAGGTGGGAACCACCCTCCCCATCGACATCGCCCCGCTGC
Source organism: Streptomyces sp. NPDC002896 (assembly GCF_040295225.1). NCBI lineage: Bacteria > Bacillati > Actinomycetota > Actinomycetes > Kitasatosporales > Streptomycetaceae > Streptomyces > Streptomyces sp. NPDC002896. Next base: position 8,811 of record NZ_JBEOVA010000061.1, on the reverse strand, counting down.
GCACCATCCCGAACCTGCGCGGCCTGGACCTCTCCCAGGCCGACGTCCGCGACCTGACCGTCCTCGCCGGCCTGCCCCACCTGCGCTACCTGGCCCTCACCACGCAGCAGTGGACCACCCTGCTGGACCAGGGCAAGGCACCGCTCACCCTCGCCGCCGCCCGCCTGGCCGACCAGGACGCCTCATTCGACGAGGCTTTGACCTGGGCGGCCCGCCTCGGCCTGAACACCGGGGACGCGCTCCGCGTCACCGGCACCTTCGGATCTGACGGCGGGTGAGCCCCCGAAAGGATGGCCCGGGCAAGCGCAGTCGGCCTCCCACACGGCAACAAATCAACGCGTCCGCCCAGACGATCACCGCTAACGTGCCAGAGGTGATGACAGCTGACGACGTACTGTCCATTCTTGCTGTGCTACGAGACGCGGACGTCGACATCTGGATCGGCGGCGGCTGGGGCATCGACGCCTTGGTCGGTGAGCAAACACGCCGGCACCGTGACCTGGACCTGATGCACCGGGAGAACCAGGAACCAGCCGTCATGGCCGCCCTTGCGGAAGCCGGATTCGCCGAGACCCTCAACTGGCGCCCCGTGCGGTTCGTCGTCACCAACCCGCTGGGGCGAGAGATCGATCTGCACCCTTTGGCCTTTGCCGCGGACGGATCCGCCGTGCAGGCCTCGCCCGACCCTGAGCACCCGTTCGTCTATCCCGCCTCGTGTTTCGTCACCGGCACGATTCAGGGCACCACCGTCCCGTGCCTGTCGCCCGAGCAGCAGATCTACTTCCACCGGGGCTACGCACCGGCCGATCACGACCGTCACGACATGGCCCAACTCCGACGAGCATTCGGAATCGCCACCCACTTCTGACCAGAGGGCGCCCGCCTACACGCAGACGGTCAGGGAGGCCGCCCCAGACGCCATCGCCAGCGGATCAATGTTTCGCCGACATCGCAATCCGTGACGTCTGTTGAGAGGATCACCCGCATGACCTTGCCCCAACCTGCGGATCTCACATCGCTTGTCCTCCGTACCGACTTCAGTGACGACGCGGCCTGGGATGCGGTACGAGCAGCGATCGACGGCGCCGATGTGCACCCCAACGCCACCTACGTCAGCGATCCCCGTTTCACCGAGGTGAGCATCCAGGTGCTGGTCGACGAGGATGCCGCGGCCGAGGAAGACGACAAGATCACCTACGCGTTTCTCGCGGACACGACCACCATGACCGAACCATCGCGCCCGCTCCTGGTCGTCGACCTGTACGACGAACCTGGGCGGACGTTCCGGGTGCCGGTGCGGTGGTTCTCTGAGATCTCCGCCAATCTGAGCATCGCCAACCTGGATTTTGCCGACTTCGCCGACACCGCTGACGGATCAGGCACGTTCCGCGGCTTCAGTGACGATTGACGTCCTCTCACGTCGCTTGGCTCTTCGAGGCGTGGCCGAGTCCAGCATTGTCGCCTGTGAGCGGCTGATGCATGCTCTGCTGGTGCATACGCTGAAACACGGCTATACCAACCGCACCGTCGGCGACGGTGCAATCGTGCACAAGACGTACGACGGTCCCGACGCCGCCGACAGACTCAAGCGCGAGCAGACCCTGCTGCGCCGCCTGCAGGGCCGGGTACCGGTGCCTCCCCTCCTCCGAGCCGGCGAACGCACACTCACTCTCGGCTTCGTCCCGGGTGTTCCCGGCCAGGACCTCATCGACGCCGACCACGCAGAGGCGGTCCTCCAGTCCTGCGGAAAGATGCTGCGGCGTATCCATGCAGCCTCGACGGACCTGCTGGATGACGGAGCAGGCAACGTGGACGGCGTGCTCGTACACGGTGACTTCGGGCCGCACAACACCCTGCTCGACCCCCAGGCCTTCCACGTCACCGCTGTGGTCGACTGGGAGTTCGCTCACCTTGGCAACCCGGTGGAAGATCTCGCCTGGTGCGAATGGATCGTACGGATGCACCACCACGAGCACGTGGACGCCCTCAGCCGCTTCTTCCGCGCATACGGCGGCTCCGTACCTTCCTGGCCGATCCGCAAGGCCGCGATGCTCGCCACATGCACCTCACTCAAGGAGTTCTGCTACCGGCGAGACCCGAGCAGTCCAAGCGTCCGGCAATGGGAAGAGCGCGCCAAGATCACAGCGGGCTGGCAGGAGTAGCCCGAACCAGGTGTCCTGCTCAAACGGCATGCTCAGGAGTCGCCCTGGAGCTGGGCACGCTGGATCTGGTGGGCCAGAGCGCGGCGCACGGAGGCTGATGCGGTAGCGGTCGTGGCCTTCGAAGGGACGTCGAGACCACGGCTGATCTTGTCGTACGCGTCCCGGTAGCTGCCGGGCAGCTCCGCCTGATGCAGTCTCAGGTCCTCTTCGACGTGGCGGCGCAGCTCATCGACGGTCTGAGGCGTGAAGCGCTTGCGTCCCCGGGCGAGGGCGTTGAGGTAGCGGCTGCAGCGGGCGGTGTCGCACAACGTCTCCGAGATTTCCTCAGCCAGGCCCCAAAGGCGCCCTTCGAGCCATGGGATGTCGTGCTGGTCAAGGGAGAGCCCCATCGCAGGCGCATCGCCCCGCCTGCTCTTCGCCACCTGCTTGGACACGGCAGCCTGACTCACCTCGGTGAGCCGGGCGATTCTGTCCTGCGTCCAGCCGAAACCGACGAACACCTTGATCATTTCCGCGCGCAGCTTCCGCATCTCCTCGCCCGCACGGATGACCTCGTTCATGCTCGCGAGCATCCGCTCGGCCTGTTCCTCGGTCAGCGTTCCCGGGTTCTGGTGCTCGCTCTCGTCCCCTGCCACAACCCGGTTATACACCCAGCAGCCCACCGCCATAACCTGGTTGTACAACCTGGTTATGGCTGACAGGATCCCGGGTCATGCCCATCTTCTCGGCACCAGACGGAACCCAGCTCGCCTACCGCAGGACCGGAGACGGCGCCCCCGTCGTCTGCATCCCCGGAGGCCCCGCCAACTCCCTCTACCTCGGCGACCTCGGCGGCCTGTCCACCCACCGCCAACTGATCGTCTTGGACCTTCGCGGCACCGGACAGTCCGCGATTCCCGAAGACCCCTCCACCTACCGCTGCGACCGCCTGGTCGACGACATCGAGGCGCTGCGCGCGCACCTGGAACTCCCCCGGATCGACCTGCTCGGCCACTCCGCCGGCGCGAACCTCGCCACGCAATACGCAGCCCGATATCCAAAAAAGGTCAGCAGACTCGCCCTGATCACCCCCAGCACCCGAGCCGTCGGCATCGCGATCACCGCAAAGACGCGATGTGAGCTCGCGCAGCTTCGCAAGAACGAACCGTGGTTCCCCGCGGCATACGCCGCCCTGGAAGCGATCACCAAGGGCACGGGCAGCGACTGGCAGGCCGTCGCCCCCTTCCTGTACGGCCGGTGGGAGGCCGCGACGCACCAGCATCATGCGGCCAGCCAGCCCCGCAACACACAGGCTGTCGCTCTCTTCGCAGCCGAGGGCGCCTTCACCCCGCAGGCCACCCGTAAGGCGCTCACCGCCTGCACAGCCCCCGTCCTACTACTCGCCGGAGAATTCGACCTCAACAGCCCACCTCAGTCGACGGCGGAGTTCGCGGGGCTGTTCGCTGACGCCACGTTCGTCGTGCAGCCGAAAGCAGGCCACTACCCCTGGCTCGACGACCGCGACCAGTTCGTGGCGACCACCGCTGCATTCCTCGGTTAGCGCCAGAGGATCTCCGCAGCTCCGTCCTGGGACTTCCTACCGACACATCCATCCGGCTGCGCGCGGAACTGCGGACTCCTCTTGCCAGCCGGGACTGACCACCTAGTCGTCATACGGCTCTTCATCGGGCCGGTTCAGGCCCCAAGTGGGAGACGGCCATTCCGGAATACCCAGAGAATCGCCCTCCGCTGCGCAGGCCGCCCAGGCGAGTGCCGCTACCGGCCGCCTGCTTCAAGCCGATCCGGGCCCTCCCCGAAACGCTATGCCCCTTCCCGCATACGACGTCGGCAGCGCTTGTGAGAACGGAAACGGTGATAAGCCGGAGCAGGATCACTCAGTGCCGAGGCCGTCGATCAGGCGGTTGAGGAACCGGGTGAACGTGGCTTCGGGGGTCAAAGGGCGTCCGGGGGCGGAGAGGGCTTCGGCGAGTTCCGGGTGGTGGCCGTCCGCGGCGACAGCGGCGAGGTAGCGGGCTTCGGCTGCGGCCCGGTCCGGAGACCGTGCTGCTGCGGACTGTGCGACCTCGTGAGCGACGTGCCCGGCCACGAACGCGGTGAGCTGGGCGAAGATCTCCAGCCTTGCCGCACCGTCCAGCCCAGTGGGCCGCAAGGCCGCAAGTGCGCGTTCCAGGAAGGCGAGGGTGTTGGGGCCGGGGGTACGGCGGGTGGACAGGGCGGCGGGCAGCCAGGGGTGCCGCAGCATGAGCGCACGTTGGAGGTGCGCGATGGTTTTGAGGTCCTCGCGCCAGTCTCCGGTGGGTGCGCCCGTCGTCGGCAGTTCGCCGCTGACATGGTCGACCATCAGCTCCAACAGCGTCTCCTTGTCCGGGGCGTAGCTGTAGAGCGACATGACTGCGGCTCCGACGCGTTGGGCGACCCGTCGCATGGTGACCGCTTCGAGTCCTTCCGTGTCCGCCAGGGCGACGGCTGCCGTCGTGATCGCCTCGCGGCTGAAGGCGGGCCTGCGGCCCCTGCGGGGCTGGGCGGGCTTCAGCCAGAGCTGTTGGGGGTCGACGCCCGCGGCGCCGGACCCGCCGTCACGGGTCACTGTCGTGGTGCTCCTTTCCTCGTCGCTGCGGCCCTTGTGGGCACCATCCAAGCATCCCTATTCTCGTACACCGTACGTAAATTGAGGAGGGGAAGAGGAACGATGGCATCACGCACGCACGACCCTGCGCCCGGGCAGGCCTGGACACCGCCTTCCACGAAGCCGCCGCTGTCCTCGCGCATGATGAGGGCGACCTGGCGCCGGCTCCCGGCGAAACTGCACGATGCCGGATGGGAGCCGGGGCTGGTGGTGCCGGCCGCCGACGGCAGTCCCCTGATCACCGACCACTACTTCCCCCGGGCAGAGGGCGACTTCCCCACGCTCCTCGTGCGCTCGCCGTACGGCAGAGGCCTGCCGTGGTCCCCGATGTACGGCATGCTCTTCGCCGAACAAGGCTTCCACGTGGTCCTGCAGAGCTGCCGCGGCACCGGCGGCTCGGGCGGCCGGTTCGATCTGTGGCGCAACGAGGCCGCCGACGGCCGGGCCACGATCTCCTGGCTGCGCAAGCAGCCCTGGTTCAACGGAACGCTGGGGACGGTCGGCCCCAGCTACCTCGGCTACGTGCAGTGGGCGCTCGCCATGGACCCACCTCCGGAGCTGAAGGCGATGGTGGTGCAGGTGGGGCTGCACGATCCCCATGCCCTGTTCCACGCAGACGGTGCGCTCCGGCTGGACAACACCCTCGCCGTCGCGGTGGGCATGACCTACCAGCACCAGGGCATCGCACCGCTGGCGAGAGCGACGCTGCGACTGCAGCGCCGGCTGCGCGACATCACCACCGCGCAGCCGCTGCGCGCGGCATGCCTGGCCGCCCTTGGTGAAGTGCCCTGGCTGGACGACGTAATGACACACCCGGATGCCAACAACCCGTACTGGCAGGGAGCGTCCCTGGCAGGGGTGGCGGAGCGGCTGCGCGTGCCCACCAGTTTGATCACCGGATGGCACGACGCGCTGGCCGACCAGACCTTCGAGCAGTACGGCCGGCTGCGTCAGGCCGGATGCGAGACGGCCCTGCTCGTCGGCCCCTGGACCCATACTTCCGCACTGCAGCGGGGCTGGCCCGAGGTGTTCGCCGAGAGCCTCGCATGGCTGCGCGCACACCTGTGCGCCGACCCCTCCGGCCTGCGCCCTACCGCAGTGCGCGTGCACATCGGCGGCGAAAACGCCTGGCGAGACCTGGACCACTGGCCACCGCCGACGGCCGCCACCTCATGGTTCCCCGCCCTGGACGGGCATCTCACCCAGCAGACCCCCACGGACATTGCGCCACTGTCGTCCATCCGCTACGACCCGGCCGACCCCACCCCGTCCGTCGGCGGCCCTGTGCTCTCCCGCGCCGCCGGACCTCGCGACAACCGCGCCCTGGAAGCCCGAGCAGACGTCCTGACCTTCACCAGCCCCCCGCTGCCCCAGCCCCTCGACATCCTCGGCCCCGTCTCCGCACGGCTGAACATCTCCACGGACACCGGATACGCCGACGTCTTCACACGCCTGTGCGACGTAGACGCACAAGGCCGCTCAACCAACGTCTGCGACGGACTGACCCGGCTACGCACGACGGGACACACGCCCAGCCAAGCCACCGTGCCGATGAGCTCCACGGCCTACCGCTTTCCCACAGGTCACCGCATTCGCTGGCAGATCAGCGGAGGCGCCCACCCCCGCTACGCCCGTCATCCCGGCACCGCGGATTCGACGGTCGACGCCATCACCTTCACACCGGTACGGATCACGCTCCACGCAGACTCAGCATTGATACTTCCCTGCAGTTCCGGGCCCACTCGACCCGGAGACTGCGTCTGACACCTCGAACCCACCGTGCCGCCGACCCAGCCCCGGCGCCCGAACAGCGCGTAGATCCGCCAGGCGCCCCCGATGACACGCCCACAGCACACGCGTTCCGTAGAGGCCGACCGCCTGTTGGCTTCGGCACTCTTCGATGGCCCCGGAGGACAGCGCGATTTGGGCGTACTTGGTGATCTTCGTGCCATGATCTGACAACAGGAACCGGCCCCGCCTCGCCGAGCGGCAGGGCTGGGGTCGGGCAGGCTGAGGGAGTGGGGCGTCTGTGCAGCGGTTGGCATTGTTCGACCTGGACAACACCCTCGTCGACCGGCAGCTCGCCTTTTCTGTATGGGCGGCGGAGTTCGCCGGCGAGCGCAAGCTCGGAGGCGAGGCAGCGCGTTGGCTGATCACTGCGGACAGGCAGGGTGCCCGGCCTCGGGACCAGTTCTTTCGCGAGGTGCGGGAACACTTCGGTCTGGCGGAAGCCGCTGACGAGTTGTGGGCCGCATATCGCGCCCGGATGCCGGACCTCGTCCGATGCGACCCGCAGGTGCTCGATGGCCTGTCACGGCTTCGGGCCTCGGGCTGGCGCGTGGCCATCGTCAGCAACGGGATGGCCGACAACCAGCTGATGAAGATCGAGCGGTCCGGGCTGGGCGAGCGGGTGGACGCCTGCTGCGTCTCCGGCGATGTCGGCATCCGCAAGCCGGACGTCCGGATCTTCCAACTGGCCGCTGAACGATGCGGTCTGCCCCTGACCGGCGGCGGTTGGATGATCGGCGACAATCCCGGGCACGACATCGCGGGCGGCCGCGCCGCCGGGCTGCGGACAGTGTGGGTGGGTGGGCAACGACCTTGGCCCGAGGGCGCTTTGCGGGCCGACCGGACGGTTGCGGACGCGTCGGCTGCGATCAGTCTTCTACTGGATGGGCGGCCGTAGCGGGCGATGGTCTTGGTCAGCTGACGTTCGTCGGCGGCCTCGACGGAAGGGCCTGCTGGTAGTCCGCCAGGTGATCGAGGCGCCACTGGCTGGCTCCGGTCTCCGCGGCGTCCGTTTCGATGCGCTGGACCAGCGTTTCCTGATCGGCATGGAGAGCGAAGTGGTGCACCGGGATCCCCGCGTTGTGAAGGCCGGATTGGAGCTCATCCCAGTAATCCTCCACGAGCACCGACTGGGGGATGACGAGAGTCCCGCCGACGTAGTCGAGGATCTGGGCTGCCGTCTCCACCACCAGATGGCGCCATGGTCTCCAGTCCTTGAAATCTCGGACGGGGACAATCGGCCCGAGGACAGGGCGGAGCATGAGCCCGACTGTCTCGAAGTCGAAGGCCCCCCGTGCGATGCTGATCGCATGGCCAGCGAGGCGAGGTTCGAGCCCGACCTGTACCGGGGCACCGCCGGATACTACGACCGGTTCCGGCTCCCCTACCCCGACGTGATGATCGCCGACCTCGCACGCCGGGCAGCCCCGTCAGGGCGTGGACGCCTGCTCGACCTGGCATGCGGCACCGGCCAGCTCGCCTTCCCGCTGCGCGGCTGGTTCGCCGAAGTGTGGGCCGTGGACGCCGAACCCGACATGACCGAGGTGGTCCGCGCCAAGGCGGTCGCCGCCGACGCGGCCCACATCCGGACGGTCACCACCGGCGCCGAGGATCTGCACGCCGGGCCAGGAAGCTTCGAGCTGATCGTCATCGGCAACGCCTTGCACCGGCTCCGCCGCGACCTGGTCGCCCAGCGCGCCTACGCCTGGCTCAAGCCCGGCGGCTGCATCGCACTGTGCTGGTCGACCGGCCCGTGGACAGGCCCCCAGGACTGGCAGCGGGCGCTCGACAGCCTGCTGCGCACATGGCAGGACTCCCTCGGCGCATCCGGCCGCGTTCCGCCCGGCTGGGACCGGGCAAGGCAGCAGGACCCTGACCACGACGTATTGTCCCGTGCCGGGTTCGAACCCGCCGGACGCCACGAGTTCTCTGTCGAGCACCACTGGACGATCCGTGAACTCGCCGGGTACATCCGGTCGACATCGTTCCTGCCGCCCTCGGTGCTCGCGGACCGCGCCGCTGAGTTCGACGCCGACCTCACCGCCGAACTCAGCCGCCATACGGCCAACGACCGCCTCACCGAAACGGTCAGCTACGCCTACGACCTGGCCCGCAAGCGTCTCTGATTGGCTTAGTGAGCCTAAGAAGCCGTTGTCTTTCCGAGAGTGACGGCTGTGTTTCTGCTGGTCAGACATAGTTCCGCTGTCGTGCGGCAGTGATGGCATGTTGTGTTGT
>NZ_JBEOVA010000060.1:0-26606 GCF_040295225.1 Streptomyces sp. NPDC002896 | reverse complement strand
ACCCCGACTGGTTCAAGGCCTTCCTCGGCGTGATGCTCCTGGTCGCCGCCCTCGTCAATCTGTGGGTCCGCCGCACGGCGACCCGGAGGTGAACTGATCCCATGACAACCACCAACGGAAACTCGCTGGACGGAAACGCACTGGGCGGCGCACTCGCCAAGGACACTGCGCCGCAGGACGGCACGCCCGTCGTCGAACTGCGCGGCGCCGGCAAGTCCTACGGCAACATCCGCGCCCTGCACGGCGTCGACCTCTTTGTCCGCCCCAGCCAGGTCACCTGCGTCCTGGGCGACAACGGCGCCGGAAAATCCACCCTCATCAAAATCATCTCCGGCCTGCACCAGCACACCGAAGGCCAGTTCCTCGTCGACGGCCAGCCCGTGCGCTTCAGCACCCCGCGCGAGGCCCTGGACAAGGGCATCGCCACCGTCTACCAGGACCTCGCCACCGTGCCCCTGATGCCGGTCTGGCGCAACTTCTTCCTCGGTTCCGAGATGACCAAAGGCCCCTGGCCGCTGCGGCGCCTCGACATCGACCGCATGAAGAAGACCGCCGACGAAGAACTGCGCAACATGGGCATCGTCCTGGACGACCTCGACCAGCCCATCGGCACCCTCTCCGGCGGCCAGCGCCAGTGCGTCGCCATCGCCCGCGCCGTCTACTTCGGCGCCCGCGTCCTCATCCTCGACGAGCCCACCGCCGCCCTCGGCGTCAAACAATCCGGCGTCGTACTGAAATACATCGCCGCCGCCCGCGACCGCGGCCTCGGCGTCATCTTCATCACCCACAACCCCCACCACGCCTACATGGTCGGCGACCACTTCTCCGTCCTCCGCCTCGGAACCATGGAACTCTCCGCCGCCCGCAGCGACATCACCCTCGAAGAACTCACCAACCACATGGCCGGCGGAGCCGAACTCGCCGCCCTCAAACACGAACTCTCACAAGTCCGCGGCGTCGACGTCGACGAACTCCCCGAAGAGGAGGACCTCACGGCCCCCGTAGCGGCATCTCGCGAGGGGAGCTCCTGACCGCAAACGCATCAGCTGTCCGCACCTGAAGCAGGCCGCCCCCCTGATCCTCGCCTACATCGTCAAGAGCGAGATCTCGTTTGGCCGCGTCGCGCGATGCGCACCAAGGACGGCCTGATCCAACGCTCCACCGTCTCCCACCGACCAGAAGGCACTCCCCCATGAAGATCGCCCTCGACCCCTACATGATCCGCAATGTTCCGCTGCTCGAACTTCCATCCGTGGTAGCCGAGTTGGGCTACGAGTGGATCGAGCTCTCCCCCCGCGAGGACTTCATCCCCTTCTTCCGGCACCCGCGCGTGGACGACGCCACCGTACGGAAGTTCCGCAAGGCCTTGGACGCGGCGGGCGTCGGCATCTCCTCCCTGCTGCCGCTGTTCCGCTGGTCCGGGCCCGACGAGGACGCCCGGCAGGCCGCCATCCGCTACTGGAAGCGGTCCATCCAAATCGCCGCCGATCTAGGCGTGGACAGCATGATCTCGGAGTTCAACGGACGGCCGGAGGACCCCGACCGCAGCGAGGCGCAGTTCTGGAAGTCCCTGGACGAGCTCCTGCCGCTGTTCGAGCGGGAAGGCATCCACCTCGCCCTGGAGCCGCACCCGGACGACTTCATCGAGAACGGCTACGACGCAATCAACCTGATCCGCGGGATCAACCACCCCAACGTCAGCTTCCTCTACTGCGCCCCGCACACCTTCCACATCGGCAACGACGCTCCCGGCATCATCGAGTACGCGGGCGACCTGCTCACCCACGTCCACCTGGCCGACGCCCTCGACCACACGGCCTCGTCCGGCAACCGCTACATCCTCAACCCGCCCGGCACCCCCGCCCGCATCCACCAGCACCTCGACATCGGCCAGGGCGAGGTCGACTTCGACGAACTCTTCCGCGAACTGCGCGCGAACGGCTTCGACGGGACCCTCACCGCCTGCGTCTTCGCCTGGGAGGAACGCGCCAAGGAGTCGTCCCTCTTCATGCGCGAGAAGATCGCCGAGTACCTGGCCGCCTGGTCCTGAGGGCTGCGGTCATCCGTCACTTTGCTACATCTCGTAGTGACAACCTATTGACATGACATTTGACTGGGAGCAAGGTTCTTCGCGAGGCGCTTTTAAAGCGCTTTAAGCCCCCTCTCAACCCCCGTCCTCCGGAGCGAAGGGAAACCAGCGTGATGCCGTTCGAAGTGCTGACCATGGGCCGCGTGGGAGTGGATGTGTATCCGCTCCAGACGGGCGTCGGGCTTGCGGAGGTCACCTCGTTCGGCAAGTACCTGGGTGGCAGCCCGACGAATGTCGCCGTCGCCGCCGCCCGGTACGGGTACTCCTCGGCTGTGATCACCAAGACGGGCCGGGACCCGTTCGGGGACTTCGTGCGGTCGGCCCTGGAGGGCTACGGCGTCGACAGCCGTTTCGTCGGTACGTCGGGCATCGCGCCGACACCGGTGACGTTTTGCGAGATCTTCCCGCCGGACGACTTCCCGCTGTACTTCTACCGGCTGCCGAAGGCCCCCGACCTGGACATTCAGGCGGGTGAGCTGGACCTGGCGGCGGTACGCGCGGCGCGGATCTTCTGGGTCACCGGGACCGGGCTGAGCGAGGAGCCGAGTCGTTCGGCGACGCTCGCGGCGCTGGCGCACCGGGCGAAGGCGGGGCCGACGGTTTTCGACCTGGACTGGCGGCCGATGTTCTGGGCCGACCCGGACCAGGCGCGGGCGTACTACGCCGAGGCCCTGCGGCACACCACCGTCGCGGTCGGCAACCTCGACGAGTGCGAGGTGGCGACGGGTGAGCGGGAGCCGTACGCGGCGGCGAAGGCGCTGCTCGCGGCCGGGGTCGAGCTGGCGGTGGTGAAGCAGGGGCCGGAGGGTGTCCTGGCGATGGACCGGGACGGCTCGGCCGCCGAGATCCCGCCGGTCCCGGTGGAGGTGGTCAACGGGCTCGGCGCCGGTGACGCCTTCGGCGGCGCGCTCTGCCACGGCCTGCTGTCCGGCTGGGACACCCGCCGCACGGTGTCCTTCGCCAACGCCGCCGGCGCCCTCGTCGCGGGCCGGCTGTCCTGCTCCGACGCGATGCCGACCGAGACCGAGGTCGACACCAAGCTCCGCGAGGCATCCCTCGCCCCTGCCGAACGAAAGGCGTGACGACGTGCTGTCCGACAATGTGAGCGGGATCGTGGACGCCCGGGTCAACGACCCCGGCGCCATCGCGGCAGCCGCTGCACGCCGCATGAAAGCCACCTCGCTGATCGGCGAGCACGGCAAGGCGATGATCATCGCCGCCGACCATCCCGCGCGCGGCGCCAACGGCGTCGGCGGCGACCCCACCGCCATGGCCGACCGCGCCCGGCTGCTGGAGCGCCTGTGCACCGCCCTGGGACGGCCCGGTGTGACGGGCGTGCTGGCCACTGCCGACATCCTCGAAGACCTGCTGCTGCTCGGCGTCCTGGACGGCAAGAGCGTTTTCGGCTCCATGAACCGCGCCGGGCTCGCGGGTTCCGTGTTCGAGATCGACGACCGGTTCACCGGGTACGACGCCGAGACGATCGCCGCAATGGGCTTCGACGGCGGCAAGATGCTCACCCGCATCGCCCTTGGCGACCCCGCTACCCCGTCCGTCCTGCAGAACAGTGCCCGCGCCGTGGACGAGTTGAACGACCGTCAACTCATCGCCATGGTGGAGCCGTTCATGTCGGTGTGGCAGGACGGCAAGATCCGCAACGACCTCTCCACCGACGCCGTCATCAAGTCGATCACCATCGCCTCGGGACTGGGCCGCCGCACCGCGTACACCTGGCTGAAGCTGCCGGTCGTGGACGGCATGGAACGTGTCCTGGCCGCCTCCACGCTGCCCGCGCTGCTGCTGGGCGGCGAGGTCAAGGATGCCGACGCGGCCTTCGCCTCCTGGGGCAAGGCCCTCAAGCAGCCCACCGCACGTGGTCTGGTCGTCGGCCGCTCCCTGCTCTACCCCTCGGACGGCGACGTCGCCGGTGCCGTGGACCGGGCGGTGAGCCTGCTGTGACCGGGACGAGCAAGTACTACCTGCCGAAGGGCAGTTCGGCCGACGGTCCCTACGATCTTCTGGTCACGCCTGAGTCGGCGGGCTGGGGATATTCCGGCCTCAGGATCCTGACCCTGAAGCCGGGTGAGGCGCACGCCCTGTCCACCGGGGATTCCGAGTTCCTGGTCCTGCCGCTGACGGGCTCGTGCACCGTCACCACGGACGGCAAGGCCTTCGAACTCGCCGGTCGGACGGGTGTGTTCGCCTCGGTCACCGACTTCGCGTACCTGCCGCGTGAGTCGGAGGCCCTCATCAGTAGCACGTCCGGCGGGGCGTTTGCGCTGCCCTCCGCCCGTACCAAGCGCGGGGATCTCCCCGCCCGTTACGGGCGAGCGGAGGACGTGCCCGTCGAGCTGCGCGGTGCCGGGGCCTGTTCCCGGCAGGTCAACAACTACTGCCTTCCCGACACGTTCGAGGCCGAGCAGCTGCTGGTGTGCGAGGTGCTCACACCCGGCGGCAACTGGTCCTCGTACCCGCCGCACAAGCACGACGAGGCCCGCCCCGGTGTGGAGTCGGAGCTGGAGGAGATCTACTACTTCGAGGTCGCGGGTGAGAACGGCTTCGGCTACCAGCGGGTCTACGGCACCCAGGACCGCCCGATCGACGTGCTCGCCGAGGTCCGCTCCGGCGACAGCGTCCTCATCCCGCACGGCTGGCACGGACCGTCGATCGCCGCGCCCGGCTACGACCTCTACTACCTCAACGTCATGGCCGGCCCCGGCCAGAACCGCGCCTGGCTGATCTGCGACGACCCCGCCCACGGCTGGGTCCGCGGCACCTGGGACGCCCAGGACGTCGACGACCGGCTTCCCTTCGAAGGACTCAACGAGCGATGAACACCGTCCGACTCACCACCGCTCAGGCCCTGGTGCGCTTCCTGGCCAACCAGTACAGCGAGCGCGACGGCCAGGAACAGCGCCTCATCCCCGGGGTGTGGGGCATCTTCGGACACGGCAACGTCGCCGGCATCGGGCAGGCCCTGCTCCAGGCCGCCGTCACCCGCGAGGCCGACCTGCCCTACTACCTCGCCCGCAACGAGCAGGGCATGGTGCACGCCTCCGTGGCCTACGCCAAGATGCGCGACCGGCTCGCGACCTTCGCCTGCACCGCCTCGACCGGCCCCGGCTCCACGAACATGATCACCGGTGCGGCACTCGCCACCGCCAACCGCCTCCCGGTCCTCCTGCTGCCCAGCGACATGTTCGCCACCCGCGCCGCCGACCCCGTGCTCCAGCAGCTGGAGGACACCCGGGGCGGGGACGTCACCGTCAACGACGCCTTCCGCGCCGTATCGAAGTACTTCGACCGCGTCTCCCGTCCCGAGCAGCTGATCCCGGCCGCGCTGGCCGCGATGCGGGTGCTCACCGACCCGGTGGAGACAGGCGCCGTCACCCTCGCGCTGCCGCAGGACGTGCAGGCCGAGGCGTACGACTGGCCACTGTCATTCTTCCGGCGGCGAGTGTGGCACGTGGGCCGCCCGGTACCCGAGCCCGCTGCCGTCGAGCGGGCCGCGCACCTGCTGCGCGGTGCGAACAAGCCGCTGATCGTGGCCGGCGGCGGCACCGTCTACTCCGGCGCCGAGACCCAACTGCGCGCGTTCGCCCAGGCCACTGGCATCCCGGTCGCCGACACACACGCCGGCAAGGGAGCGGTGCCCTGGGACCACCCGTGTGCGGTTGGCGGCATCGGCTCGACCGGCTCCCACGCGGCCAACGAGCTGGCGAAGGAAGCCGATGTCGTGCTCGGTATCGGCACCCGGTACTCCGACTTCACCACCGCGAGCCACACCGTCTTCGGCAACCCCGACGTCACCTTCGTCAACCTCAACGTGGCCCGCCTCGACGCCGTCAAGCACTCCGCCGAACCGCTGGTCGCCGACGCACGGCTCGGCATCGAGGCACTCGCCGAGGCGCTCACAGGCTGGGAGGTGGAACAGTCGTATCGGCGGAAGACCCGTCAACTCATCGCCCGTACCAGGGAGATCGAGGACCAGTGCTTCACCGTGGGCCACGGCCCCCTGCCCGCGCAGACGGAGATCCTCGGCGCGCTGAACGAGGTGCTCGACGACCGCGCCGTAGTGATCAACGCCGCCGGTTCCATGCCCGGCGATCTCCAGCAGCTGTGGCGGGCCAGGGATCCGAAGGCCTACCACGTCGAGTACGCCTACTCCTGCATGGGCTACGAGGTCGCCGCCGGCGTCGGCGCCAAGATGGCCGACCCGTCACGCGAGGTCGTCGTCCTCGTCGGCGACGGCTCGTACCTGATGATGGCTCAAGAGATCGTGACCATGGTCTCCGAGGGCCTGAAGGTCATCATCGTCCTCGTCCAGAACCACGGCTTCGCCTCCATCGGATCACTGTCGGAGTCGCTCGGATCACAGCGGTTCGGCACCAAATACCGCTTCCGCGACAGCGACTCCGGCCTACTCGACGGCGAGGTACTGCCCGTCGACCTGGCCGCGAACGCCTCCTCCCTGGGCGCCGACGTCCTGCACGCCACCACGGTCGACGAGTTCCGCATCGCGATGGACAAGGCCAAGGCCGCGAGCCGCACCACCGTCGTGCATGTCGAGACCGATCTGTACGGCCCCAACCCGCCCGGACACGGCTGGTGGGACGTCCCGGTCAGCCAGACCTCCGCGCTGGAGTCCACCCGCACCGCCTACGAGACCTACGCCACCCACAAACTCGCCCAGCGGCACTACCTGTAAGTCCCGTCCCCGCAAAGGAAACCCGCACCGTGAAGACCATCCAGCACTGGATAGACGGCTCCCCCACCGCCGGGACGAGCCAGGAGACCGCGCCGGTGTTCAACCCGGCCACCGGCCAGGAGCAGGCCCGACTCGTCCTCGGCGGAGCTGCCGACGTGGACACTGCCGTGGCCGCCGCCGCGAAGGCATTCGAAACCTGGTCGGAGTCCTCGCTCACCCAGCGCACCCAGGTGATGTTCGCCTTCCGGCAGCTCCTCGTCGAGCACGAGGAGGAACTCGGCCGGATCATCTCCGCCGAGCACGGCAAGACCGTCGACGACGCCCGCGGCGAGATCGTGCGCGGCCGGGAGGTCGTGGAATTCGCCTGCGGACTCGGCGACGTCCTGAAGGGATCCTTCTCCGACCAGGTCTCCCGCGGCGTGGACGTCCACAACTTCCGCCAGCCCCTCGGCGTCGTCGCAGGCATCACCCCCTTCAACTTCCCGGCCATGGTCCCCCTGTGGATGCACCCCATCGCCATCGCCACCGGCAACACCTTCATCCTCAAGCCCAGCGAACGCGACCCCTCCGCCGCGAACTTCGTCGCCGAGCTCTACAAGAAGGCCGGCCTGCCCGACGGCGTCTTCAACATCGTCCACGGCGGCAAGCCGGCCGTCGACGCCATCCTCACCCACCCCGGCATCGAAGCCGTCTCCTTCGTCGGCTCCACACCCATCGCCAAGTACGTGCACGAACAGGCGACTTCGACCGGCAAGCGTGTTCAGGCCCTCGGCGGCGCCAAGAACCACGCCGTCGTCCTCCCCGACGCCGACCTCGACTTCGCCGCCAACCACATCACCGCCGGCGCCTACGGCTCCGCAGGCGAACGCTGCATGGCCGTCTCCGTCGCCGTCGCCGTCGGTGACGCCGCCGACGGACTGGCCGAGGTCCTGGCCCGCAAGGCCCGCGAGATCAACGTCGGCCCCGGTGACGCCCCCGGCACCGACATGGGCCCGCTCGTCACCAAGACCGCCCAGGAACGCGTCGAGAACGCCGTCACCACCGCCGCCACCCAAGGCGCCACCCTCGTCGTCGACGGCCGCGGCCTCAAGGTCGACGGCCACGAGGAGGGCTTCTTCACGGGTCCATCCCTGCTCGACCATGTCACAACCGAGATGGACGCCTACAAGGAGGAACTGTTCGGCCCGGTCCTCGCCATCGTCCGCGCCGACACCCTCGACGAGGCCATCGACCTCATCAACGCCAACCCCTACGGCAACGGCACCGCCCTCTTCACCGCCTCCGGCGAAGCCGCCCGCCGCTTCCAGCGCAACATCAAGGTCGGCATGATCGGCATCAACGTCCCCGTGCCCGTCCCGATGTCGTACTACTCCTTCGGCGGCTGGAAGGACTCCCTCATCGGCGACTCCCCCATCCACGGCCCCGAAGGCATCCGCTTCTACACCCGCCCCAAGGTCGTCACCACCCGCTGGCCCCAGCCCAAGCAACAGCTCACCGCCGGCTTCAACTTCCCCACCTCCAACTGAAGTCCCCCGTCCCCCCACATCGACCGGTAGGAGGTGGCCATGGACGTCAGGGACGACGCGCCCCAGGCCCTCACACCAAGCAGTACCGTCAAGGACAACGCCTCTCCGGAGGTCTACCGCCGACTGCGGCTCATCACCGTCATCGCCACCTTCGGCGGGCTCCTCTTCGGCTACGACACCGGCGTCATCTCCGGCGCGCTTCCCTTCATGTCCCTCTCGCCCGAGAAGGGCGGGCTCGGGCTCACCCCGCTGACCGAGGGGATCGTCGCGTCGTCGCTCGTGCTCGGCGCGGCGTTCGGGGCCCTGTACGGCGGGCGTCTCTCCGATCGTCATGGGCGCAGGCGGACGATCCTCGGTCTCGCCGTGCTGTTCTTCGTCGGTGCGCTGGGCACCGCGCTGGCCCCGGATCTCGTGGTGATGGTGCTGTTCCGGGTGCTGCTCGGGCTGGCCGTGGGCGGTGCGTCCGCGACGGTTCCGGTGTTCATCGCCGAGTTGGCTCCCGCCGAGCACCGCGGTCGCCTGGTGACGCAGAACGAGCTGATGATCGTGACCGGGCAGTTGCTGGCGTACACCTCGAACGCGATCATCGCCGACACCGTGGGCGAGGGTGGCGTGTGGCGCTGGATGCTCGCGCTGGCCACGATCCCGGCCGTGCTGCTGTGGATCGGGATGCTGTTCGTGCCCGAGTCGCCCCGGTGGCTGGCCTCCCGCGGGCGGTTCGACGACGCCGCCCGCACGCTGGGCCGCATTCGTGACGCGCGGGTCGCGGACGCGGAGTTCGCCGAGATCAAGCGCCGTGTCACCGCAGACGCCAACGAGCCGCGGGCGGGCTGGCGGGAACTGGGCACGCCGTGGGTGCGGCGCATCGTGACGGTCGGGTTCGGGCTGGCCGTCCTGTCGCAGCTGACCGGCGTCAACTCGATCATGTACTTCGCGCCGACGATCCTGCTGGACACCGGGCTGGGCACCCAGGCCGCCCTGACGGCCACCATCGCCAACGGCGTCGTGGCGGTGATCGCAGTGTCGACCGGCATGTGGCTGCTGGGCCGGTTCGGCCGGCGCCCGATGCTGCTGACCGGACAGGTCGGCGTCACCGTCTCGCTGGTGCTGATCGCCCTCTGCTTCCTGCTCCTGCCGGAGTCGACCGCGCGCAGCTATCTCGTGCTCGCGTCCATGCTGACCTTCCTGCTGTTCATGCAGGGCTGCATCGCGACCGTGTTCTGGCTGATGCTCTCGGAGATCTTCCCGCTGCGCCTGCGCGGCCTCGCGATGGGCACGGCGGTGTTCGGCACCTGGATGGCCAACTTCGTGGTCACGCTGGTGTTCCCGCCGCTGATCGACGCGGTCGGCGGGGTCACGTTCCTGATCTTCGCCGCGGTCAACGTCGCGACGTTCGTCTTCTACCTCCGCACCATTCCCGAGACCCGAGGCCGCTCGATGGAGGCCATCGAGGCCCACTTCCGACGGCAGTTCGCCGCCTGATCACGTTCCTTCCCTTCCGAATACTTCGATTCCCTTCCAAATACTTCGAAAGGCACCGCCATGGCCACGTCTGCCAAACCTCTCTCCGTCGCGGTGATCGGAGCCGGCATGGCCGGCCGCAGCCACGCCGCCGGATACCGCAACGTCAACACGGTCTTCGGTGCCGGCCTGCCGCCGGTCCGGCTGGCCGCGATCGCCGACGCCAACGTCGAACTCGGTGAGGATGCCGCCCGCCGCTACGGGTTTGAGAAGGCGCTCCCGAGCTGGGAGGCCGTTGTCGAGGACCCGACGATCGACGCCGTCAGCATCGTCGTCGGCAATGCTCTGCACCGTCCGATCGCGGAGGCGCTGGTCGCCGCGGGCAAGCACGTGCTGTGTGAGAAGCCGCTGGCCGGATCGATGGAAGACGCCCGTGCGATGGCCGAGTTGGAGCGCACCGCCGAGGTCGTGACCGCCGTCGGGTACACCTTCCGCCGCTCCCCCGCCATCGCCGCGATCCGCGACCACGTCCAGCGCGGCGAGCTGGGCGACCTCACGATGTTCAGCGGCCGGTACTGGTGCGACTACGCCACCGACCCGAACGGGCCGCTGAGCTGGCGGTTCAAGGGCGGCCCCGGCTCCGGCGCGCTCGGGGACGTCGGCTCGCACATCATCGACGCCGCCGAGTACGTCGCCGGTCCCATCGCCTCGGTCTCCGGTGCCACGCTGTCGACGCAGATCCCCAAGCGGCCCCTGCCGCTGGGCGCGGTCGTCGGGCACAACGCGGCCCCCGTCTCGGACGAGTTCGGCGAGGTCGAGAACGAGGACACCGCCTCCTTCACCGCCCGCTTCGAGTCCGGGCTTGTGGGCACCTTCTCGGTGACGCGCACCGGCTTCGGCCTGCCCAACGGGCTCTCCTTCGACGTCCTGGGACTCGGCGGCCGGGCCGCGTTCGACCAGCACCGGCCCGCCGAGTACCTCTTCGACGACGCCCAGCCCGAGGCCCGTACCCGCGGCGCCCGCCAGATCATCGCCGGCCCGCAGCTGCCGTACTTCGCGGGCGGGGTCCCGATGGAGGCGCCGGGGGTGGGCGCCAGCAACGCCGACAACTTCACCTACCAGGCCAGGGCCTTCCTCGACCAGGTCGCGGGCGTCGCCGATCCGCGGCCGGCCTGCGCCACCTTCGCCGACGCGCTGCGGACCATGGAGATCATCCAGGCCGTCGTCGACTCCTCCCGCAACGGCGGCGCGGTCACCGCGGTTCCGCCCCTCGCCTGACCACCCCGCACAGAAGGAAAAGACACATGGCCCTCAAGCTCGGCGCCTACACCGCCTGCCTGCACGACCGCCCCCTCACCGAAGCCCTCGACATCCTCAAGGAGAACGGTCTGACCTCGGTGGAGGTCAACACCGGTGGCTTCATCCCCTCCCCGCACTGCTCGGTCGACCTGCTGCTGTCCTCGGCCACCGCGCGCGAGGAGTACCTGGCGACCTTCGCCGACCGCGGGATGGAACTGACCGGCCTCAACTGCAACGGCAACCCGCTCAACCCCCTCCCCGGGGTCGGCCCGAAGCACGCCGACGACCTGCGTCGCACGATCCGCCTCGCGGGCCTGCTCGGCGTGAAGCACGTCGTGACCATGTCCGGCACCCCGGGTTCCGACCCAGACGCCAAGTACCCCTCATGGGTCGTCAACCCCTGGGACGGCGTCTACATGGACGTCCTGGACTACCAGTGGGGCGTGGCCGTCGAGTTCTGGAAGGAGATCGACGCGCTGGCCCGGGAGAACGACGTCCGGGTCGCCATCGAGATGCACCCGCACAACGTGGTGTTCTCCCCCGTCACGCTCAAGCGGCTCGTCGACGAGACGGGTGCGACGAACGTCGGCGCCGAGATGGACCCGTCCCACCTGATGTGGCAGGGCATGGACGTGGTCGCCTCCATCAAGTGGCTGGGCCCGCTGGTCTTCCACGCCGCCGCCAAGGACGCGACGCTCTGCCCCGGCGCCGACATCCGTGGCGTACTGGACGCCTCCTTCACGCGCGTGCCCGCCGACGCCCCCGGCAAGGTACCCACCGGCTACGGCTTCTGGTGCAACGCCTGGCCCGAGAACCCGGCATGGAAGTTCGTCGCCGTCGGCCTCGGAAACGACGTCCCGTTCTGGACCGAATTCCTGCGCGCCCTGACCGAGATCAACCCGGACATGGCCGTGAACATCGAGCACGAGGACGCCGCCTACTCCCAGACCGAAGGACTCGCCCTGGCCGCCAAGAACCTGCACAGCGCCGCGGCAGCCCTCTGACCCACACCCGTACGTGGCCCCGTGCCCGCCGGCGGGCACGGGGCCACGGCTGTACCGCCGGCGACGATGGCTCTGGGCTCCCCCGACGGCGCTCTGACCACGGATCATGGTGACCGGCGATGCCGGTCCCGGCCCCTGCGGCTTCTACGAAGAACGGTGATCGGCCTCGAATTCGACGACACCGACGAACAGAACGACACGCTCACCTTGGCCCGGACCCAGCCCTTGCGGCAACGCTCATCACATGGGAAGCGAAAGAAGGCGCGCACGTCCGCGCGGCCATATCGCACCTTCGGCGAGCGGTATCCACATGGGGAGCGGCGGCATGCTGACCAATCCGTCAGGTTGCTCGACCTGCATGTCGCCGTCCAGGGCCCGCCACCCCAGATGCTGGTACAGCGGAACCCGATCCGGCCAACAGAACAGGAGCCCGAATTCCGCCCCACTGCCGCGGGCATGCTCCACAGCAGCTGTCACGACCAGCCGTGCCAGCCCGTGTCCTCGCAGATCAGGCGCCACGATCACACCACCGAGGCCCGCCACCTGCAGACGGTCACCATCAACCGAGACCGTCACCTGCACCAGGCCGGCGTGCGCCACGAGGCGGCCCTGCTGTCTGACACCGAAGTGCACCTCCTTGTCCAGCCACTTCAAGCCGGTCGAGGCGACCCCGGAGGGGTCGGCGGCACCTCCAGTGATCTCGTCGAGCTCCGCCTGTGTGTACCGAGCGAGCCGTATGACTGAGGGCGACATGGAGATCAGCTTTGCACCGCGGCACTATGCCTCGCATGTGTTAACCGATACTTCGGCCCAACCCGTCCGTCGCCTCGTGCAGCCAGATCGGACGGGACACCATCCCTGGCGGCATCGACGAACCACTCAAAGAGCCGCGCCACACCGCCGCAGCCGACCCTGGCCCCGTCCGCGTAGCCCCACCTTCTGCAGTCACTCAGCGTGGTTGCGGCAGCTCGCCGGTCGGACAGCTGACCAGTGGGACCTCGCTCTGGCTTCCTCCCGAGCCGCTCATCGGCGTCAGCCCACCAAACACACGAAAATCGAGCAACGAACAGGCCCGGCTGGACCCGCACTTGCTCGACGGTGATTCGCCGCGACGTCACCACCGCACGAATCAGCAGCGTCTCTGAATGGCTTGGCGATCCCATGGGTTACACAGGACCAGAGCGCGTAAACCGCCCCATGCCGCCAATCGTCTTCGTGCCCTGGTGCCGATGGGCAAAGCCGTCGGCCCGCGTGACACGTCCCTCCGGACGCTGGCCGGGCAGGCCGGTAAGACCTGGCCGGGGAGGGTGCCCGACGTCGCCTGGGCGTCGGGCGTGCGCGTCACACCCTGCCACAGCATCACTACGGTTGGCTAATCCAACTGGTGAGCCTTGAGGCCGGCCTGACCCCGCGGATCGCGCAGCCAGGCCGGCCGACTTCTCAACGGATGCCCCCTCAGCCTTGGCGTGCCTTGAAGCGGGGGCTCTTCTTGTTGAGGACGAAGGTCACGCCACGTCGACGAACCACCTGGGATCCGGGCTTGGACTTCAGCGAACGCAGGGACTTGCGCACCTTCATGACGGTGTTCTCCTCTTACTCGGATGCCGGCGTGTTGCTCGGAGTCTGCGTGCCATCAGCGGTGGGCGGGGGCCCTGAGGCCGTAGCGGCGCTCGAAGCGCTCCACACGGCCGGCGGTGTCCACGATGCGCGTGGCACCGGTGTAGAAGGGATGGCTGGCCGACGAGATCTCGACGTCGATCAGCGGGTAGGTGTTGCCGTCCTCCCACTCGATCGTCCGGGTCGAGGATGCGGTCGAGTGGGTCAGAAACGCGGCGTTCGCGGCACGGTCGCGGAAGACGACCGGGCGGGAGGCGGGGTGGATGCCATGCCTCATGGGTTTTTCCTCCTCGTGGCCGTCCGCCCGCAAGGGGCGGATCGGTTCAGCGTTCCTCTCGGAAGAGGACGTGCTCCCCTGCCACCGGGTCGTACTTGCGCAGTACGAGCCGGTCGGGGTCATTGAGACGGTTCTTGCGCGTCACGTAGGTGACGCCGGTTCCGGCCGTCGACTTCAGCCTGACGACGGGGCGCGCGGTGCTGCGTGCCATGAGGTCCTCCCTTCGCCACAGCTCTCGGTTTGACCGGAGCATGCCAGCTATGCCTGTAACAGCGGGATCCTTCGTCGCATTCCCGATGTGCCGCCCGCACCGCATGCCTACGTCTGCGAACCAGGCTGGCGGCTGCGCGTGCGGTGCGATCGTGAAGGGCGTCGCCTACGCGGCGGCAGGCTCCATGAGGCTTCAGCCGAACGATCGTCCTCATGGGCAATGGATGAGGCCCGGGGACATGTCCCCTTCACGACCACGCTGCTTCCAACCAGCCGGTCCCCGCAGGCATTCCCCGATCTTGAGTTTGTGGCGATGCTCTTTGGCGGCCGACCGGGCGGTGGCACGGGCGCGGTGTTGGGAGCGGCGGCGGATGGCGCGCCTGGCCCTTCTGCGTAGTGCCGGGGGCAGGTCAGGGCATGTGGGGCGGCGGAGGGAGGCGGAGGTGGCGTATGTCGTCGGGAACCGGGCTGGTGGGCCGGAACAGCGGCGCTGCTCCACCGTCTGCGGCCGTCGCGGGCGCGTCCGTGAGCCTCATGCGTTCCCGGAGCCGCCCGTAGAAGTTGGCGGGAGCAAGCCTGACCAGGCGCAGGGGTAGCGGTGCTGCGGCTACTTCGATCCAGTCGCCGGGCTCCAGGATGCCGCGCGGCTGCCCGTCGACACTGACCGCAGCGCGCCCGGAGTGGGGCAGCAGCCGAAGGGAGATCGGCTCGTCCCCGTCGGCGACCACGGTGCGGTTGAACGTCATGTGCGGGGCGACGGGGGTGAAGATCACGGCGCGCATCCGGGGCGAGAGCACCGGACCCCCGACTGCGAAGCTGTAGGCGGTCGAGCCTGTCGGTGTGGCGACGATGACGCCGTCAGCCGAGTACGAGGCCAGCAACCGCCCGGAGATGTAGACGCCCACGCTGACCTGGTGGTCCCGTGCCAGCTTCTCCACCACGACGTCGTTCAGCGCGGTGACGTCCAGCGCGATTCCCCACGTGTCGTCCTCGGCGAGGCTTGGCCGTGGCTGCGGCGGCGGGAGGGCAGGGCCTCGGCCGTAGCAGAGGATCTGTTCCGTGTCGGTGGGTATCTCGAGCAGTTTGGACGCCCGCATGGTGAGTGTCATGCGTTCTTCGCACTCGGATCTTCCGGCGTGTACGGCGTCCAGCGCCTGCTCCACGTCGGTGATCGGGATCTCGGTCAGAAAACCGACTTTGCCCAGGTCGACGCCCAGCACCTGGATGTTGTTGTGCGCAGCGATGCGTGCTCCGCGCAGGAAGGTGCCGTCTCCGCCGAGTGTCACGATGAGGTCGGGGCTGCCCGCGGCCTGCATTTCCTCGTGGGCGCTGCGGCGGCTTCCCTGGCCTTGCCACACGTCGATTTCGGCGCAGCCGATGCCGTGCCGTGTGCACCACTCGCGCACGGTGTGTGCTCCGGAGACCGCCTCCGGCCGGCCTCCGTGCACGACGAGTCCCAACCGGCTGATCGGCATGTCACCTCCCCGGCTGCCGTCGCGTCTGACGGCGGTATGTCTCTGAAGGCTGTAAGTCATCGTCACAGCTTTGGAGAGTGCTTGCCACAGGGATCGGTTCGTGCGGCAGAGACGTCGCGTCCGCAGGGGCGGCAGGGCTCGGCGACGGCGAGTTGTTGCCGCGCTGCTTGGGGCCGTTGCTTCGAACCACATTGACAAACGATTACTACTTTTCCTCCGTCGCACACATTGACAGTCCGCCACCACAAGCCAGATTCTCACAGAGACCGGTTTCTATCCGGGCCCTGCTCCGCACCGAAAAGACCCTGCCGAGGGTGCCCCAGGCATGCCCGAACGCGGGGAAACCGACGACTGGAGACAGCACGTGAGCAACCGCTTGCCACGGCTCAGAGCCGCAGCAGCCGCGACGGCGATGGCGCTCGTCCTTGTACCCGCCTCCGCGGCCGCTGCTGTCGCGGACACCGGCGGCGCCGGTGTCCAGGCGGCCGCAGCCCCCGCGCTGCCCACCATCACGGTCACCACCAGCGGCGCCGGGTTCACCCACCCCGGCATCGGCGTCACCGCGCAGAACCTGGAGTTCGCCAGGAAGCAGGTCCGGGCGGGCGTGCAGCCGTGGGAGGGCTACTTCGACGCGCTGGGCGTGTCGAAGTACGCCTCACGGACGCTGCAGTCCAGGAACAAGGGCAATGTCCTCGACCAGCCCGCGCAGCCTTACTTCACCTCGACGTCCACCGAGTCCAAGCTGATCGAGGATTCCTGGGGCGCGTTCGCGCAGGCCGTCGAGTACTTCATGACGGGCGACAACACCTACCGCGCCAACGCCATGAAGATCATCCGGATCTGGAGCAACATGGATCCGAACCGGTACGCGTACTACGCCGACTCGCAGATCCACACCGGCGTCCCCCTCTACCGGCTACTGGCCGCCGCCGAGATCCTGCGCTACACCAGCTACGACTCCTCGTACAGCGGTTACGACCTCGCCTGGCGCGACAGCGACACAGACAAGCTGACGACCAATCTGATCGACCCGATGGCCAAGGTGTTCCTGTACAAGAACACCAACTACCTGAACCAGCACAGCTATCCGCTCATCGGCGCACTCGCCGGCTACATCTTCACCGACAACCGCCCCCGCTACGACGAGGGCGTCGAGTGGTACACCGTCAACGCCACCACCACCCGGCCGGAGCAGAACGGCGCGCTCGCCGCCATCCTGCCGCTGATCGACAAGAACGACCCGCTCAACCCCTACGGCTACTCCTTCGTCCAGCACCAGGAGATGGGCCGCGACCAGGCCCACGGCGGCGACGACGTCGACAACCTCGCCGGGCTCGCGCGGATCCTGAGCGTGCAAGGTACCAAGATCGACCCGGAGCACGGCACCGTGTCCACGGCCTCCGACGCAGTCGACCCGTACCGCTTCCTCAGCGACCGCCTGCTGGCCGGGGCGGACGCCTACGCCCGTTTCATGCTCGGCTACGACACCCCGTGGATCGACACGACCGGCGGCACCGGCACCATCTCCTCCGCCTACCGCGGCCGCCTGTACCAGGTCGCCGAGATCGACGAGCTGTACGACGTCTACAAGTACGTCGAGGGCGTGGACGTCGAGAAGGAGGCCCCCTACCTGGCCAAGGCCCACGAGCAGAACTACGGGCCGCTCTACTACGCCGGTTCGACGACGCTCAACAACTTCTGGAGCGGCATCGACACCGGGCCCGAGTACTGGCTCTCCTTCCCCGCGGAGCTCGCCGGGCAGAGCCCCGTCCCGCCCGGGGACACCAATGTGCAGGTGGAGCAGAAGGGCGTTGCCTTCGACCCCGGCACGGAAATGCGCACCGAGGACGGACGCTCCTTCGCCGAGATGCACGCCTCCGACCGGGGCACCACCCTGGTGGTCCACGACCTGGTCTATGGGAACCGGAACAACTACTGCCCGGTCGGTGTGCTGATCCGCACCACCACCTCGGGCATGCGACTGGCCGTGGCCAGGGACCAGCACACCGCCCCGTTCCGCACCCTCACCCTGCCGAACACACATGGCGAATGGCGTTACGTCACCTACGACGTCGCCTACACGGCAGTGCACGCCAACCAGGTCGGCGACAACATCGCCTACTTCACGGTGACCGGTCCCGAGGGCGGCACGGTGGACGTCGACCACGTGAACACGCTTGCCCCGTCGCAGCTCACTCCGCCCAAGTTCCCGCAGGGGAAGAGCACCGACGTCATCGCGGTCACGAAGGAGACGCTGACGACGTCGTTCGCCGCGACCGACGCGGGCTCCAAGGACACCGTGAGCTATCGCGCCGAGGGCCTGCCGGAGGGGGCCCGACTCGACCCCGCGACAGGTGAGTTCAACTGGACTCCCGAGCAGCGGCAGTCCGGCACGTACCACTTCAGCGTCATCGCGGACGACGGCACCGTCGACACCGTCCTCGACGTCACCCTGCGCGCCGAGCCCAACCGGCAGCAGGCCTACCGGGAAGCGCTCACCGGCTACGACCCGAAGGAGACGTACACCACCGCCTCGCTCGCGGACTTCACCAAGGTCAGAGACCAGGTGCAGGAGTCCATCCCCACCGCGGACGAGGCCGAGTTCTCCACGTCGCTGGTCACCCTGCAGGCGGCGGTGCGCTCGCTGCAACTGCTGAACCCGGTGCTCGGTGACGGCTCGCTCGACTACCCGTCGCTGGTGACCTCCAGCCTCTCAGCGCTCAATGTGTCCAACCTGGTGGACGACGACTGGAACACGACAACTGGTGACCTGAAGGCTCCGTTCACCGTCGACTTCGGCGCCGGGTACCGGGTGAGCGCCTCGGACTTCGGCCTGCAGGCCCGGTACAACTTCGCCAACCGGTCCGAGGGCGCCAACGTCTACGGCTCGAACGACGGGCAGAACTGGACGCTGCTGACCAGCCGGGAGACGACGAACACCACGGACCAGAACTTCGCGATGGAGACCATCCCGGCCCTGCCCGATGTGCAGGACCTGCAGTTCCGCTACTTCAAGGTCCAGATCGACGACCCGGGCATACCGACAGACCCGGCCTACCCGGGCCTGTCCTCCTTCAGCGAGTTCCGGATCCACGGCGTCCGCCACGAGGTCCAGTCCTGACGACACGGAACGAAGCCGGGGCGGAGCCGCACGGGCCCCGCCCCGGCTTCGTCCGCGACTCGGCTGCGCAGGCGCCCCAGTGACCGGCTGCGGCTAGCTGTCACTTGACGGCAACGGTGATGTGGAGGCTTCACCAGGGCAATTCAGACGGGCCAGGAACGCAGCAGTTCCACGATGCGGGCGGTGGTGCTGCGGGGGTCGTACAGCTCCTCGGCCAGGGCGCGTAGATGCTGTTTGTCGGGGTGGACGTCGATGCCGCTGGCGGCGAGATACATGACGGTGGCGGCGCAGGCGACGGTGAGGTTGGAGCGCTCCAGCCAGCGGCAGCGGCCCAGGGTGTGGGCGAGGGCGGCGGCGCGCGCGTAGGTGCCGCCGTAGACCGGGGCGTCGAGGAGTTCGGCGCGGTGCCTGGCCACTGCCGCGACCGGAACACCGAGATCGTCCGGCTGTGGGTCGCCCTGACCGGCGCGCTCGGCGACTTCGAGGATCCAGGACAGGTCGACGTGCAGGTCCATCAGGCGGCCGCGCTCCCACCGGGGCGCGCGGTGCGATGGTTCAGTTCCTGCTCTACGTCATCGAGGAACGAACCGAAGTCGTCGATGATGCGCTGTGCGGCGGCCATGCCACGGCCGCGGGTGCCGGTGGTGTCCTCGGTGATGAGCAACTCCACGTACGCGTTGAGGTTCAGCCCCCGCTTCTTGGCTGCGTCCTTCGCGGCCTCCAGCGTTTCGGGGGCCAGTCGCAGGTTCGTTTGGGTCTTCGCCATACCACGAAGGTAGCAGGGTGCTACCAGCCTGCGCAGGTGCGGGCCGAGATGATCTTCGGCCTGGCGATCTCGTCATTGGGCGAGAGGTTGGGCCTCGGATACCAGGTCCGCCGACAGCGGGTGCCGTCAGCGGGCCAGCCTGCCCAACAGCGAGGACGCCGCGATGATGCCCAGCGTGCCGGCCACAAGCAGGACGCCGTAGTCGAGGGCCAGATGTGAGGGCGTGCCGAGGAGCAGGCCGCGCAGGGCGTCGACCTGGTAGCTGAGCGGATTGAACTTGCTGATCGCCTGGAGCCAGCCGGGCATGACCGACACCGGGTAGAGCGCGTTGGAACCGAAGAAGAGCGGCATCGTGATGGCCTGTCCGATGCCCATCAGACGGTCCCGGGTCAGGACGATGCCGGCGATCGTCATCGACAGACAGGAGAAGAAGGCCGAGCCCAGGACGACCGCCACGGCCACGCCCAGCAGGCGCAACGGGTTCCAGGTCAGGGCGACGCCGAGCAGCGCGGCGATGAGGATCACGACGATCGCCTGGACCAGCGCCTTCACGCCCGCGGCGAACGCCTTACCGGTGATGAGGGCCGACCGCGGGGTGGGCGTGACCAGGAGCTTGGTCAGGATGCCCGCGTCACGCTCCCAGATGATCATGATGCCGTAGAAGATGGCGATGAACATCGCGGACTGGGCGATGATGCCGGGCGCCAGGTAGTCGATATAGGGGACGCCGCCGGTGGGTATCGCCTTTATCCGCGTGAACGTCTGGCCGAAGATCAGCAGCCACAGGGCCGGCTGAACGGCTCGCGTGTAGATCTCGGTCCGGTCGTGGCGCAGCTTCTGCAGTTCGACCGTGCACATCGCGCCCACGCGTGCGAGCAGCACGCGCCATCCCGTACGGGCCCGGGGCGGAACGACCAGCAGATCTAGGCCCTCGGCGTGCTTGTGGTCAACCGACGCGGGTGGCTGTGTTGCGGGTGCTTCGGACATCGCGGAAGTCTCCTGACTGATCATCGAGGCCGCTGCCGGCGACGTCCCGGAAGACGTCCTCGAGCGTCGGCAGCGGTGCGTCGGTGTCCCCCTCGCTCTCGCTTCCGCCTTCACCTGCGGCGCGCAGCCGCTTCTGGAGGCCGGACCTGAGCTCGGCGGGCGTGCCGATGGCACGGATGCGTCCGCGGTGCATCAACGCGACCCGGTCGCAGTACTGGTCGGCCTCGTCCATGTAGTGCGTGGTGACCAGCACGGTCATGCCCGTGGCGGCCCGTACGGTGTTGATGTGCTCCCACACTCCAGTCCGGGCGATCGGGTCGAGGCCGATGGTCGGCTCGTCGAGGATCAGCAGGCGGGGTGCGCTGACCAGGGCCTGGGCCAGTTCGAGGCGTCGGACCATGCCTCCGGAGTACGTCTTGGCGAGCCGGTCGGCCGCATCGGTGAGGCCGACCGCCTCGAGGGCCTGGGCGACACGGTCGGCGCGCTCGCGGCGGGAGACGTCGAAGACGCGGGCGAACAGAGCCACGTTCTCCCGGCCGGTAAGTCCCGAGTCGGCGGAGAGTTGCTGGGGGACGTATCCGAGGAGGCGGCGTACCTGCATGCGCTCCCTGGCCGCGTCGTGGCCGAAGACGCGGACTCTGTCCGCGGGAACCGGCAGCAGCGTGGTGATGCAGCGCATCGCGGTGGTCTTGCCGGCACCGTTCGGCCCGAGCAGGCCGAAGACCTCACCCGCGGCAACGGACAGGTCCAGGCCGTCGACGGCGGTCGTCTCGCCGAAGGAGTACCTCAGGCCGGTGCAGATGACGGCGTCGGGTTTCTTGCCGGTAAGGGTTTCGGTCATGTTCCCTCGACCTCCTCGTGCAGGTTTTGGGCAAGTCGGCGCAGGGCGGGCAGCGCCGCCCGGAGAGCTACCTGGTCGGCCTCGCTGAGGCGGGCCACCTGGGCACGGACCAGTGCAGTGCGGCGTTCCTGCCAGTCGCGCAGCCGGGCCTCGGCCGCGGGCGTGGGCATCAGCCGGGCGGAGCGCCGGTCGGCCGGATCCGTCTCGCGGAGCAGATAACCGGCGCGGCCGAGCTGGTTGACGAGTGTCGAGACGGAATTGCCCGCCAGATACAGCTCCTTGGCGGCGTCCGACACTCCGATGCCGGGACGGGCAGCGACGAGCCGCAGCAGCTCGACCTGCGCACCACGCAGCGGCGGCTCGCTCATGCCGCTGCGCAGCCGGCGCCGGATCAGCCGCTGCAACCCGGCCAGTACGTCAGCGAGCGCGTTGGGGAACACCTCTGTGGCCACCTCGGTAGAATAGCTCTGAGTGAGAGGTACTGGCCAGCAGATCAGACCGAACGGTCAGCTCCGCTTCTACAGACCTTGAATTCGTGATGTCGGCCTGACCCGGGGCGGGTGTGGTTGCCGGTGTCGGACGGTGGCGGGGGTCGACCAGTGGGGCATCCGCTCACCAGACTGAGCCGGTGACGACACGACCACCCTCTCCTGATGATCTCCGCGCTGTCCTCTTCGACTCAGGCGGCGTGCTGATGCGGCCGATCGGCGGCCGGTGGAACCCACGAGCAGACTTCGAGCAGACCGTCCTCACCTACGACCCCGCGATCACACCGGAACAGTTCGCGGCGGCCATCGACGCGGGCGAGCGTTTCTTCACCGCCTCGTCGTCGACGCCCGACTACGACGACTACCACCGGGTGCTGCTTCGCGACCTCGGTGTGGACCCGATCCCGCAACTCCTGGCCGACCTGCGCCGCGAAGTCCCCCCGGCCACGGTTCTGGAGACGTACCCGGAGGTCGTGGGAACCCTGGAAGAGCTGAGCCGGCGAGGCGTGCGGCCTGGCCCGGTCTGCCCGCCCTCCACGCGGGACTGGGCATCGGGCAGTTCTTCGAGGCGTACGCGATCTCCGCCGAGCTCGGCTGCCGTAAGCCGGACCCGCGCATGTACCACCACGCCAGCACCGCCCTGAATCTCGCGCCTGCGCAATGTCTGTTCGTCGACGACGATCCGAGCCTGGTCGCCGCCGCGATCAGACTCGGATATGCGGGGCGTGCGGTCTGTCGGGGATCGGCTACCTCGGATGTGCCTTCCATCGCGTCCCTGACGGAATTGCTGGACCTTTTCTGACGCGGTGGCAGCACGAGCTTGTGTCGGTGGGAATGGGCAGTGCACTCGAAGGCGATACTCGATCCGCATGCATATGTCCGCTTTGCACGAAGTGCCGTATGAGGATCACGCCGGAGGAGAGCGCTACCGATGGATCTGGAGCTCAAGGACAAGGTCGCCGTCGTCACGGGCGCCAGCAAGGGCATCGGCCTGGCCGTCACCGAGGCGCTCGGCCGTGAGGGAGCGCGCGTGGTCGTCGGCAGCCGTACGGAATCCCCTGAGCTCACCGCACTGCGTGAGAGGTACGACATCGTCTTCGTCAGCGTCGACCTGGCCGAACCCCACGGCGCGGGCCGCCTGGTCCAGGCAGCGGCGGACCGACACGGCAGGATCGACGTACTCGTCAACAACCTCGGCGTGACCAAGCCGCGCACCAGCTTCGTGGACATCGACGATGCCGAGTGGCAGCGGGTCTTCGACCTGACCTTCTTCAGCGCGGTCCGCGCCAGTCGCGCGGCGTTGCCCCACCTCATCGCCGACGGCGGCGGAGCGATCGTCAACATCAGCTCCATCAACGCACGCCTGCCCTTTCCCATGGTGGTCGACTACTCGGCGGCCAAAGCCGCGTTGAGCAACCTCACCAAGGCGTTGTCGGAGGAGTTCGCGCCGCGTGGCGTGCGCGTCAACGCCGTTGCCCCAGGACCGGTCCGCACCCCGTTCTGGACCGCTCCCGGCGGCTTCGCCGATTCCGTCGCCGCCGATGCCGGCACCACCGCCCAGGAAGCGTTGGACGAGATCGTGCCCCAGCAGATGGGCATCTCCACCGGACGGATCAGCGAACCTCAAGAAGTCGCCGACCTCGCCGTCTTCCTGGCCTCTGGCCGCGCCGGAAACATCACCGGCGCCGAATTCGTCATCGACGGCGGCCAGATCAAGACCACCTGACCTGCCGAGGACACGGGCACCAGACACAAGGCGACGTGCCTGAGCGCCTCCCCCGGCGCCATTCGCTGCGGCGCCCCAGCCGACGGGAAGACAGGCCGCGTCTCCCTCGTGGTTGTCTGTGATTACGGTCAGGCGGGGAGTCAACTACCTCGGGCTTGAGGCCGGACACGGCGGTGGCGCCCGCACCGAGAACACCGGTGCGTGCGCCGCCGTGACGCTCGGCATCGCCTGCCACGGCGGGCGGCCCGTCCACCGGAGGGGTGGTGGACGGGCCACCGGTCAGTCGTCGATGGCCTCGCCGAACCGGGCGTCCAGGTACGGAGCACCGAGGGAGCCACCGCCGAAGGTCCACGAGCCGGGCAGCTTGATGCCGCTCGAGCCCGCCGAGAACACCCACACCACGCCGTCGTTGGTGTTCTCCCCCGGCGCCGAGGCGAGCAGGCCGTAGTAGCCGTCGTCGTTGGGGTCGGTGAAGGACACCTGGCCGCCGAACTTGTCGCTCTTCTCGGCCGTGCCCGGGACATAGGAGGTGTTCTGGTTCACGGCCAGGGCGCCGGAGGCGGTGAGGCCCTTGGCCGAGCCGCGCAGGACCCAGACCGCCCCGGCGTCCGCGACGCTGCCGATGTCCTCGCCGGAGGCGCCGATCGCCACGTCCGCGTATCCGTCGCGATTGGTGTCGCCCACGGACAGGTCGGTGCCGAAGCCGTCACCGCGCTCGACGACGCCGGGCACGCCCGCGGTGTCCTGGGTCCACCACACGGGCGGAGTCCCGGGTCCCTCCTGGCCGGCGGGCCCGTCGGGACTGCCGTAGTAGACGCCGATCACGCCGCCGGTCGTCGAGGCGCCGCCGTCGTCGGGGCTGTGCGGCTCCCCGGTGACCAGGTCGTCGAAGCCGTCGCCGTTGACGTCGCCGGAGGCGACCACCGGGCCGCCGCGCACCGCGATCAGCGGCAGGGGGTCGTTGTCGGAGCTGAGGATGACGTACGACCAGCCGTAGCCCGGCTCGGCGCCCTCGCTGAGGCCGGAGACCACCAGGTCGGCCAGGCCGTTGTCGTCGTAGTCGCCGGTGGTCAGGGACTTGGGCGTGATGCCCGGCGCCTCGTCCTGGGCGCTGAGCGGGGTGCGGGTCTTGTTCTTGAACGGCTTGAACGGTGCCGCGCCCGCGTCACCGCCGCCGGTCGCGCCCGCGTCTCCGCTCGCGGTGGGCTGGGGCGCCGCTTCGTACTGATAGATGGACAGGCCGACCTTATCGAGTACGGCGAGCAGATCGCCCGGCACGTACGAGGTGAAGTGCCCGGCGGCCAGAGCGCTGCCGAACCTGTTGCCCGCCGCCGCGTCATCGGACTGCAGCCAGTCGCTGTTGGCGCCCGACAGACCGTTGGGCGAGCCCCACAGGACGGTGATGCCGCCCGCGTCCGTGCCGATGCCCGTGAGGTCCTCACCCGGGATGCCGATGACCGCGTCGTCGTAGCCGTCCCCGTCGAGGTCGCCGGTGGCCACGGCCTTGCCGAAGGCGTCCCCGGTCTCGGCGGCGCCCGGCACTCCCGTCGTGTTCTGGCTGAAGACTCTGGCGTTGCCCGTGGTGACACCCTTGGGTCCGCCGTACTGGACGGTGACGGCACCGGCGCCCGAGCGACCGCCGACCGAGGCGCCGGGCGCCCCGACCAGCACGTCCTCGTACCCGTCGCCGTTGAAGTCGCGGTTGCGGTCGCTCGCACGGGTACCGCCGGGGGTCCCGGCGTAGGAAGCGGGCGCGGTGGCCATGGCCGCACCCGAGATCAGAAGGAATGATGCCGCGGCAACGGCAGCCGAGCGTTTCTTGTGCATGAGCGGCTCCTTCGCTCAAGAACGTCCGGGCGGGCGCGGGGGTATCCGAAAAGAGCCCGTTTCTTATCCGGCGCCGTGTTTGACGCTCTGTGAGGCGTCAGGGTTGTACGGGTCTCCGGGCGGTCCGACGACTCCGGGCGGGGTAAGGCGGGGTCGGGTGGGGCGCTGAGGGGAGGGAGCGCGGCCTGGGACGTCCCCGCGCCTTCATGCTGCGGGCGCCGCACCCCGCGTCCGCGGGCCAGCTCCCGGGCCTGCCGCGACGTCCGGTGACCGCTGGGCCCACGGAGGGCCAAGAGGACGAGAAGCTGAAGCCATGCACGCAGGAGAGGGCGAAGTGCCACTGTCCGGGGGGCGGATCACTCCGGGTGTCGTCCGTGTCGGCGACACCGTCCGGCGACCCGTCACAGCCAGGTCCGGCTTCGTCGCCCAATTGCTGAACCACCTTCAACACCGCGGGTTCAAAGGTGCTCCACGCTATCTGGGCCTCGACGACGCGGGCCGAGACACGTTCACCTATATACCCGGTCACGTACCGGCCAGGTTCCAGCTCTGGAGTGACGATCAGGTAGCGGCTGCAGGGGCCCTTCTGCGGTCCCTGCACGATGCCACTCACGGCAGCCGCCTCGCCGGAGCCCATCCGGTCGTCTGCCACCACGATCCCGGCCCGAACAATGCCGTTTTCCGCCAGGGCCTGCCGGTGGCCTTCATCGACTTCGACGAAGCCGCCCCCGGGGACCCCCTCGAAGACGTCGGATATATGGCCTGGACCTGGTGCGTCTCCTCCAAGTCACAAGCCTCACCCGTGCAGGAACAGGCAGTCCAGGTACGGATCCTCGCCGACGCCTATGGCCTGGACGCTGCAGCACGCAGCAGCCTCATCGACGCCATCCTTGATCGCCAAATCCGCAATGCCGTCTGGTGGCGCCGGCACCTCAACGCTCCACAGCCACGCGTGGCCGACAAAGACCAGATCCTTGCCCGAATCGCCTGGTCCAGGCGTGAACACGACCACACAGCCGCCAACCGGGCCGTCTTCGCACGCGCTCTACGCTGACTCCGCTCCGATCGGCTATGCGGGTCTCCCATACGGGGTGTGTCCAGCCAGTGGTGTAACTCGGTTGTCGGGTTCTAGCGGCGGGCGGCCGAGAGCCGTCCGTCGAAGGTGATGTCGAACGCCTGCAGCG
>NZ_JBEOVA010000059.1:0-28768 GCF_040295225.1 Streptomyces sp. NPDC002896 | reverse complement strand
TACCCGGTGGAGCGCATGATGCGCGACGCGAAGATCACCCAGATCTACGAGGGCACCAACCAGGTCCAGCGCATCGTCATGGCACGCAACCTGCCCTGACCGGGCGGCTCTGCTCTGACCGGTGGGCCCGGTCAGAGCAGAGGTTCAACCCGGGCCTCAGCCCAGGCGCACAACCACCTCGCCCGCACCCTCCGCCGAGGCACCACCCGGCACCTCCACACGGAACGCCCTGTCCGTGCCGTGCGCGGTGACCCGCAGCACCTCGTCCTCGCGCACAACGCGGTACGTCGCCGCGGGGGCGCCGGTGTGGTCGGGGACCGTGACCTCGGCCTCGTACGCGGGGGAGTCGGCGGGGTGGACGCGCAGAGTCAGGCCGTCCAGCCAGTCGCCGTCCGGGCGCTGGTCGTCCGAGCCGAGCGCGAGCACGGCGCCCTCGCGCACGTACAGCGGCAGGCTGTCGAAGCCGTGCTGCTCGGTACGCCACACCGGGCCGGTGACCGTCTCTCCGGTCAGCAGATGCGTCCAGGTGCCCTCGGGCAGGTAGTACTCGACATCGCCCGCGGCGGTGAAGACGGGTGCCACGAGCAGGTCGGGGCCGAGCATGTACTGGCGGTCGAGGGTGCGGCACGTCGGGTCCTGGGGGAAGTCCAGGAGCATCGGCCGCATCATGGGGACGCCGGTGCGGTGGGCCTCGACGGCGGCACCGTACAGATACGGCATCAGCCGGTGCTTGAGCAGCGTGAACTGCCGGGCCACGTCGACCGCTTCGTCACCGAACTCCCACGGCACCCGGTACGACGACGACCCGTGCAGGCGGCTGTGCGAGGACAGCAGGCCGAACGCCAGCCAGCGCTTGAAGACCTCCGGGTCCGGCGTGCCCTCGAACCCGCCGATGTCGTGGCTCCAGAACCCGAAGCCGGACAGGCCAAGGGACAGGCCGCCGCGCAGCGACTCGGCCATGGCCTCGAAGGAGGCCCAGC
This sequence comes from Streptomyces sp. NPDC002896, assembly GCF_040295225.1. Taxonomy (NCBI): domain Bacteria; kingdom Bacillati; phylum Actinomycetota; class Actinomycetes; order Kitasatosporales; family Streptomycetaceae; genus Streptomyces; species Streptomyces sp. NPDC002896. The sequence continues at coordinate 27,788 of NZ_JBEOVA010000059.1, read as the reverse complement.
AGTCGCCGCCCCAGTGCACGGGGAACTGCTGTCCGCCGGCCGTGGCGGAGCGGGCGAAGAGGACGGCCTCGCCCTGGCCGCGCTCCTTCTCCAGGAGTTCGAAGACGGTGCGGTTGTACAGCTGGGTGTAGTAGTTGTGCATGCGCTCCGGGTCGGAGCCGTCGTGCCACACCACATCGGTGGGGATGCGCTCGCCGAAGTCCGTCTTGAATCCGTCGACGCCCTGGTCAAGGAGGACCTTCAGCTTCGACTGGAACCAGGCGCAGGCCTCCGGGTTGGTGAAGTCGACCAGGCCCATGCCGGCCTGCCACAGGTCCCACTGCCAGACGTCGCCGTCGGCCGTGCGCACGAGGTAGCCCTTCTCGGCGGCTTCGTCGAAGAGCGCGGACTTCTGTGCGATGTAGGGGTTGATCCAGACGCAGATCCGCAGGCCACGCTCCTTGAGCCGAGCGAGCATCCCGACCGGGTCGGGGAAGACCTCCGGGTCCCACTCGAAGTCGGACCACTGGTACTCGCGCATCCAGAAGCAGTCGAAGTGGAACACGGTGAGCGGGATGCCGCGCTCGGCCATGCCGTCCACGAAGGACGTCACCGTCTTCTCGTCGTACGACGTGGTGAACGAGGTTGTCAGCCACAGCCCGAACGACCAGGCCGGCGGCAGCGCGGCACGCCCGGTCAGCGCCGTGTACCGGCTGAGCACGTCCTTCGGCGACGGCCCGGCGACGACGTAGTACTCCAGCGTCTGGTCCTCGACGCTGAACTGCACCTGGCCCACCGACTCCGAGCCGACCTCGAAGGAGACCGCGCCGGGGTGGTTGACGAAGACGCCGTAGCCGCGCGAGGAGAGGTAGAAGGGGATGTTCTTGTACGCCTGCTCGCTGCTGGTGCCGCCGTCGGCCTGCCACATGTCGACGATCTGGCCGTTCTTCACGTACGGGGTGAAGCGCTCGCCGAGGCCGTAGACGTTCTCGCCGACACCGAGGGCCAGCTGGGCCAGCATGTGGTGGGAGCCGTCGCCGGTCGTGACGAAGCCGATGCCCCGGTGCCCGGCCGAGGTGAGTTCGCGGCCGTCCTCGCCGAGGAACTTCAAGGCCCAGGGTGCCGCCGTGTCGAGCCGCAGCGTGAGGGGGCCGCTGACGAGCTCGGTCACCGGCCCGTCGCGGTGCACGCGTCCCGCGCCCCCGTTCAGGTCCGCTCCGGGCAGCTCGAAGTCCGGTCCGCGATGACGCCGTCCGGCGTGGTGCGTGACGCGTACCCCGATCACGCCCTCGGCCGGTGAGAAGCAGTCGACGGAGATCAGGGCCGAGTTGAGGGTGTCGCCCCGGCGCTGCACCCGCTTGACGGAGGCGTACGCCGTGAAACGGTCGGCGGTGGCGCGCACGTCGCGCACCTCGGTGGCGTATGAGGCGCGGACTCCGTCACGCATGAGCCAGAAGCCGTCGGTGAACTTCATGATCGTCCTCGGTTGGGCGCGGCAGGTGCAGCCGAGGAGGCATACGGCGCTCGCCTCTCGGGTGGCGTGGTGGCGTACCCGGACTTCCTGCCAGCGGGTTTGGTCGTACTCAGAACAAATCGCAGGGCAATGGACAGCCTCTGGCCCTGGTCTCGTATCACAAGGCAGCGTGCCCTGGCTGGGGCGACGCTATCAGCGTCGGAGCCCTCTGTCGAAGCGCTTCGATTACGGCTCTGCTCCTCTATCACAAGGCAGCGTGTCTGACTGTGACGACCGTATCAGCGTTGGGGTCTGGTGTCGAAGCGCTTCGATGACCTATTAGTAATCGATGTAAACAAACGAAGACCCGGGCCGGATCGGTCGCCTGCTCGGTCTTCGTCGACCTCCATCCGTCGACCCAGCGCCGTGCAGAACTGCCGGAGCCGCACGCGCGCAGACACCCACCCGCCGGGACACGGGCGTCCCCGCAGGCCGGCACTCCTCCCACGCAAGGGCACCACCGTGACAGCACACCCTCAGGCCGCCGCGCGCCCACCGCGGCGGCGTTCCAGGCGGGCTCTGGTCCCGCTCACCGTCGTCTCCGCGCTCGTCGCCACCGCCGGGCTCACCGGCTGCGGCCAGCAGCGGGACGCCGACGTCTACACGCTTCTGAACTCGTCGACCGACGAGTCGTACCACCGCTGGGACGGCGACACGCTCGCCCGCTGCAGCAAGCAGCTGGGCGTGACCATCGAGCAGCAGAGCGTGCCGGCCGCTCAGCTCATGACGAAGGCGCTGCGCATGGCGTCCTCGAAGTCGCTGCCGGACATCGTCCAGTTCGACGGCTCCGAGATGCCCACGTTCGCCGAGACCGGCGGGCTGATGGACCTCGAGAAGCTCGGTGTGTCCACCGAGGACATCCCGCAGGGCATCGTCGACTACGGCTCCTACAAGGGCACGTACTACGGGGCCGCGCGCACGGTGAACACCCTTGCGCTGTTCTACAACAAGGACATCCTCGACAAGGCGGGCCTGAAGGTGCCCACCACCTGGGCCGAGATGCGCGAGACCGCCAAGAAGCTCACCCAGGGCGGCCAGTACGGCATCGCGCTGAGCGCGGGCGGCGCGGAGGACGGCGTCTACCAGTTCACGCCGTTCATGTGGTCCAACGGCGGCGACGAGACCGACCTGGACAGCCCCGAGGTTGTCCAGGCGCTGGACTACTGGAAGGCCCTGATCAGGGACGGTTCGCTGTCGAAGTCCACGGTCAACTGGACCCAGGCGGACGTCAACGACCAGTTCATGGCCGGCAACGCCGCCATGATGATCAACGGTCCGTGGCAGGTGGAGACCCTCAACACCAAGAAGGACCTCCACTGGGGCATCGCGCAGATCCCCGTCCCCGAGAAGGGCGACGACTCCGTGGGCCCGCTCGGCGGCGGCATGCTGACCATCCCGAACATCGGTGACACCGAGCGGGAGAAGATGTCCGCCCGGATCATCACCTGCATGACCAGCGAGCAGGAGGAGATCACCTACGCGCTGAACAGCTGGATGATCCCGGCCAACCAGAAGGCCGCGGACACCTGGCGCGAGAAGGTTCCCGAGCTCAGCTCACTGGCCGACCAGGTGGCCACCGCCCGGTCGCGCACCGCCAAGCTCGGCGCCGGCTGGTCCTCCGTGTCGCTGGCGCTGCAGAGCGCTTTCCAGGCGGCCCTCACCGGCCAGGACAGCGAAGCCGTCCTGAAGAAGGCCCAGCAGCGTGTCGCGAGCGGGAACTGAGGTACGTACAGATGTCGACTACCAATGCTGCTTCCCGCCCCGTCACGTCCGTACCGGAGACCATCCGGTCCACCAGCAAGAAGGCCGGCCCCGCGAGCGTCAAGCGCCGCCGGTCGATCGCCCAGTGGGGATTCGTCGCCCCCGCGGTGATCTTCATGGTGCTGTTCTTCGGATACCCGCTCGTCCGCAACATCGTGATGAGCTTCCAGGACTACTCCCCGTCCACCTTCTTCACCGGTAAGGCCCCGTTCAACGGGTTCGACAACTGGACGAAGGTCTTCCAGGAGGACCTGTTCGGCAAGGCCCTGTGGCAGACCATCGTCTTCACGATCGGCTCGCTGCTCGGCCAGTTCTGCATCGGCCTGGCCCTCGCGGTCTTCTTCAACCGCCACTTCCCGCTGGGCGGCCTGCTCCGCTCGCTCATCCTGCTGCCGTGGCTGGTGCCCATGGTCGTCTCCGGCATCGTCTGGCGGCGCATCCTCGACCAGGACACCGGCGTCCTCAACTCGTTCCTCGGCCTCTTCGGCCTGGGCCACACCCCCTGGCTGACCAGCACGAACGTGGCGCTGCTCGCAGTCGTCCTGGTCAACATCTGGATCGGCATCCCGTTCAACATGGTGATCCTCTACGGCGGCCTCCAGGAGATCCCGAAGGAGCTCTACGAGGCGGCCTCGCTGGACGGCGCCTCCGCCTGGCGTACCTTCCGCTCCATCACCCTGCCGCTGCTCAAGCCCGTCATCACCGTGGTCCTGGTGCTCGGCTTCATGTCGACCGTCAAGATCCTCGACCTGATCCTCGCCCTCACCGACGGCGGCCCCGCCGACTCCACCCAGACCCTGGGCACCCTCACGTACCAGAACTCCTTCGTCCAGCTGGACTTCGGAGCCGGTGCCGTGGTCGGCAACGTCCTGATCCTGATCTCCGCCGTCTTCGCGGTGTTCTACCTGCGGGCCAACCGCAACGAGGGGAAGTGACCGGCATGGCGACCACCACCCGCACCGCCGCCGTCCCGCCCACGGCCGTCAACAAGCCCAGGCGCCGCTGGGGCGCCACCGCCTTCGGCGTCGTCGTCCTGTGCGTGATGCTGTTCCCGCTGTACTGGATGGTCAACACCGCGCTGCAGCCCGAGTCCGGACTGCTCGAGGTGGACCCGGTCCCTAGCAGCCTCGACTTCTCCGGCTTCAGCTCCGCCATCACCGAACAGGGCACCAACCTGCTGACCTCGCTCGCCGTCGCACTCGGCGCCGTGGTCATCTGCCTGGCGATCTCCGCACCCGCCGCCTACGGGCTCGCCCAGTTCCGGCTGCCCGGCACCAAGGCGATCGTCTTCGGCACGCTCATCACCCAGATGGTGCCGGGCATCGTCATCGCCAACGCCCTCTACAGCGCATACGTCGACCTCGGGCTGGTCAACTCGTACTTCGGCCTGATGCTCGCCGACGCCTCGCTCGGCATCCCGTTCGCGATCGTGCTGATGCGCTCCTTCATGGTGGCCATCCCCAGGGAGGTCATCGAGGCCGCGCAGGTCGACGGCGCGGGCCGGGTCCGCACCTTCGTCCAGGTGGTGCTGCCGATGAGCCGCAACTCCCTCATCACGGCCGGTCTGTTCTCCTTCCTGTACGCGTGGAGCGACTTCATGTTCGCCCTCACGCTGAACACCACGGACGACGTGAAGCCGATCACGCTGGGCATCTACCAGTACATCGGCGCCCACGTCGGCGACTGGGGCTCGGTCATGGCGGCGTCCGTGCTGTCGGCCGTCCCGGCCGCGATCCTGCTCGTCCTCGCCCAGAAGTACATCGCAGCCGGCATCACCGGCGGATCCGTCAAGTAAAGGCAGACATGAGCGAATTCACCGACGCCCCCGATGTCCTCGAGGCCCCCGCCACCTCCGCCTTTCCGAGCTTCCCGCCCGGTTTCGTGTTCGGCGCCGCCACCGCCTCGTACCAGATCGAGGGCGCTGCGAACGAAGACGGCCGCGGGCCCTCCATCTGGGACACCTACAGCCACACCCCCGGCCGGACCGACGGGGGCGACACCGGAGACGTGGCCTGCGACCACTACCACCGCTACCGCGAGGACGTTGCGCTGCTGCGGGATCTGGGCGTGGACTCCTACCGGTTCTCCATCGCCTGGCCGCGCATCCAGCCGGACGGCTCGGGACCGGCCAACCCCAAGGGCCTGGACTTCTACTCCCGGCTCGTGGACGAGCTCCTCGAGGCGGGCATCGAACCGGCCGCCACCCTCTACCACTGGGACCTGCCCCAGGCCCTGGAGGACCGTGGCGGCTGGCGGGTGCGCGAGACCGCCGAGCGGTTCGCCGAGTACACCGCGATCGTCGCCGAGCACCTCGGCGACCGCGTACCCCGCTGGATCACCCTCAACGAGCCCTGGTGCAGCGCCTTCCTCGGCTACTCGGTCGGGCGGCACGCACCCGGTGCCCAGGAAGGCACCGGCGCGCTGGCCGCAGCGCACCACCTGCTGGTCGGCCACGGCCTGGCGGTCAAGGAGCTGCGCGCCGCGGGCGTACGCGAGGTGGGGATCACCCTCAACCCGGACTGGAACGTTCCCGCCAGCGACTCGGACGCCGACCTCGCAGCGGTCGTCCGCGCGGACACCCAGCACAACCTGGTGTGGACCGAGCCGCTCTTCGGCGGCCGCTACCCGGCCACCGAGGAGGAGACCTGGGGCGAGCTGATCACCGGCCAGGACTTCCGCCGCGAGGGCGACCTGGAGCTGATCGGGCAGCCGCTGGACTTCCTGGGCGTCAACTACTACCGGCCCATCGTGGTCGCGGCGGCCCCGCACCGGGAGGCCGACCCAGCGAAGCGCGTCGCCACCGACAACCGGTACACGGAGGCCGGCTATCCCGGCGTCCGGCACACCGCGATGAACTGGCCGGTCGTCCCTGAGACCTTCACCGACCTGCTCGTCGCGATGAAGCAGCGCTACGGCGACGCCCTGCCGCCCATCCACATCACCGAGAACGGCTCCGCCGAACACGACGCGGTCGACGCGGACGGCGCGGTGCGCGACACGGACCGGGTCGAGTACCTCAGGACTCATCTCACCGCGCTCAAGGCGGCCATGGACGCCGGGGTCGACGTGCGCGGCTACTACGTCTGGTCGCTGCTCGACAACTTCGAGTGGGCCCTCGGCTACGCCAAGCGGTTCGGCATCATCCGGGTCGACTACGACACCCTCGAGCGCACCCCGAAGGACAGCTACCGCTGGTACCAGCAGCTGATCGCCGCCCATCGGGGCTGACCACGTCGTCGCCGCGGTGCGCGGGGCGGCAGGTCATGTCCGCCCCGCGCACCCGGCACCGTCACGTCCGCCTCGCGCACCCCGGCGCCGTCACGCCGTGCGTGCACCCCGGCGCTGTCACGCCGTACCCTTCCCTTGCTTCGCATAAGCCGCCGGATCGGCCAGCACCTCGCGTACCACGAGAGCGGCCGCGCCCCGTGAGGCGTCCCCGGACGAGGAGGACGCCCGCAGCCGTCCGCTGCCCGGTTCCCACAGGCCCGAGATGACGCGTGCGGTCAGCTCGCGGTCGATGGAAGGCGCCAGCCACGGCAACAGTTCGCGGTAGATGCCGCCGAGGACGACCGCATCCGGGTCGAACAGATTCACCGCGCCGGACAGAACGAGCCCCAGTTTCTGCCCGGCCTGGTCGAGCGCCGACACGGCCCGCTCCTCGCCGCTTCGCGCCCGGCGCTCCAGCTCGGCAACCCCCGGCCCTCCGGCCACGTCGTCCAGACCCGCCGCCTTCAGCAGCGCAGCCTGTCCCGCGTACTGCTCCAGGCAGCCGTGCGCACCGCAGCGGCACAGGGGACCGATCTGGTCCACCGCCACGTGCCCGATCTCACCGGCGAAGCCATGGGCGCCGCGCAGCAGTTCACCGCCCAGCACCAGTGCGCCGCCGATACCGATCTCACCGCTCACGTAGACGAAGGTGCGGGAGCCCTTCGGCGCGCCGCCGAACCACAGTTCGGCCAGGGCGGCGACGTTCGCCTCGTTGTCGGCGCTGACGGGCAGGGCGCGCCGGGTGGGCCGCAGCGTGGACAACGCCTGCGCGAACAGTCCCTCGACGGCGACGCGCTTCCAGCCCAGGTTGGGTGCCTGACGGACCGTGCCACCGGAGATCAGCCCCGGCAGCGCGAGCTCCACGCCCACCGGATGCAGGTCCTGCTCGGCGGCCGACTCCAGCGCACGGGACGCGATCCGGGCCGCGTGGGCGAGTACTTCGGCGGCCGGTACGCCCCGGTTGTCGAGCCGCTCGACGAGCCGCACGCGGTCGGTTCCGGCGAGGTCCACGACGCACACCGCGACATAGTCGATGTTGATCTCCACGCCCAGCCCGGCGGGCCCGGTGCGCGCCACCTTCAACGCGGTCCCGGGCCGCCCCGCCTGTCCGCTGAACGTCTTGCCCGACTCCGTGAGAAACCCGGACTCCAGCAGCTGTTCCACCAGCGAGGAGACGGCCGCCCTGGTCAGCCCCACATGCGCGGCGACCCCGGCCCGTGTCGTCTCGCCCGCGTCGCGGACGGCCCGCAGCACGAGACTCAGATTGTGCCGCCGCACCGTGGCCTTGTCGGCCTTGGGCTCCAGGGGAGTGAGGTGGTTGTTCATCGTGAAGCCGAGCCTATGCGACCGTGTTCGAGCTCCGCGGCGGGCCACAAGTCGTGGTCCCGCCGCTGACTCGGCCGTAGGCCGCGCAGGCGTCCGGCTCAGCAGCAGGAGTGGTTCGCATGCTCCTCTCGATGCCACCAGTAGTGCTCGGTGGCTGGGGCCTGCGGGACATCGGGGAGCGCCGTGTTGTGGACGGCGGAGGCCGTACGGGCTCTGGTGGCGGCCGGGGTGCCGGCGGTCGCGTCCGTCCCGGCGACGAGGTCGTCCACGCTGTGTACGGCGCCGCCAACGACGACCTTCCGTACCGCCGCCGCAGCAGCGACGTCCTCCAGCGGATTGCCCTCCACCAGTACCAGGTCGGCGAGCTTGCCCGGCTCCACCGTGCCGAGGTCGCCGCTCAGCCCCAGGGTGCGTGCGCCTTCGGCGGTCGCGGAGCGCAGCGCGTCGTGCGGGCTCACGCCGTACCGCACCATGGCCTGCAGGTTGAGGTGGTAGTAGACGGCCGGGGGGACCAGCGGGCTGTCCGTGCCGACGGCCACATGCGCCCCGTCGTCGATCAGGCGGCGGACCGTTTCGGCGTGGCGTTTCACGAAGGCGATCTCCGCGACGGGCTCCTCGGCCTGTGCGGCTTCGACACCGTCCCGGAACTCCTCGTACTCGGCCGTGGACATCAGCTCCGTCAGCCGGGGATCACCCACCGCCCATTCCGCGTACCGGTACAGCCCGGCCCGCACGGCGGACAGGCCGAGACCGGACAGCCCGAGCGTCGGGGTGAAGGACATGCCGGAGCGGGCGAGCGGCCCGGTCACGTCCTGGTAGGTGTGGCCGAGGTGGGTCTCCTTCTGGCGGCGCCCGTAGCGGCTGGTTCCGCCGATGTGCTCCGCACCGTCCCCGCCGAAGCCGAGCGGACCGAACAGGTAGTGCGAAGTGGCGCGCAGACCGAGCCGGTGGGCGGCCTGGATGGCCTTGCGCTGCAGGGCGTAGGGCAGCCGGACGTACGTCTTGACCAGGTCGTGGCCGAGCGCCTGCGTCTTGTCGAGTTCGCGCTGCAGTTCGTCGTCGCTGGTCACCGGGCGGCCGGAGGAGTAGTAGACCCGCGATCCGTCGATCAGGTCGCCGGCCGCGAACACCCGAGGGCCGGTCCGGCGTCCGGAGTCGACGGCCTCCTTGGCCTCGACCGCGTGGTAGTGCGCGGTGCCCGGGGAGCGTACGGCGGTGACGCCGAAGGACAGCCACAGCCGCCCGGTGTCGTTGCGCTCCCAGGGGCCGTGCTCGTGCACGGCGATCAGGCCGGGCATGGCGGTCAGATGGCGGGCGTCGACGATCCGGTCGCCGCTGCGGGAGGGGCCGGTGCCGCGCGGGGATACGTCGACGATCCGGTTGCCCTCGACGAGTATGTCGACGTCGTGGCGCAGCCGGGAGGCCGTACCGTCCCACAGGGCACCGGCCTGGATCACCGTCCGGCCGTCCGGCTTGGCCTGGCGCCACGTCAGCTTGACGGGTACGGAGCGGGACCGGCCGCTCGCGGCGTCCGCGATCCGCAGCCGGCCGTCGGACAGGTAGAGCAGCGAGCGCGCGTCGCCGCTCCAGCTGGGGGCGTCGGCGGTCTCGTCGTTGAGCTTGCGGGCGGGACCGGTCGGCAGACCGGCCGAGTCCACCGCACTGATCCGCAGGGTGCCGCCGACGACGTAGGCGATCTGCTTACCGTCGGGAGAATAAACCGGCCCGCTGTCCACCCGGTTGCCGAGCGACGCTCCGGAGACCGGCTCGCTGTAGTCGGTCGCACCGGTGTCCAGCTCGATCGTGAGGATCTGGTTGAGGCCCTCGCGGAAGCGCGGCGTGACCGGCACCAGCACTGCGCTGGAGACCCGCTTGCCGTCGGCGGAGAAACTCGGCCGGCCCGGGGAGTTGAGCGGACCGGCGACCTTGCGTACGCCTCCGGTGGCCACATCGACGGTGTACAGGGTGGACTGGTCGGCGACGAACGCGATCGTCGAGCCGTCGGGGCTGTAGGCCGGTCCGTCCACACTGCCGCCGAGGGCGGTCAGCTGCCGCTGCTCGCCATTGGCGAGGTCGTGCAGCCACAGCTCGACGGCGCCTGCGCGGTCGCTGACGTAGACGAGAGTGCGGCCGTCCGGCGACCAGGCGGGGGACGTGTTGTAGTTGCCGTCCGAGACCACGGCCTTGGGCGCCGCACCTCGGCGCATGACCCAGATGTCACCGACTGCCGCGAAGGCGACCCGGCTGCCGTCCGGCGAGAGCGCCGGGCTGACGATGCCCTTGACCTGCCGGGCTGCGGTGCTGTCGAAGTCCCGTGCGCTGGGCCGCTCTTCGACGCGGGGCACGGTCACGCGGGCGGTGAACTCGATGTCGTCCGCCTTGGCGCCGATCACCCGGCGGCGCAGTTTTCCGTCGGCCGTGTGAAGCAGCTCGTCCTCGGAGATCCAGCGGGCCGGGAAGGGGAAGACGTCCTCCCCGTCGTCGCTGACGACCTTTCCGTCCACGACGAGCGAGGTGCCCTCCTTGTTGAGGTGGACGTAGGCGAGCCGGCTGCCGTCGGGCGAGAAGGACGGGCCGGCGACGAAGCCGTCCGAGACGGTGGCGAGGGTGCTTCGCTCGCCGGAGGCGCTGACCAGGTCGATGGCCCTGGGGGCGCTGCCCGTACCCGTGGTGAAGGCGATCGCCGAGCCGTCCGGCGTCCAGACAGGCTGGCCCTCCTGGGCCGTTCCCTGAGTCCAGGCCTCACTCTTGCCGCTGTCCAGGGACACCACGTGGATGGCGTAGCGGCTGCCGGTCTCGACGGCGCAGGCGATCCGGGTTCCGTCGGGGGAGAACCTCGGTTCGCGGTGGTCGGACGAACCGGTCGTGAGCTGGCGGAGCCCGGTCCCATCCGTGTTCATGAGCCACAGATGGAAGTTGCCGTCGGTGTAGGAGACGAAGACGATCCGGCTGCCGTCGGGCGAGAAGTCCGGCTCGGTCGCCTCCTGTTCGATTCCGGTGAGACGGGTGGCTTCGCCGCCGGACGCGGGCACGGTCCACAGGAGGTTGACCAGGTCGAATGCGATGGTCTTCCCGTCCGGGGACAGAGCGGCCGACGCGTTGGTCGCTTCCGTGATGGCGACCTGCTCCGCCGCGACGCTGCTTGGCTGGGCGGCCAGCGCTCGTGCCGAGCCTGCCGCACCACCGGCCAGCCATACGGCCCCGGCTCCGGCCGCGGCGTGCCCACTTCGCTTGACGAACGTCCGGCGTGTGATGCCCAACTGTCCCGCACCTCCTGAAGATCGACACGACTCGCAGACCGTATGCGGCCGCAACGGAGATGCAACAGCCCCCGACGGACGTTTGGTACACGGATTTAACTGCCGAGGTCCGGCGGTCGATTGACGCCATCCAGAGGGCGAGCCAACTACACCAGTGGGAATTTCCGTGTTTGCCCTGGCCGCCAACCCCCGCCGTCAGACCCCCGTCGCATGGCAAGCGGGAGTTTGACGACAGGGCCCAGGGATGCAGCCGGTCCGCTCATGCCCCGCTTCCGGGGGCCTTCTGCGTCAGCCGGACGAGCAGGCTAGCCCGATCCGATCCCAGGTCAACTGCCAGCTCGGATCGCTCGGCATGCCACGTCGCGGTCGTCATGGGCGATGACGTGTGCAGGATCTCGGCGCGCACCGTGCGGTCCGCCAGGTGCGGCACGGGCAGCGTCCGGTCCGTTGCACCACCCCTGCGCCACACCGACACATACGTCACGTCCTCGGTACGCAGCCCCAGCGCCACCCACTCGTCGTCCCAGCCCGGCAGCCCGAGCGGCCAGAACGGAACGGCATGCGGCAGATCGTGGCGCAGCGACTTGTATGTGTCCAATGCCCCCTTCACCAGGGCGAGTTGGTCCGGCGACATACGGTTCAGATAGCCGGACAGATGGATCCGGCCCAGCAGCGCACCCCCGAGCGTGAAAGCGATCTCTTCGTCCGTGAACTCCGGCTGCGGATATGCCCACACCGCGCCCTGCTCGGGCGGCACCGCGGTGGGTGCGGCGGCCGCGATCGGTGGGTAGCGGAGGGGGTCCTGCTGGTCGCTGGTGGACTGGAGCTGGGTGACGGAGAGCGAGGCGCCGTCCATGCGCATGCCGCCGGAGGCGCAGTTCTCTATCACCAGGCCGGGGTGGCGGTCGAGGAGGGACGACAGCCAGTCCAGCCAGGCGCGGGAGTGGCCGAGCAGCGGGCCGCCGGGGGAGACCGTGATGTTGTAGTCGAGTTTGAGGTATCCCACGCCCCACTCGCCGACGATCCGGTCGACCGCCGCGTCGAGGTGGGCGCGGGCGGCCGGGTGGCACAGGTCCAGCTGGTGGCGGCCGTGCTCGGTGACGCGGATGCCGTCCTGGCGTACGAAGGCCTCGTCGGGCAGGGACCGGGCGACCGGACTGCGTACGCCCACGACTTCGGGCTCCAGCCACAGGCCGGGCACCATGCCGCGGTCCCGGATGCGGTCGAGCACGGTCCGGATACCGCCGTCAGGGAAGCGGCGCTCGGAGGGCAGCCACTCGCCGACGCTGTCCCACCAGCCCTGGGCGTCGTCGTACCAGCCCGAGTCGATGCAGAAGTACTCGGCGCCGACCGAGGCCGCCGCGTCGATCAGCGGTAGCAGCTTCTCCGTCGTCGGGTCGCCCATCAGCGTGTTCATGTAGTCGTTGAAGACGACGGGCAGGGTGGTGTGGTCGGGGTGCGGCCGGCGCACGGCACGGCGGTACGCGGTGAGCGCGGCCAGCGCGTCCTCGAAGCCGGAGCCGAGGGCGAGTGCCGCTGGTTCGGTCGTGAACTCGGCTCCGGGTGCGAGGTGTTCGCGCCACTGGTGCTCCGCGTCCGTGGGCCCGCCGAGCGCCAGATACGTACCACCCCCGTACTCGCCCGTGTCCCAGCGCCAGGCCACCGCCGACTCGATCTGCCACAGCCAGGTCCTGCCGTCCGTGCGGTCGGAGAGCGCTCCCATCGCCAGGTGGCCGTCGGTGGGCCAGCTGCCCCGGCTGCTCACCGCAAGGCAGGCGCGGCTGTCGTGCTCGTGAAACTCCCGGCCGATGTCGGCCACATGGGCGCGCAGCGGCTCGGTGAACCAGCGGCATTCGGCCAGCCAGTCGTTGCGCGCGCGGTGCACGTCCAGGACGTCGGGCGAGGGCAGCCCGCCGAGTAGCAGGCTGGAGACGGACCGGAGTACGAGCGGCTCGGGTCCGTCGTTGCGTAGCCGGACCTCGGACCGTACGACCGGGATGCCGTCCGGCGAGGAGAACACCACCTCGGCCGCCAATCCGGTCGTCTCGTCGAGGAGTTCGACGTGGAGCCGGTGCCAGTCGCCGTCCCGCTCGGAGCGGTGGGCGCGGTGCCGCAGTCGCCCGCCGAGCGCCGAGTCGATGAATCGCGGGCCCGACCAGCCGTTGCCGTGTCCCAGCGCGGTGATCTCCACCAGGGGCAGTGCGGACTCGGAGTCGACGGGCGACAGGGCGGCCGCGTCCGGCGTCGAGAGGCGGGTGATCCTCAGCGCCCCGTCGGTGCCGGTGGCGAACTCGGCCTCGAGTCCCGCGTGACCCCAAGTGAACTTCTCCTGGGTGCTGGTGGCCGGGCTGGTGGGTGCCTCACCGGTCAACGTGGACCCTCCTGAATTCCTGTGTCCGCCGCTGCCGACGGCTTGCGTCATGCTGCGTCGTCCTACGTGTGAATCCGTCGTTACGGTCTCTTGACGGGGTCATTGTGACCGGTCACAATCCTGGCATGAATGTGACCGGTCACACAAGCAGGACGGCGAGCATCAGGGACGTCGCCGCCGCGGCGGACGTCTCGTACCAGACCGTCTCCCGCGTGATCAACGGCCACCCCAGCGTGAAGCAGTCGACCCGGGAGCGGGTCCTCGCCGCCATCGACGAGCTGGGGTTCCGGCGCAGCGCCACCGCGCACGCGCTGGCCAGCGGCCGTTCCCGGTCGGTCACCGTCCTCACCGCGAACATCACCCACCACGGCTACGCCAGCATCCTGCAGGGCATCGAGGAGGCGGCCCGCTCGGCCTCGTACACCATGGGCATCGGTGTTCTGGAGTCGGCCGACGAGACCGCGGTACGCGCCGAGGTGCAGCGCGCTGCCGACGCCGGCGGCGGCCTGATCGTCATCGCATACGATCCGGCCGGCGTGCGGGCCCTGCAGGAAGTGCCCGCAGGAATCCCCGTCGTGGGCGTCGTCGAGACCCCCGCACGGACACCCGACGGCGACCGCCCCTGGGTGTGGACCGACGACCGCGTGGCGGCCTACGAGGCCACCCGCCATCTGCTGTCGCTCGGCCACGAGACCGTGCACTACGTCGCCATCCCCTCGAGCACACGGCGTACCGCGGCGCGTACGGCGGGCTGGCGCGCCGCGCTGCGCGAGGCGGGGGCCACCGAACCCCGGCCCGTGCAGGGCACTTGGGGCCCGGCAGGTGGTCATGCCGCGGGCCGCAAGCTGGCCGCCGACCCGTCCGTCACCGCGATCCTGTGCGGCAACGACGACCTCGCGCTGGGGGTGATCCGGGCGCTGCACGAGGCAGGCCGCGCCATCCCCGGCGAGGTGAGCGTGGTCGGTTTCGACGACGCTCCGCACGCCGCGTACCTCACCCCGTCACTCACCTCCGTACGACAGGACTTCACCGGTCTCGGGCGGGCGGCCTTCGGGCTGCTCCACGGGGTCGTCGAACAGTCCGCTCCCGTGGCCCCGCACCCCGTCTCCGTACCGGAACTGCTGGTCAGGGAGAGCTCGGGGCCTCCGCGGCCCAACGCCTGATCACAAGCCAGAACCGCTCTCAGCCCACCTCAAGACCGTTTCAACCCACTTCATGCCCGTCCACGCAGCAAAGGCAGAGCCCCCGATGAAGCGAGTTCTCCCAGCCCTCGTGCTGATATGTGCCACCGCTCTGACCGCCACCGCCTGCAGCGATCCGACCGCGGGCAACGGTGACGCCGACTCCACGCCCCAGACGAAGGTCGACCCCACGGCGAAGCTCGACGGCGTGAAGCTGACCATGTGGACGGCGCAGAACACCGTCAACGCCCCCAAGCAGGTCATCGACGCCTTCGAGAAGGCCACCGGCGCCGAGGTCGACACCCAGGCGATCCCCGACCTGTACGAGCAGAACGTGCCGACGAAGCTCGCTTCGGGCGACAAGCCGGACCTGATGTTCTGGCAGCCGTCCATCTCGACCCTGCCGTTCATCCAGCCGAAGCAGAACCTGCTCACCCTCGACAACGAGCCCTGGGTGAACAAGCTCGGCGACACCGAGAAGTCCCTCGGCGTCATCGACGGCAAGCGCTACGCCGCCATCGTCACCACCCCCGCCATGCTCGGCATCTACTACAACAAGGACGTCTTCAAGAAGGCGGGCATCACCGAGGACCAGTTCCCCAAGAGCTACGACGAGCTGCTCGCCCTCGGCCACAAGATCAAGGACAAGACGGGGGCCGCCGCCTTCTACGAGTCCGGCGCCGACAAGTGGCCCCTGCAGTGGCAGATGCAGGTCCAGCTCACCGACCTCGACAAGCAGTGGTGGGCGGACCTCAACAAGAACAAGGAGAAGTGGACCGACCCGGTCGTCGTCAAGGCCATCACCAAGTACAAGGAGAAGCTGCTCGACGCCGGGCTCGCGCAGAAGAACTACAAGACCGGCACCTTCACCGGCTCCGCCGACGCGCTGTGGAACGGCGACGCCGGCATGGTCCTCAACGTCACCTCCTTCCAGTCACAGATCCAGGCCAAGCACAGCACCGAGGAGATCGACAAGAAGCTGGGCTGGTTCCCGATCTCCAACTCCGACGACACCGGCATGTACTCGCCGGACCAGACGAACGGCGTCGTCGCCTTCAAGACCGGCGACGAGAAGCGGCAGAACGCCGCCCGCCAGTTCCTGGCCTTCTGGCTCGACACGGACTACGCCTCGTACATCAAGGCGATGAAGATCCCCTCGGTGCAGCCCGGAGTGCCCAGCCCCGACGGGCTCCCGGACACCTCGCAGGCCCAGATGAAGGCGCTGCCCACGGCGAACGGTGTCTTCCAGGCCAAGGCCATCGTCGCCCCGGACACCCACCTCTATCTCGCCGACATGCTCTACGGCAAGAAGACCCCGAAGCAGGTGGCCCAGGCGATCCAGGACCAGTTCGCGCAGGTGGCCAAGGCGCAGGGCGCGCCCGGTTTCTGATCTCCGAAACGCTTCGGAACGAGGAGTTCCCGTCGTGGCGGACACAGCCATACGCATGGACAAGGCGGCACCGTCCGTCCGCAGGAGCAGGAAGCAGCAGAAGAACGTGGGACGGCTGCCGCGCGCGGCCGTCCACCACCCCTGGTGGTTCGCGCTCCCGGCGGTCGTGGTCTTCGTGGCCTTCTTCCTGGTGCCCAACCTGCTCAACTTCTACTACCCGTTCACCAACTGGTCGTCGTACCACGCGGACGTGGCCTTCACCGGCCTCGACAACTTCAAGACCGTCGTGGACGACGGCTCGCTGCTCAGGGCCATCAGGACGACGCTGGTGTACGCGGCGCTGGCCGCCCTCTTCCAGAACGGCTTCGGGCTCGGCCTGGCGCTGCTCCTGGAGGAGGACACCCGCTTCAACCGCTTCTTCCGCGCCGTCTTCTTCCTGCCCGTCCTGATCTCGGCGCTCGCCGTCGGCTACGTGTTCCAGGCGCTCCTCGACCAGGACGGTGCGGTCAACTCGGTGCTGGGCACGGACGTGCCCTGGCTGGGCTCGACCACCTGGACACTCGTCCTGGTCTCCGTCATCCACGGCTGGAAGTGGATGGGCCTGTCGATGCTGATCTATCTCGCCGGGCTCAAGGGCATCCCGGGCGACATGCTCGAGGCGGCGAGGATGGACGGTGCCGGGCCGTGGCGGACCTTCCGGTCCGTGCGCTGGCCGATGCTCGCACCGGCCGTCACCTTCAACGTGACCACCGCGCTGATCGGTTCGATGAACACCTTCGACATCGTGCAGGCCACCACGGGCGGCGGCCCGGCCGCATCCACCGAGGTCTTCAACATCTACATGTTCCGGGTCTTCGGACAGGGCCTGTACGCCCAGGCGTCCACGATGAGCCTCGTCCTCTTCCTGATCGTGGTCGCGATCGCGATCCCCCTCGTCATCGGGTTGCGCCGAAGGGAGCAGATGCTGTGAGCGCGCTCTCAGTGCGGTCTGGAACCGGGCTCTCAGGAGCCCGCGCCTGGCGCTTCGGGCGCCCCGCTCTCGTCCTGCTGCTCGCCGGCCTCGCCGTCGGTGTGCCGCTGTGGCTGGTCCTGGTCACCTCGGCCAAGCCACAGGGCGAGGCGGTCAAACCCAACCTCGACCTGCCGCACCACTGGCAGCCCGCCGACAACTACGCCGACGCCGTGAGCCAGGGCGAGATGCTGCGCGGCCTGCTCAACTCCCTCGCGGTCGTAGTGCCTTCGGTGGTACTCGTGCTGGTCCTCGGCGCCGGCGCCGCCTGGGTCTTCGCCCGCCGCAAGTCGAAGCTGGTCTCCGCGGCGTACGCCCTCACCATCAGCGGACTGCTGCTGCCACCCGCCGTGATCACCATCGTCATGGAGCTGCGCCAGTTCGGCCTGGCCAACACCAGGCCGGGCATGATCGCCGTCTACACAGGGATGTACCTGTCCACGTCCATCTTCTTCATGACGGGATTCATCCGCTCCATCCCCGCCGAGCTGGAGGAGGCCGCCCGGATGGACGGGGCCAGGCCGCTGCGGATCTTCCTGCGGATCATCCTGCCGCTGCTGCGCCCGGTCATCGCCACCGCGACGATCATGGTGATGCTCTACGCCTGGAGCGACATCTTCTACGCCTTCTTCGTCCTCGGCGGCGGAGACGCGGCGACCCTGCCGATCAACCTCTACCAGGTCGCCAGCGCCCAGCTCTACCTCAACAACTGGCACCTCATCTTCGCGTACGTGGTGGTGATGAGCCTGCCGATGGTCGCCGTGTTCCTGGTGGCCCAGCGAAAGATCGTTTCCGGAATCACCAGTGGAGCCGTCAAGTAACCAGGAGGTCCCCGTGAGCAGCACGAGCCGCACACCACACATACCTGGCAAGAGAAGAAGACGGACATCAACCGCCTTACTGACCACGATGATCGGAGCGGCAGCGATGGCCGGCACCCTGCCCGCCGCCCAGCCGGCCCGGGCGGCAGCAGCGCAGAGCATCACCGTCGATCTGGGCGCCGCCGAGGGCAAGGTCATGCACGGAGCCAACGGCGCCCTGTACGGACTGGGCGACGACGGAGTCCCGAGCGACGCCGCCCTCGCCCCGCTGAAGATCACGTCGATCTCGCAGAAGCCGGACGGCGGACTCCAGCACCCGAACGGCGACGCGATCGCCGTCTCCAAGTCCTTCTTCCGCAACGGCGGCGGCGACGTCAACGTGATGATGCAGGACATCTACCAGCACTGGCCCTACGAGGACCTGGGGATCGACGACTACCTCACCAAGGT
Organism: Streptomyces sp. NPDC002896; assembly: GCF_040295225.1. Classification (NCBI taxonomy): domain Bacteria; kingdom Bacillati; phylum Actinomycetota; class Actinomycetes; order Kitasatosporales; family Streptomycetaceae; genus Streptomyces; species Streptomyces sp. NPDC002896. The sequence goes on along the minus strand of NZ_JBEOVA010000059.1, from coordinate 9,460 downwards.
CGACTCGATCGTCCAGAAGGTCAACGCAGCCGACCACAGCGACCGCTTCGTCTACATCCCGTTCAACGAGCCCGACTGGATCTGGTACGGCCTCAACACGAAGGACCCGGCCGCGTACGAGAAGAACCGCGACCGCTTCCTCGCCGACTGGAAGACCGTCTACCAGCGCATCCGCTCCCAGGACCCGGACGCCCGGATCGCCGGCCCCAACGAGGCCTACTACGACAAGCGGCTGCTGCCCGACTTCCTCACCTACGCCAAGGCCAACGACGTCCTGCCCGACGTGATGACCTGGCACGAGCTGTCCCCGGACTCGCTCAAGTACTTCCAGTCCAACTACGACCACTACCGCGCCCTGGAGAAGTCCCTCGGCATCTCCCCGCGCCCCGTCAGCATCGACGAGTACGCCAACCGCCGCGACCTGTCCGTGCCGGGCCAGCTGGTGCAGTGGGTCTCGATGTTCGAGCGGAACAAAGTCTTCGCCAACCAGGCGTACTGGGACGCCGCGGGCAACCTCAGCGGCAACGTCGTACGCACCAACATCCCCAACGGCGGCTGGTGGCTCTTCCGCTGGTACGCGGGGATGACAGGCCAGACGGTGAAGGTCACCCCGCCGTCGCCGAACACGATCGACACGCTCCAGGGCCTGGCCTCGCTCGACACGTCGCGTCGGCAGGCGCAGGTGCTGGTCGGCGGGGCCTCGGGTGACGCGGACGTCGCCGTGCAGCACGTCGACCCGAAGGTCTTCGGCACCTCGGTCACGGCGACCGTCGCCGAGGCTGACTGGTCCGGTTACGAGGGTCAGCACGCGGCGCCACGCGTTCTGTCGCGCACCAAGGTCGGCGTAGGGGCGGACGGCAGCGTGACCATCCCCCTCAAGGGCATGAAGCAGATGTCCGCGTACAGGATCGTGCTCACCCCTGCCGGTTCCGGCACCCCGGCCGCGGCCACCGTCCCCTGGTCGTCCTCGTACGAGGCGGAGGACGCGAAGATCACGGGCGGCCAGGTCTACACCCAGGGCACGGTGTCCAACGCCAACGGCTACGCCACCTCCGGCACCAAGGACGTCGGCTCGCTGAACACCGCTGACAGCAAGGTCGACTTCACCGTCTCCGTGCCGAGCACCGGCACGTACGACCTGGCGGTCCTGTACGGCAACCAGTCCGGCGCCCCGTCCACCCAGAAGCTGTCCGTCGACGGCGGTACGGCGAGCACGGTCACCTATCCGTCTACCGAGAACTGGACCTACCGCGCGAAGAAGGACCTGACCGTCGACCTCACCGCCGGGACGCACACGCTCACCCTGGCCCATGACAGCAACGAGGTCACCCTCGACCGCATCGATCTCACCGCCCACATGGCACCGTCCACCTCGTACGAGGCCACGCTCGCGGACGTCTCCGGCAATGTGTCGTACGACTACGGCGACTCGTCCGGGACCGGCACGGGTGCGCTGGTCCTGGGCTCCGGCGGCAAGGCGGTCTTCGACGTCTACGCACCACGCGACGGCTACTTCACCGTGACCTCGCGCGCCTCGGCGGCCGTGCAGCTGTCACTGAGCGGCGACGCGGTGGCCGCGGCACCGAACAAGGCCCTGAGGCTGTACCTCGTCGCGGGCAACAACCGCATCACCGCCACCGGGCACGCGGCACTGCGCTCCCTCGACGTGACGGGCTCGGGCTCGACGTCCGGCACGCTCACCCACGAGGGTGCGCAGGCGACGCTGGCCGGTGGGGCACGGCTTGTGGACAGCGCCTACGCCTCGTCGGGGACATACATCGGCTGGCTCGGCAACAGCGCCTCCAGCACCGCCACCTTCACCGTCGACGCGCCGCGCACGGGCAAGTACGTCCTGGTCGTCCAGTACGGCCACAACGACCGGCGCGACAACGGCCATGCCTACAACACCGACATCATGTCCCGCACCGCGGACATCACGGTCGGCGGCAGGACGCAGACGGTGACCTTCAAGAACACCTGGAGCTGGGACGACTACTGGACCCTGGGCGTCCCGGTCGAGCTGAAGGAGGGCTCGAACACCGTCACGTTCGGCAACGCGTCCGCGTGGGCGCCGAACATCGATCGGATACAGGTGGCTCCGGTGCGCGGCTGACGCATTCACGTCACTCATCGGAACAGGCCCACGCCAGGCGACCTCGAAATTCATCGGTCGCCTGGCGTGGGCCATGCCTGTGGCTGGGGGAGAAGGCTGGTGCGTCAGCTCCTCTCCACACCTACCGTGAGGGTGCCGGCGTAGCCCGCGGACGCCGAACTACCCAGCGGCGTCAGCGTGAGCAGGCCGGAGGCAGCGCCGCCTTCGTCGTAGATGGAGTCCTGCGCGAGGGTGGTGCGGGCGACGGTGTTGGTCGAGTACGGCGAGATCCTGGCGACCTGGGTGGTCACCGCCTCGTCGAAGAAGAGCTGACCGGTGTGGAGCTCCTGGCCGCCCGTGAACGAGCCGTCCTCGGTCAGCGTGACGCCGGTGTGCACCTTGAGGTGGATGTGGATGCACCGGCCGCGGTACCAGCCCGGGTAGATCGTGGTGATCTTCGCGACGCCGTCGGAGCCGGTGAGGACCCCGCCGCGAAGGAAGGTGCCGTTGTCGGGCTCCTGGTGGCCGTTGGAGCCGACGAACCCTGAGTACTCCCCGAGCGCGTCGGCGTGCCAGATCTCGACCAGCGCGTTGCCGACCGCGGCGCAGGTGTCGTCGTCGACGACGGTGAGCGTGAGTTCGAGGGGGATGCCCGCCTTGTCCTCGGTGATGTCGGCGCGGACGAGCTGTCCGTCCAGGTAGTAGGGGCCTTCGGTCATCTCCTTGGTAAGGGTGCAGACGGCCGCGGCGGCGACTGGTGCGGCGTCGGCAGCGGCGGCTGTGGGGGCTTCTGTACCGGGTCCCGCTGCGGCGGTTCCCGCGGCGCTCACGGCCAGCGTGGCGGCTGCGGCGCTTCCGGCGATCAGTACGGTGCGGCGCCCGATCGGGGCAGAAGTGTCTGTCATGGGCACGGCACCGTAGAAGCGGCGACTGTGCGTGTGCTGTGGGTTCGGCAAAGTGACGAACCGTCAAGTCATTTGTGAGACAGGAGAGTTGTCGAATCGCGTTCGATGGCTCGGGTGACTGGTGGGGCTGCGCAAACCGTTGACGCGAACGGGGTTCGACTCTACGGTCCCGTTCGAAGTGAGGACCAATGTTCGGAATATCGAACCATCGAACATTTATGGGGTCGCTCACTTCCTGTGATTCCTTCTGCCCCCACCAAGGAGGGTCAGTGTGAGCCGCACATCCCGTAGAACCGCCCTGCTCGCCGTCCCGGCGGCGATCCTGCTCGCCCTCGTGCCGACCACCGCGTCCGCGTATCCGAACCCGGGCACCGTTACGGGCTCGACCGTCGTCCACGACCCGACGATGATCCGCTCCTCGTCCGGCCAGTACCTGCTGTACGCCACCGGCGGCGGGCTCGCCTTCAAGAGCTCCACCAACCGGATCGCCTTCAGTGCGGGAGCTGACGCCTTCGCCTCGCGGCCGAGCTGGTGGTCGACCTACTCCTCCGTCCCGGAGGCCTGGGCGCCCGACATCTCGTACCACGGCGGCAAGTACCTGATGTACTACTCCGTCTCGTCGTTCGGCTCGAACACCTCCGCCATCGGGCTCGCCGGCTCGACGACCGGTCAGCCCGGCAGCTGGACGGACTACGGCATCGTCTACACGTCGAGCTCCTCCAGCGACTACAACGCCATCGACCCGAACCTCTTCGTCGACGACGACGGAAAGTGGTGGCTGTCCTTCGGCTCCTGGTGGACCGGGATCAAGATGATCCAGATCAACCCGTCGACCGGGAAGCAGCTCTCCACGAACACCACCCGGTACTCGCTGGCGTCCCGCCCGACCGGCACCAAGGCCGTCGAGGCGCCGTACATCGTCAAGCGGAACGGCTACTACTACCTCTTCGCGTCGTACGACGTGTGCTGCTCGGGCACCAGCTCCACCTACAAGGTCAAGGTGGGCCGCGCCACCAGCGTCACCGGGCCGTACTACGACAAGAACGGCGTCGCCATGATGAACAACGGCGGCACGCCCGTCCTCGAGTCGCACGGCAGCATCATCGGCCCCGGCGGCCAGTCGATCATGAACGACGTGGACGGCGACCTGATCGTCTACCACTACTACGACGGCAACGACAACGGCACCCCGAAACTCGGGATCAACCTTCTGAACTGGAGCAGCGGATGGCCCGTCGCCTACTGACCGTTCCAATTAAGTGAGCAGGAGTGAGTCTTGGACTCATGCCTGGTCACTGCGGACATCCCGAACGGTGTTGGATGTCCGTCTGGTTCCCTGCTTTCGCGTCCTGCTCGGCGACGGCACTCTGGGTGCGCGGTCCGTGGCAGGCGGGCAGGGTTCCTCACGTCCTGGGGTGCCCGGTCGGGCCTGGATGGTCCGATGCCCCACCGCATCGCTCTGGTGCGGTGGGGGCGGTGCCGTCCGTCGCCTGATCGGATGCCCGAGGGCGCGTCGCCCGATCGCGATGCTCGCGGCATCGTGCCGGGTCGTCTGTCGTCGTGGGGTGGCCAGTGGTTTCTGCCAGTGCTGGGCACCCCACCGGCTGGTGTAGGCCGGGTCGACCGCGACGAGCGCCATGTCCTGCTCGGCGGCCATCGACACCAGCCGGGCCTTGAGTTTCGCGGTCGGGAATCGGGAGATCAACCGGCGGAACCGCTTGTTGCGGCCGTGCTTCTCCCGGCCCTTGTCCGCCGTGAAGTCGAGGTCCTCCACGACGATCGCATCCGCGCCGCAGGCGCGCGTGTAGTGCAGCAGCCGGGTCAGCGCATGCCGGATCTGCGCGTCCCGGTGGGCGGCATTGCCCGACAAGTCATAGAAGAAACGCTGTGGCTCGCCCATCGGGTTGCCGTGAATGTCCAGGCGCCAGGCCGCCAGGTGGTCGTCGTTCATGTCCACCCCGACCGTGCCCCGGGCCAGCGCCGCCTTAAGCGGCAGCACGAGGACGGCGGCGCGCTGCCAGGACGCCGTCACGTACCAGCGGCCGCGCAGCACGTCGTGGTGGATGCGGTACGCCACCGCACGGTTGGCCGAGATCCGGTCGAGCCACTCCTCGCCCCGATGCCTGAACGCCACAACGGCCTCCAGCACATACCGACCGTGCGGCGCGTTGGCCAAATGGGCCAGCCCAACGGGGAGTTTGACGGAGATCTGCCCGGTGTCGGTGATGCGGATCGTCTCGTTGCCGAAGCGCTTGCCAGATTCGCCGTCTGCGGCCAGGAACATTCGGGCGGCCTCCCACCGGGCCCGCCACTCCTCATTGCTCAGCCCGGCGTCGTCCAGGTGGTGACGGGTGGTGGCTAGACGGTGGCCGCCTCGCACCACGCGCACCCGGCCCGCGTTCCAGTCCGCCGCCACCCCTGCCAGCCGGTCTTGGAGGGTATGCAGGCGGCGGGACTTGGCGTGCCACTCGCGCCGCGAGGCATAGCCCTTCGGCAGTGACTCGCGCTTGTTGGCTTTGGCACCCAGCGGCCGGGCCAGCCGGGCCTCGATCTGTGTGATCTGCCCGCGCAGCCACGCCATATGCGCGGCCTGTGCGCGCCGGGCCAGCGCCCACTGGTCATGGGTGGCTTAGGTGATACTGCCCGCCCACCGCGATGACGACCGACCAGTCACCTCCCTCTTACGCACCGCCCAGGCCGCGGCATCATGCGCCAGACCCTGCCGACAGCGGTCAGCGAGATCACCGGCGGCCAGCGAGCCGAGGAACGCGCCGACCTCACGCAGCACCGCCGCGTCCCTGTCCGTCACGCGCAGCCGGTCCCGGACGGCCACCCCCAAAGGCCCCGGCACCACGAAGGCCGCCGCCAGCTCCCGCACCCCGCCCGTCACCCTCCGGCCCGAAGATCCCGTCACGACGCTCAACGACCACCACCAGTAAAGGTCACCTATTCGACCAAAGAAACTCTGTTGGGTGTAGCTCTTCCTGAGGGACTGAGGTGATTTAGGCAGCGAGGATGTATCCGTCCTCCTTAGAGCTCGGGTGGACGCGGTGGTGCTCGCGGGCCAGGGGATAGCGCGAGTACTGGCGCTACCATCTCACCCGCGAGCATCACCGCACCTATCCGGACCCTGACCAGGACAGCCACCGCCTGGCAGCCTGAACTCCACAGCTCAGCAGGGCTCCGACAGAAAAGTGGTGACCGCGGCGGCGAACTGCTCCAGAGCATCGTGATGCACCACGTGACCGGTAGCCAGCTCGACCAGGCGGACCAGGCCACTGCGGCGGGCGACCATGTTCCGGGCGTGATCGGCCGCCAACTCGTCGCTCCGTGTTCCATGGACCAGCAGGGTGGAGCAGGACACCGCTGTCCAGTCGTCCCAGTGATCGCCGCTGAGCGCCTTCTGAGACGTCACGGTGTCATCGATGCCGAACGAGAAACCCCAGCCCTGACCCCTCCGCCGGAACGAGCATTCCAGATAGGGCGCCGTCGCGCCCAGGGCCGCGACCAGCGCCTCTCGAGACGGCGCGTGAGTGGGAAGGCGCGTGGTGAACGACCAGTCGCAGTCGACGACCGCGCCGATGTCCTCCACGATCAGCTTGCTGACCTTGTCCGGGTGCCGGGCAGCGAACTGGTAGGCGTTCACCCCGCCCAGTGAGTGACCCAGCACCGGCACCGGGCCAACTCCCAGATGCCCGTAGAAGGCGACAACATCGGCTATGTAGTCGTCGCGCTCGTAAGTGGTGGCCTGTTCGGATTCTCCATGACCGCGCTGATCGAGCGCGATCACCCGCCACCGCGGCGCCAACGCCTCTGCGAGCGACGCGAACGCCGACGCTTCGTTGTAGTGCCCGTGCAGGGCCACAAGCGGCCTCCCCGGACCACCGAAGTCCAGATACGACAGCTTCCGTCCACCCACCATGAAGAACTCACGCATGATGCGGATCTTAGGGGTCGGCACCGACACCCCACGGCTGAACAGAGACCCACGCACAGCCCGTCCGCTTCAGGGGAGAGCCCTCACTCAAGACGAGCTACACCCAACTCTGTTCGCCTCCAGGGGACCCCAGGACACACACCGCGGAAGCGAGCCTCCACCGCATGGCCAGAGGACCAGCCCCAGCCCGTCCTGCCCGGCGCTCACTCTTAGAGCTCGCGCGGATAGGTGTGATGGAGCACCCCAGGAGTAGGACAGGCTCAAGGCTTAGCGATCACGGAGTTGCGACGCTCTGTGATCACCGGGAGACCTGTGTCTACGATCCGGCCCATCCGCTTCTATCGCCGAGCTGTCGCGGCAACGTCGCCGGAGACCTTTTCGGCCCCGATCCGCCGCATGCGTTCGGTGCCCCATTTTCCCAAGGAGTCCAGGGCCGCGTTGAGCGAGACGCCGTGCTCCGTCAAGGAGTACTCGACCTTCGGCGGCACCTCGCGGTACACCTCACGATGCACGAGCCCGTCTTCTTCCATCTCCCGCAGATGTTGAATCAGCATCTTCTCGCTGACACCAGGCAGACCGCGTCGGAGCTCGGCGAACCGGCGGGTCCCGTGGTGGTGCAGCTCCCAGAGGATGAGGGACTTCCACTTGCCGGCGACTACGTCCATCGCCGCGTCGATGCCACAGAAATAGGGACCACGTCGCGCTGAAGTTGCCATCCGCCCCCCAAGAGGTACTTACTCACGGGTGAGTACCCGACTAATTTGTCCGTACTGGTCAACTCTACTGGCTGCGGAGAGGATCGAGCCGAAGGACAAACACGAGGGGAAGCGCCAAAAATGACAACTGACAACAGCGTCCAGGTGAGTGTTCTCGGGTTGGGGGCGATGGGCAGCGCTCTCGCGGGCGCCCTGGTGAAGGCCGGATACGCGACCACATGCTGGAACCGCTCACCGGGGAAGGCGGACGACCTCGTTGCGCAGGGCGCCAAGGCCGCCGACACGGCCGGCGACGCGGTCCGGGCCAGCCGATTGGTGATCGCATGCCTGCTGGACCACGCGTCGGTCCATGAGGTGCTCGATCCGCTCTCCGATGAGCTGGCCGGACGAACCCTGGTTAACGTGACCACGACGTCACCGGCTCAGTCACGGGAGTTGGCCGACTGGGCCGCCCAAGCCGGGGTCGCGTATCTGGACGGCGGCATCATGGGCGTACCGCACATGATCGGCCAGCCTGGGTCATCGATCCTCTACAGCGGATCGGCCGATGTCTTCAATCAGTACAGGCCGCTGCTCGACCTGTGGGGAACCAGTACCTACTTCGGTGAGGATGCCGGGCTGGCGTCCCTGTACGACCTCGCCCTACTCGCGGGCATGTACGTCATGTTCGCCGGATTCATGCACGGCGCCGCCATGGTCGCGCCGGCCGGTGTGACGGCGGGCGAGTTCGCTGCCAAGGCCACACCTTGGCTGACCGCCATGACTGGCGCCTTCCAAGGGTTCGCCGCAGTCATCGACGGCGGGGACTACACCGTCGAAGGGCAGCAGAGCCTCCAGTTCTCCAACCTCAGTGACCTCCTGGCCGCCAGTTCCGACCAGGGCATCAGCACCGAGGTAGTCGCCATGGTCCAGCGGCTCATCCAACGCCAGATTGATGCAGGCCATGGAGAGGAAGGCTTCGCCCGAATCATCGAGAGCATCAAGCAACCGGGCTAGGAACTCGCGCGGACGGGCGTGGGTCTGGTGGGCCGGTCGTCCCAGCGGTGGGTGGTCCAGGCGCGGCGGATGAGGCTGCGTAGGGTGATGACGGCATCGGCGAAGTCGAAGAAGGCGTTGATGACGCTGGTGCGGCGTTCATAGCAGCGTGCAAGGCGGTGGAAGGCGTTCTGCCAGGCGTGCGTGCGCTCGACGTGCCAGCGCTGGGTGGCCTGGACGGGGCCCTCTCGCCTCTGTGTGCGATCTGACCGCGTAGCCCGCGTTCGTTGAGGGTGGTGCGGGTCCTGGCCGAGTCGTAGCCGGCATCCAGGTGCACGGTGATGTCGTCGGGCAGTGGACCGAGGCCGTCCAGCAGGTCCAGGGTTGGGGCGAGCAGCGGAGAGTCGTGGCCAGGACGACGACACCAGCCGGCTCGTCAACGTCGCCTCCGGCAAGGTCCTCGACACTGCCGACTGCTCGACCGCCGACGGCGCGGACCTGCGCCAGTGGTCCTGGCTGAACAACACCTGCCAGCGGTTCCGGTTCGTCACCACCGCATCGGGCGGCTGGGTGCGCATCGTCAACCAGTCCACCGGCAAGGTCGCCGACGTCGCGAACTGCTCGACGGCGGACGGAGCCGACGTACGGCAGTGGTCGTGGCTGAGCAACAACTGCCAGCAGTGGCAGCTGAAGCCGGCGTGAGCGGGGTGACGGCTTCCTAATGCTGTTGTCAAGCGGCATTAGTGACCGGTGGTGTCACCACGTAACACCGTCGGTCACGGATCAGTGCCCAGATGACGTTGACGCGTCGGCGGGCCAGGGCGAGCACGGCCTG
>NZ_JBEOVA010000058.1:0-31552 GCF_040295225.1 Streptomyces sp. NPDC002896 | reverse complement strand
CTCCGGCCACCACCCGCTACCGCACCGCCACCGAACTCCTCGCCGCCGCGGATGAAGAAACCGACACACCGACAAGTTGATTCCTTACGGCTTCAGTGGGTGCGGCATCGCTGCCAGGAGGCGCCGGGCAGGACCGCTCCGATCGCGTCGACCAGGCCGGCGTGGGCGTCGGAGATGACCAGCTGGACGCCGGACAGGCCGCGGGCGATGAGTGAGCGCAAGAAGGCTAGCCAGCCGGCGCCGTCCTCGGCGGTGGCCACGTCAATGCCGAGGATCTCGCGGTGGCCGTCGGCGTTCACGCCAACCGCGATCAGCGCGTGGACGTTGATGATCCGGCCGCCCTCGCGGACCTTCTGGGTCAGCGCATCCACCCAGACGAACGCATAGGGACCGGCGTCGAGGGGGCGGTTGCGGAACGCTGCGACCTGCTCGTCCAGGTGCCGAGCCATCGCCGAGACCTGGGACTTCGACAGTTGGGTCACGCCGAGGGACTCGGCGAGCTTCTCGACCCGGCGGGTGGAGACGCCCAGCAGGTAGGCGGTGGCGACCACGCTGATGAGGGCCTGTTCGGCCCGGCGTCGGCGTTCGAGGAGCCAGTGCGGGAAGTAACTGCCCTGCCGCAGCTTGGGGATGGCCAGTTCGACGGTGCCGGCCCTCGTGTCCCACTCGCGCGAGCGGTAGCCGTTGCGGTGATTGACTCTCTCGTCGCTGACCTGCCCGTACTCAGCGCCGCAGAGGGCATCGGCCTCCGCGGACATCAGCGCGTCGGCGAACGTCTTGACCATCGCGCGCAGCAGATCCGGACTCGCCGAGGCGAGGTTGTCTTCCGCGAGGGCGTGCAGGGGCACACTGTCGGGTGCGGTCATCGTGCTGATCTCCTTCGTGACTCGACATCTCGAAGATCAGCCGGTGGCCGTTCATCTATGCGGGCATCAGCCAGAAGCCGGAGCAAACCCCCGGATCAGGTCCAACCCGTACACCACTTCCCAGGACGCAACCACCCGTACTCATGGCTCTACACCAGAATTCGGGCACGGCCAAACAGGTACGAGCGTACGAAACTTGAGGTAGTGGTACCTGAACGCGAGGAGGATGGCGTGGCTGAAAGGCCTTGGATAGACGAAGTCGTTGGTCAACTCTGGGCCACAGACCCGGCTGCGCCTTCCTTGCCGTTGTCCAGGTGGCTCCTCACGACGGACGACAATGGTGTCGCCGAGGTGGTGGCTCGCCTTTTTGAGGGGGAAGAGCGGCACCGCGGCGCCTCGGTGGGAAGTCATGAGTTGCTGTTGGGAACTGACATCATCCCCATTCGCTTGGACCGTGGGGGCTACGTGATGAGTCGCCTGATCGTTGGAGATGAGGGTGACCCTGTCCATATTTGTGATGGGGGCACTCTCTTGGAACCGATGGCCCGTTCCGGGGCTCCGTGCGGTTGTCCAGGATCGCTCACCCATCTGAAGGTGGCAGCGCGGTCAGAAAACGGCCCCAAGCCGGATGTCAAGCTGCGCTTCCGGCTTGCAGAGGCACCGGATGCTGGGATGTTTTGTTTCGCTTCGTCATCCTGGCAGTGCTTTGAGACGGCCCGAACTGCCATGTATGGCCCAGCGACTGGGGTCGGGGCACAGTTGGAGGCGCGGATGCAACGAAAGATCTTGACCACTCGGTCGGGTGTCGTGGTCAGCTACGCGTACCCTGTACTTGCCATCGCAGAAGCTGCTCCCGTGTCGAGTAGTGACATCGCGCTGGCGGCGTAAGTAGTTACTGGCGACTGAGCTCCCGTTGACGGAGCGCGCACTCTCGCGGCGCATTGAAGATTGCGCATCGAGTGGTCCTCGGTTCGAGGCAGCGCATTTTCACCGGACTGGGGCATGTTGATCAGCATCTTCATCGGTACCTCCTACAGGCCTTAGCAGCAGTGGCTGTCACCTGGTTTTTCCCAGGTCAGAGCTGGTATGGCGAGTTGTTGATCTTGGCGCTTCGTGGCGGCCCGGCGCGGCTCCTGGCGGTACAGATGCTGACCTCTTGCTGACTTTCCTGACGCCCCGTCAGGTGTCGGCGAGCGGCTCTTGGTGTGGACTGAAGATCTTCCCGGCACATCCAGTATCAGCCGGATGCCGACGTGAGTCACGGATTCGGTCGCGACGGTTGGGGTCACGCCTCGGCGCGGCGGCGTAATGGAATGGGCGCCGCTCGGGAAATTGGTTGAGGCAGGTGTCTCTCATGCCTCCGGACCCTCTGGCCCGAAGCCGATCCGGGCTGTCCAGCGGCCCGCCAGGTCGACTGACGGCCCCCGCATCCGTACGGAGTCTCGTGAGCATGGCGGACGACCTCCAGCGAGGAAAGCAGGGCAGGGGAAAGGAAGAGGAACGAAGAGAGAGAAAAAGGCGGTACGCGGCCGCGAGGTGCAATGCGCGAGACGGGGTGAGCACGGATCCCTCGGCCCCGGGGGCCGACATCCTTACGGAGCAGTGGCGGGATAAGGCTCGGGCGTCAGCACGAGACGGATGTGCTTACCCCACCCAGCAGCCACTCTTGCCGGGCAAGCGCAGCAGGGTGCGTGGCGCGCATCCGGCTGCGGCTGCTCACCGGTAATAGAGACTTTCGGCCCGGACATTGACAACCGTCGCCCGAACGCATCCGTGCCGGTCATCTCACTACTCGTGCAACCGGCCCTGCAGATGGGCGGCCAGGTGCTGCTCGGCAGCGGCGCGGTGGCCGTAGAGCTGACGACTCACTCCCCGCTCGCCGGCAGGCGTAGCATCGGCTCCCCGCCGAGGCGCGTACGGGCGTTCAGACGCGCCTCGGCGACGTCCACGACATGGGCCTGCACCGCGCGAGCCAGCACCGAATACTCATCCATGTCCCCGTCCTCGCCGGCCACCTCGGCCACGTCCTGGCACCCGGGCTCTGACACGGCGGGGCTAGGCAGCCCCAGGTGCGCGGCCACCGGTCCGGTCTCCCGGGTGGCCTGGCGACGCGCGGCGTACACCAGCCGGTGCACCGCTCGGTCGGCCGCCGAGAACAGCTCTCGGCCCACGTCGCCAGTGTTCGCATCGACTTCGTGTAGTGCGGTGGCGATGGCGGCAAGGGCCTCCTGCTCCAGTTCCGCACGCTGCGCAGCCAGGTCTCGAGGGTGTCGGCGGTGCGATCGGGCAGCACGTCGATCCGCTCATGGGTCTCGGCGTCGATGATCACGGTGGCGTAGCGGTGCCGCCGGCGCTGAGCGAAGTCATCGACGCCGATCACGCGGGGCACCCGCCCGGTGGGCAACGGGATGCGCAACAGGGTGCGCAGGGCTGTGTGACGTGACAGGCCCACCGAGGGTATCGCCAGCAAACGTGCTCCCGCCCGGCCTGCTAACTCCTTGACCACAGCCTTGACTTGGCTGGCCAGACGGGCTGTGCGGCGCTGGTATCGCTCCAGGACTCCGGGCACCTGCTCGCGGGAGGTGTGTCGGCAGCCGCGCGTGGGACACACCAGGCGCCGCACCCGTACGCGGACCACCACCCGCCGGCCGTCGACTGGTACGTCGGCCACCGTTCGCCAGTGATAGCCGTGCACGCGTCCCCACGATGCCCCGCACACCGGGCAGACCGCGGTGTCCTGCGGAGTCCGCGCCCGCACGACGATCCGCTCGCCCTCGTCGAGCACATCCTCGATGACCAGCGGAGAAAGCCCTGAAAACACCGTCTGTACAAGCTCGTTGACATCCTTCACGAGGATGTCAACGAGCCCTCACGACTCTGCGTCACCACCGGAAGTGAGACAGGGCCGTTAAATTGACACACCTGCGCTCGGTTGCGCTGTGATGCACCGAGGTGTGCACCAGCAGATTCTTCGTCTGCTGGTGGTACAGGACTTGCACATCATTGACCAGCGGGAACAGCGGATGTCGGGACGGGCGGCGGGTCGCTGGCCCGCGTATGGTCCGGATCTTGGCCCCGGACGTGTGGGGTTCCAGAACAAAGCCACCTGTGCTGACCTGTGTCTCTACGCCGCTCGCTCGTACTCGTTGACAAGGCCTTCGAGGATCGGTCGGCGCTTGATCCGTTGGCGTGAGAGGTCGGCGATGGGGTGGTCGGGTCGTGGTGGGCGTAGCAGTTGTGCGCGGTGAGGCCGTTGTCAGATGCGTCGGTGGCGGTTCGGCTGCGTGGCTTCGCGCTCGGACGTCAACGCCGGGGTGGATTCACGGTTCCCTCTGGTCAAGCGACAGTTCGGACTCGTGTCCTAGTAGCGCGAGACATGCCGGTACTTCGTGCAGCGCGAGGACGACGGTGGTGTCGGGCAAGTCCGCGAGGATGCGGAGTACGTGTCGGGCGGTTCGGTCGTCCAAGCCGGTGGTGGGCTCGTCGACGATCAGTACGTGAGGCCGGGTGGCCAGGGCACGGCCCAGGCAGACCCGGCGGAGTTCACCGCCCGAGAGTTCTCTTCCGCCGGGTCCGACGCGGGTTTCGGCGGTCAGTCCGCCGGCGTCCAGCCATAGTCCGGCGAGGCGGGTGTCGATGTCCTCGTCGGTCATCGTTGGGTCGGCCAGCCGCCAGTTCGACCCGAGTGTCCCCGTGAAGAGGTAGTCGTCGGCCGCGACGGCGGTAACGGCGGGCCGGTTGTCGGTGGTGTCGAGGGATTGGCGCAGGGACGAGGCGAGGGCGCGCAGCAGGGTGGTCTTGCCGCTGCCGGAACGGCCTGTGACCACGAGGATTCCGTTGCGGGCGACGTCGGCGCCGATGACCTGGCCTGGCCGCAGGGCCGTCGGCGGGAGAACGTATTCGCCGAAGCCGATGCCGTGCTCGGTCGCCCAGGACCGCATAGCCGGAAGGGTTCCCTCGTCCGCGGTGGGCGAGGGCGCGCGCACGGTGAGGCGGAGGCGGGCTGCCGCCGCCGCGGTTCGGGCATCGGCCGCGGCCCCCAGTTGTTCGGCCTGTGCGACCACGCCGACCGCCATCAGGGCGACGAAGACGAACGTGGCGGGGTCGGTGCCGGCTCCGCAGACGAGCGTGGCCGCCACGGTGGTCACGCCTGTCAGCCCGCTGATCAGCCCCGCGCGCAGTCGGCCTCGGTCGACCGCGTCACGTGCGGCATCGAGCCTCGAGAACGCCGTCGTCGTGCGCGCCGCGAGGTGCTCGGCGGCGCCGAGCGATGCCATCTCCGTCCACGCCTCGGTGGCTGTGACGGTTTCCGCGCGCAGTGTTTTGCGGGTCCGCTGCTCTGCCGTGTGCTCGGCGTCGGTCGTGCGCATGCGCGCCGTCAGCGCGATGACCAGGAGTCCGGCCGTGAGCACCGCCGCCGGGGCGGGGGACGTGGTCAGCGCGACGGCGAGGACGCCGGTGACAGCCGTCGCGACGGTCACGACGACGGGTGCGGTGGACTGGATCAGTGCCATTCCGGCGGTGTCGGCGTCGGCCATGCTGCGGTCGAGCAGGTCACCGGACCATACGCCGTCCAGTCCGCCCCGTTCGGTGGTGGCGGCCCTGTGGAAGAGGTCGGCCCGGGCGGTGGCAACGCGCCTCAGGGCGGCTGCGTGCAGCACCAGGCGCTTGCCGTAGTTGCCGCCGATGCGGGCGAGGGCGAAGGCCCGCACACCGCCGCTGGGAGCGATGTAGGAGAAGGAGCTGTAGGTGGCCGCGCCGGCGACGGCACACGCGGTGATGAACCAGCCGGACAGGCCGAGCAGTGCGGCGGAGGACAGTTCGGCCACGACGGCGAGTCCAAGACCGAGGACCACCAGGGCACGCGCTCGCCCGGGCGGGCTCCCCGGGGAGGAAAACGGGAAGGGGTCTGTGCTCATGGAGCGCTCACCGGATTCGCGTACTGCAGGCGGCCGTTGTCCATGACGAGCACGGTGTCGGCCACGGCGGCCAGAGCGAAGGAATGGGTGGCGACGACGACCGTGCACCCTTGGGTGGCTAGCCGCAGGGCCTCGATGACGTCACGTTCGCTGTCGGCGTCGAGGTGAGCCGTCGGCTCGTCGAGGACCCAGAGCCGGGCTCCGCGCAGGAAGGCGCGGGCGATGGCGATCCGCCGGGCCTCTCCGGTCGACATGCCCCAGCCGCCCTCGCCGAGCCGGGAGTCGAGCCCGGCCGGGAGACGCTCGATCACGGGACGCAGCCCTGCTGCGTCCACCGCCTGCTGGATCTGTTGCTTGGTGGCGTCCTGTCGGCCGAGGCGGATGTTGTCGAGGACCGTCGCGTCGAGCAACACGGTCCGCTGACCGATCCACGCGGATTCACCCGGTGCCGGAGCCTGCCGCACCGAAGGGGCGGGCAGACCCGGGGCGGGCTGCGGCAAGGTGGTCTGCCACCGGACCTCTCCGGACGACGGCCGCCGCATGCCGACGATCAGTGACAACAGCGTGCTCTTGCCGGCACCGGAGGCGCCGGTTATCGCGGTCCAGCGTCCGGGCGCCACTGCGACGTCCGCAGTAACGGTGTCGTGGCCGGCCCCCGGGTAACGGAACCGGACCGCGTGGAGCGACACCCCTACCGGTGCACTGAGGCGGGGCAGCACTGCCCTGGTGGCTGCGGTGGGTGTGTGTTCGACGATGGTGCCGACTGCGGCGGGGGTGTGCTCGACGATGTCTCCGATGGCGCCGGCTGCGACGGCGGCGCGTTCCCGCTGGTGGAAGGCGGAGGCCAGGGTACGCAAAGGGGCGAAGTACATCGGGCACAGCAGCAGCACCAGCAGGCCGCTGAACAGGCTGAGTCCGGGGGCGCCCGGCACACGGACGTAGCCGAGCAGTGACATGCCGATGTAGGTCGCGTTCACCGCAATGGAGAACGTGACGACCACATCAATGATCATCCCGGACAGGAACGCGCGGCGCAGCACACTCATCGTCGCCCTGTTCAGACGCTCGGCCGCCCCGGCCAGGGTTCGACCGCGCCGGTCCACCGCGCCGAGTTCACGCAGGGTCCCCATGCCACGGAAGCTGTCGAGGACCACGGCGTTGAGTCGCTGCGTCGCAGCCCACTGCCGGTCCGCGCCGTGCTGGGCGAACAGCCCCGCCAACCGCATGTTGAGCGGGATGAGAGCGCTGGTCAGGACGAGCACGATCGCCGCCGGCCAGTGCAGCACGGCGATGATCGCCAGAACGGCGAGCATGGACACCGGGGCCGACCGGCGCAGCGGCGCGATCTCGGCGTGATAGTCGGCGACGTCGTCCACCAGGTCGACCATCCCCAAGGCGGCTTCGGCAGGGCCGATTTCGCTGATGCGCCGGGTCGTCGGCAGCAGCGCCCCGGCGATCCACCGCCTCAGGTGACGGGCCACCTCACGGGCGCCCCGCCGGCGGAACTCGCCCGCTGCCCAGCCGCCCGTCAGCGCCAACGCGCTCGCGGCGGCGAAGACGAGCACGCCCTGCGTCTCCTGAGCCGCGCTGCGCCGCATCACGCCTTCGGCGGTCCACGCCAGGGCGCCCCAGCGGCCAACCGTGAACAACGTCTCGACCGTCATCGCAGCACCGGCCAGGTCGAACCAGCGCCGTGCGGGAGCGGCGTACGCGGCGAGCCGGGCCTCGGCCGGCCGCCCGGCCGGGGCGCCGGGGCCACGCGTTCCGGCCGGGTCGGCGGTCTCATTCGTCGTCATGAGGCCGCCGCTCGTCAACAATCCAGGTGATGCCTCCGGTCAGCGCGATGGCGATCATGCCGAGGGTGGTAAGGAGAGCCGAGTGAACCTGCGGGTAGCCGCCCAGCGTCCCTACGGAAATGAACCAGGCGATCAGCCCGAGCACGGTCCAGCCGACTGAGGCGAGCAGGCGCGACGCGAGACGAACTGGTGACGGCAGGACGGACTGGCGCTCGGCGGCTGCGTGGTCGGCGCTGCGAGGGCTCATGACTGGGCTCCTGTGAATGAGACTGGGCCGTCCGCCCTCGATTCGGTATTGAACCTGCCGGCGAAGGCCCGGTGGGCGAACACGTTGTAGGCCAGTACCAGCGGCATGTTCAGTCCGATGCCGACGAGCACGAAGACCATGGCGCTGTGCGGGCCGACCGCGCTGTTGACGGTGAGATCCGGCGGCATGAGCAGCGGATAACGTGCCACGACGAGGGCGAGGAACCCCGCCACGACCGCGGCGACCAGCCCGCCGAAGGGCAGCGTGTCCGCAGCGTCGGTCTGCCGCTTCCACCGGAACGTGACCAGCGAGGTGACCACTCCCGCGGCGGCGAACAGCAGGAGGCCACCGAAGGCGAAAGCGCGTGCTGGGGTGGTCAGGTTCAGCGGTGCCGCTGTGTGGTCGACGGCGAAGAACACCACCGTCGACAACACCGCGGTCACCGCCGTGACCACAGCGCCGCGCCGTGCCGCCGACGCGCGCAGCTGCCCGGAGCACTTGTGCTTGGTGTGGGCGTAGCCCAGTGCGGTGTACGCGGCGGTGACGGTGACGCCGGTCAGCACGGCGAACCAGCTGAAGGCGCCGAATGCCGTTCCGGTGAAGGCGCCGTCGTGCAGGTGCAGGGTGGACGTCAGCGTGCCCAGGGTGAAGCCCTGCGCGAACGCGGCCAGCAGCGAGGCCACGCCGAAGGCGGTGGTCCAGCGGTGTCCCGGCGGGTCCTGGGAGACCATTTCGACGCTGACGCCCCGCACGACGAGCGAGAACAGTACGACGGTCATGGGCAGGTAGGCGTGCGGCAGTATCGTGCCGAACGCCTGGGGGAATCCGGCCCACAAGGCCACGCCGAGCAGGATGAGCCAGGTCTCGTTGCCGTCCCAGACGTGAACGACCGATTCCAGCAGGTGCCGTCGATGGGTGGCGTCGCGTTCGAACAGGGTGGCCACACCGACGCCGAGGTCGTAGCCGTCCAGGACGACGTACATCAGCAGGCAGAGCAGCACCGTGGCAAGCCACAGGGTGGTGATCATCGGGCCGCCACCTCCGCCGTGCCGGTCGGCTCGGTCAGCCGGTGCACGGCAGAGCTCCCGGGCAGTGCCGAGGCGGTCGTGTCCGGCGCGTCGGGCGGGGGTTGGTGCCGGGCATCGTCCCGCTCCGGGCCGATGCGCATGGTGCGCAGGATGTAGGCGATGTAGGCGACGAGCATCACGAGGTAGAGCACCGAGAATCCGATCACCGAGAACAGGACCTCGCCGGGTGCCAGCTTCGACACCGCGTCCGAGGTGCGGAGTTGCCCGAAGACGATCCAGGGCTGCCGTCCCGCTTCGGCGAGGACCCAGCCGCCGAGGATGGCGAGGATGCCCACCGGCGTTGTCCACAGGACGAAGTGGTGGAAGCGGCGCGCGGTCCACAGGCGGTTGCGCATGCGCAGGATCGTGGCGGCGAACGCCGTGCCGAACATCAGCAGGGCCGCGAGCCACATGACGCGGAAGCCCCAGAACGTCGCGGCCATGTCCGGCCGGTCTGCTGCCGGAGTGAGCTTCAGGCCGGGCGTGGCCGTCTTGCAGGTGAGGTCCTTGGCGTTGGCACTGCCGAGGCAGGGAATGTCGAGCTGGGCGATGTTCCGCGCGGCTTGCTGGTCCGGAACGGCGAACAGGACGAAGCCGGTGTTGCCGTTGTCCCAATTTCCTTCCATCGCCTCCAGCTTGGAGAGCTGGTATGGCAGTTCGTGACCGGCGACGTTGTCACCGAGGTAGAGCTGTACGGGCATCAGCAGCGCGGCGATACCGAGGGCGATGGACATCGAGCGGCGGGCGAAGCCCTTCGCACGCCCCTTGACGAGGTAGTAGGCCGAGATTCCGGCGACAAAGAACCCGGCGGATATCAGTACGGCGACCACCATGTGCGGCCAGCGCCAGACGAACGACGGGTTGAAGATGACGCGCATCCAGTCCGTGGGCTCGAACCGGCCATGGACGACCTTGAATCCGGCAGGCGTCTGCATCCATGAGTTCGCTGCGATGATCCACGTGGACGACAGGATGGTGCCGAGCGACACCATGACGGTGGACAGGAACATGGTGCCCTTGCGGACGCGGCCCTCACCGTAGAGCAGGACGCCGATGAAGCCCGCCTCGACGAAGAAGGCGGTGACGACCTCCATGCCGATGATCGGGCCGATGATCGGGCCCGTCTTCGCGCCGTACACGCCCCAGTTGAGACCCATTTGGAAGGTGATGACGGCTCCGGCGACCACGCCGATCGCGAAGCCCACTGCGAAAATGCGCCGCCAGAACCGGAACATCTGCAGGTAGACCGGCCTGCCGGTGCGCCAGTACAGGCCGTAGACGACCGACAGGAAGATCGCGAGTCCGACGGTGATCGACGGGAAGGTCATGTGGAACATGACGGTGATGGCGAACTGCCACCGGGACAGATCCAGAAGGCTCATCGCCGATCATCAGCCTTCGACAACGGGCGCGGCGGCGGAGGCCCGGGTGAAGCGGGGCATGGCCGCGGCACCGACGGCGAGGAGGACGATGATGCCCATGTGCACGTACTCGACGGTGGCGAAGGCGTGCGCGACGCCGTGCGGCTCCCGGCTGATGTAGAGAGTGCCGAGGGTGGCCACTCCCAAGGCGAGGCCGCTTTGCTGCAGCGTGATGAGCACGCCGCTGCCGATGCCGGCCAGATGGGCGGGGACGTCGGACAGCACACTGCGGAACAGCCCGGCGAAGAGCAGCGAGCCCCCGGCGCCGGACAGGGCGAGCGGTAGGGCCATGTCCCACAGGCCCACGTGCGGCCACATCTCGACGAGGACCGCCACCAGGGCGGCGAGACCGACGAGTTGGACCACGGCGCCGACGGAGAGGGCGGCCCGGCCGAAGCGGCTGATCAAGCGGGGAGCACAGAGCGAGCCGACGAAGAACAGCAGGGCCATCGGCAGGATCGCCAGGCCGCCGTGCAGCGCGTCGGCGTGCAGGCCGTTCTGCACGGTCAGAGCGAAGACGAACATGAACGCGCCGAAGCCGATGCTGAAAAGGCAGAGCATCGCCAGCCCCCGTGACATGGACGGCAGACGCAGCAGAGACGGCGGCAGCAGCGGAACCTCGCCACGCTGCTCGGCACGCTTCTCCACACGGTAGGTGGCAGCGGCGAGGACGACGGCGAGAGCGATCAGCAGCCAGGACCACCACGGCCAGCCCAGGGAGTGGCCCTCCGTCAGCGGAACGAGCAGGGCGGTGAGGGTGGCGGCGAACAGCACGGTGCCGGGCAGATCGATACCGACAGGGCGAGCGGAGCGGGTTTCGGGCACGATCCGCGCCGCTGCCAGCAGCACCACCACACCGATGGGCACGTTGACCAGGAAGATCGGCCGCCACGAGGCGCCGGCGACGTCGGCGGAGACCAGCAGGCCGCCCACCAACTGCCCGACCACGGCGGCGATACCGGAGGTCGCCCCGTACAGCGCGACCGCGCGCGCCTTGCGCTCCCCTTCCAGGGTGTGCTGGAAGGTTGCAAGGACCTGCGGGACGAGCAGCGCGGCAGTGGCGCCCTGCACGATGCGGGCCGCGATCAGCACGCCCGCGGTCGGGGCGATGCCGCACGCGAGGGAGGCGACGACGAAGCACACCAGGGCGCCCAGGAACATCCGGCGCCGGCCGTAGCGGTCACCGAGTCGGCCGCCCAGGACCAGCAGCGCGGCGTAGGCCACGCCGTACCCGGCGATCACCAGCTCCAGCGACGAGGCCGAGGCGTTCAGGGAGGCGTCGATGCTGGGCAATGCGACGTTGGTGATGAAGAAGTCCATGATCGGCAGGAATGCGCCCGCCAGCAGTATGTACACCCCGACCGGGTGCAGCCCGCCTGCCTGCGCCACGTCACGCGCGGATGCCTGAGCGGCAGCAGCCTGCCGGGCGGAAAGGGAGGTTCCCATGACAGCTCTCTCCTAGGTGCTGTGACTCGAGGTGATTACACATGAGTCAATGACTAACATGCACCGATGATTAACATGAGTCAATGGCTACTATGGATCCATGATTTTTTTCCTTGCAGCGGCCTATCCTGGAGGGCGTGATGTACAAGGAAGCGGACGACGAAGGCGGCTCAGGTATGGATGCACGCTGGGCCGAGCTGGCGGATCTGGCGCTGATCATCGCCAGGGAGATCCAGTTCCGCGGCTACACCGACGAGCGCGCCATCGTGCTGACGCCATCTGAGGGCGCGGTGGTGCGTCACCTGCATATTGATCCGGCTGCCACGCCCACCCGGATCGCTGCCGCCACCGGGCTGCGTCGGAACAACCTCTCCAACACTCTGCGCGGACTTGAAGCCAAAGGGCTCATCGAGCGACGCATCACCCCGGACGACCGCCGCGGGGTGACTGTCCATATGACCGAGCGCGGCGAGGCGAACTACCTTCTTGTCCGCCAGGAATGGGCCGGAGCCGTCTCGACGGCCGCCGGTGGCGACACCCGTGAGCTGGAGACAACGCTCACGCTGTTGCGCACCGTGAAAACCGGCCTGGTGGCTGCCCGATCGGGAACCCCGGCCCCGAAGCCGGTCCCGTGACAGCGGTGGACTACGCGCTCGGCTCAGGACCGCGCACGAACGGCACCACCGCCCCACGTCGACGTGGCGAAAGTCTTTGGCACCAAACGTGTCCGGAAGGGGTCTGCGGTGCCTCGCACCCGCGCCGTCCCTGGCTCGAGTTCGACAACGGCAACTCCTACATGACGCCACGTCCTGGTCGGACGTGCTGACCACGCGCAAGTCGCCCACGCTCGCCGGGCTCGCCACCGCGCCCGGCGTGCAGGCATGGAAAGACACCGACACCTCGCGGGGCTGCAACTTCTGGGCGCGGGACCTGCATTCCTTCAACGGCAGGTGGCACCTGTACTGCGTCGGCGGCGCCTGCGTCAGCAACCACATCGGCACCCAGCGCACGCATGCGCTGGAGAGCGTCGGATCGGACCCCATGGGCCCCTACACGTACTAACCCAAGCTGAAGTCCACTCGCACGCAAGGGAATCGAGTCCTCGGAGAGACTGGCCCGGCACCGCCGGTTCGTCGAGCGAACCAATCCTCCTGGCCGGCCGACGGCTAAGCTCGGCCGCCCACGTCGATCAGCGGCGCAATCTTCTCCGCGTACTCCCTGATGGCCTCACGCGCCAGGTGCGGCGGCGGGTTGAGCGTGACGTTCCGAAGCCCTGCCGTCTCGAGCCCCCGAAGGACGTCGGCGATCTCGCGTGCCGTGCCCGTCAGGGTCGTCATGCGGATGATCTCCTCGGTCAGCACCTCCTCCTCCCCAGGGAGCAGATGCGAGAGGTGACCCCGGTGCGTCTCCTGGTACAGCCGGTCACGGGGGACGTCGAGGCGGGCGAGCACCTTGCGCTCGTAGATGTCCAGGCGGTCGCGTATCGGGGAAGGAAGGTGTGCGCCTACGGCTGGATTGTCGGCGTACGCGTGGAACGGCAGCATCGCGAGGGGGCCGACCCGTTCGAGTGCGCGTGGCGACATCGGGGATTCGCCCTCCTCGAGGACGCACAGCCCCAGCGAACACATGGTGTAGAAGTCGTCCAGATCCTTGCCGGCCGCAGCCGCCGCTGCCCTCGCCGTCGCCAGAGACGCTCCGAGCACCTCCTGCGCGTTCACCATGGCATTGCAGCCCTGGAGACCCATGATCCATCCGTTGCCGAGCTCGTATGCCACACCGCGCGCCCGTGGACCGTCGGCTGCCACGTAGATGGGGACACCGTCGCGGTCGACGTAACGACCCTCGGGGGCATGGCCCATCCGCACCCACCGCCGGGTGTCGCCCGCACGGTGGGTGGCCTCCTCGCCGTCGAGCAAAGCGCGGCACGAGGCGACGTACTCCGCGAGGCGACTGACGGGCAGCGACTTCAACCCCAGGATCGCGCGGCCCGTGTTGCCGGTACCGAGGCCGAGGAAGGCCCGGCCGGGGGCGAGCCGATTGACGGTCGCAATGGCGGTGGCACAGACGGGGGCGATGCGGTTGCTGGGAATGGCGAGCATCGTCCCGATCCGAAGGGTCGATGTGCGCTCGGCGGTCAGCGCCATGGCCACGAACGGGTCACCGGCGATAAGCGGGGAGTCGACGAAACCCACACTCGCAAAGCCGTGCTCCTCGGCATAGGCAGCGTCATCCCATGAACCGTAATAGCTCATGAGCACAAGACCGACGTCCATGATGTCTCCTTTGTGCGGCTTGATGAAGGATGCCCCGGCCATGTAAGCGCCGGGATACCCTGCCCGGCGACAACGAATACGACAACAACCCCAATCGGGGCGAACTTCGCAGGCGCCGCATGCTGCCGGTGATCTCCCGCAAGGGCGCCCCGAACAACGAGGGCATCGGCAGACTTCGCCGGTCGTCGAGCAGATATTTCGGCTGGGCGGTCGTGGACCCGGACGGCCGGTGCGATAACCCCGGTCCTGGACTCCGCGAAGCCCCTGGCCACGTGGCGCTTCGAGCTCGAGCCCGAGGGGACCGGAACCAGGCTGCGGCAGTTCGCCCGGATCGGAACGAGCCGCTCCGGGGTCAGCCTGGCGATCGAGCGCACACCGGAGCGGAGGAGGAGATCCTGGCCTTCCGGATTGCCGATCTCCGCGCCAAAGGGAAAACCACCTTGCGCGGCCTCAAGGCGCCCGCCGAAGAAGGCGACCAGGTGGGCTTCGCTGTGCTGCGGGAGCCTCTCGTGGTCGCGGAAATTCCGGCGGACGTGCATGATCCATGCCGAGTGTCCGCTCGACCCGCCATCGGCGAGGTAAGACGAGGAATCTTCGGCGTCTTTGGGTGGAAGACGGAACCGCCCAGGGGTTGGTGGCGCCTCCATTCGAACTGGGCGGTTCCCATGCTCCCGAGCATCGTTCACGCCGGTGACAGCACGGTGGGCTTGTGGCCGCCCACCGTCAGGCGGGCGCCTCGCAGCCTGTCGATCAGACGGTCCGGATCGGCCGGCGGCTCGTCACTCCGCCACGCCACCATCCCGTCAGGCCGGACCAGAACGAAGGCGCGGGCGTAGAGGGCCGCCACCTCGGGCTCGTCGATCTCCACGGTCCTGACCGGAACTTCGCGCGCACGCGCCGCAGCGAGGAGGCCGTCGGCGTCGGCTGCCGACCGGCCGATACACAGGAGAGTCATTCCGTCGCCGAAGAGGTCGAGGGTGGACGAACCGTCGGGCAACCAGGTGTGCGGAGCACGGTGACCGGGGCGGGCCGTCGGGCTGTAGGTGTCGAACGCGTAGGGCGGAGCGTCGGTGCCATCGGGTACGCAGATCGGCGAGTTCTCGTACCGATAGCCCAGCGCGCCTCCGATCGCGTTGAACTCACGGCTGAACACCTTCAGCAGGAGCTCCCCCAGTTCCTGCCTCGTGGCAAGCGCTTCCGGGCTCGTCCCCTTCAGTGGCCGCTCCGCGAGCGACTTCATGTGGTCCTTCATCGCCTGCCAGTCGCGGTAGACCTCAGCAGCCAGCGCAGCGGTCTGCGCGGAGCTGGGCTTGCGTTCGAGTTCGTAGGTGTCCAGCAAGTCCGGGTGCCCCCACCCGTGGAGGACGGCCGCAAGCTTCCATGAGAGGTCGACCGCGTCGAGCAGACCCGTGTTCATCCCGAACCCGCCGGTCGTGGGCATGTTGTGGGCCGCGTCGCCGACCAGGAAGACGCGCCCGTCGCGGAAGCGTTCGCGCACCCCGATCCTGTTCGTCCACGGGAAGACGTCGCTGAGGAACTCGAACCGTACGTCGCAATCGCCACCGAGCCTGCGGACGGCGTCGGCGATGTCCTCCCTGGTCCCGCCCTGCCGGTGCACCATCAGGGTCACCCGGAAGACGTCGATGCCGTCGAGTGGCCACAGTGCCACGGACATGCCGTCCTGTTCGATGAGCGTGTAGTGGCCACCGGTCTTCACCGGGTATGCCTCGGCCAGTTGCGGGCTACGAATGAGGGCCTCCACCGAGTACCCCAGTTCGTTCCATACCTCCGCGCCGACGCCCAGTGCCTTCCGCACACCGCTGCGGGCCCCGTCGCAGGCAAGCAGGTAACGAGCCGTGAAGGTGCGGTTCCCGCCCTTCTCGTCCGTGGCCTGGACCGTGACCCCGGTGCCGTCCTGCTCGAAGCAAGTGACCTCCCACTCGAACCGGAAATCGACCAGTGGCTGCCGCTGTGCCATTCGGGCCAGGATCGGGTTCAGCCATCGCTGCGGGCAGCGTTGGTAGGAGGTCGGGCTGTACTCGGAGGGAGGGGTGTCGTCGATCGCCGGCCATGGGATCCGTGCGATCTCGGGCTCGTACACTCCCGGGCCGTAGACCACGTCCAGGGCACGGTCGCGCGGCCACCCGCAGTTGCGCAGCTCTTCCTCGATACCGAAGCGGCGCATGAGCTCCATCGTGCGCACGTTGGTCGCCGTGGCACGTGCATCGGGAACGGAGCCGTCCGTCTTTTCGAGCACCAGGGTCCTGATCCCGCGAATGGCCAGGTCGGTGGCGGCGACGGAGCCGGTTGGGCCACCACCGACCACGATCACGTCGTAGGACTCGTTCTGTTCTGCGGTCACCATGTCTGTGTCTCAACTCCTTCGGGCTCGGCCGAACGTCCGCTCCAGCAGGGCCGTTGGTGCCGGAGTGGTCTCCGCGGCTGCGGCTGCAGGAGCGCCAGGGTGTCCGGCAGCCGCAGCAGCTCGGTCAGTTCAGATGTGCTGTTCCGGTCACGCTGCCGGATGCCGGCGCATCGCCCACGAGGTCGCTGCCGTCGGCTTGGGCGGGCAGCGCACCTGCTGGGCTCTCCGTGGTGTTCAGCTGCCACGCGGGCTTCTTGCGCAGCAGCATCATGGACAGCAGGGCCACGATGTTCGCCGCCGCCATGTAGGCCCCGATGAGCCACGACTTCCCGCTCTCGGTGAAGATGGCCGTCGCGATGATGGGTGCGAGCCCACCCCCCACGATGGAGCCGAGCTGATAGGCCAGCGAGATGCCCGTGTACCGGATCTTCGGTGGGAAGTTCTCGGTCAGCAGCGCCGGTATGCAGCTGAACGAGAGGCAGCTGGAGGTGACCACCAGCACGCCCCCGAGAGCGGCGAGCATGAGGTTGCCGGAGTCGAACAGCGGGAACAGGAGCAACGCCGTGATCCCCTGCATGGCGGCCCCCGTCACGAGCACCGGCCTGAGACCGAAGCGGTCGGCGAGCCGCGCGAAGTAGATCACGGCGGGGACGGCGACCACACCGCACGTCATGGCGATCCACAGCAGCGAGGACCGGCTGTAGCCGACGGCACTCGTCCCGTAGGTCAGCGAGTACGTCTGCACTATGTAGGTGGAGATCCCCGGCACACCGGCGACGATCAGGGTCTTAAGCAGAGTGCCGCCGTGCGAGCGAAGAACCTCCAGCACGGGCACTGCCTCCGGCTCGTGGGCGACGGAGGCCTCGAACAGGGGGCTCTCACTCAGCTTTCGCCGGGCCATCAGACCGATCACGATGAGGATCACGCTGCTGACGAAGGCGATCCGCCAGCCCCAGACGGTGAAGGCGTCCCCGGTGGCTGTCTCCAGCCCGATCAGGACGAGATTGGACAGCACCAGCGCGAACGCGGGCCCGACTGCCGGCGCGGAGGCGTAGAGAGCTCTGCGGTTCGGCGGTGCGTGCTCGATGGCCATCGAGACGGCACCGCCCCACTCGCCTCCCATGGCGAGGCCCTGGACGATGCGCAGGAGCACCAGCAGAGCCGGAGCCCACACCCCGATCTGGGCGTAGGTCGGCACCAGACCCACACAGACGGTCGAGATGCCCATGATCACGAGCGTCACGACGAGCATCCGCTTTCGGCCGATCCGGTCACCGAAGTGTCCGGCGATGATGCCGCCGAGCGGACGTGCCACGAAGCCCACGGTGAACGTCGCCATGGCTCCCAGTTGCCCGACCACCGGGTCTCCAGTGGGGAAGTACAGCGGACCGAACACCAGCACCGCGCAGAGCGCGTAGACGAAGAAGTCGTACCACTCCAGCGTGGTACCGATGAACGTGGCCAGGACAACTCGACGAGCTTCACGCGCTCGCATGCGCGCGTCGTCTTTGGCGTGCGACATGGACATGGCTGTTCTGCTTTCGTGAAGGAGGACGACCCGTTGCCCGGGTCAGGGCCGTAGTGGTGTCCGGCCGTCCTGATGGGACAGCCGTGTGATGGGAGAGTGACTCCTGCTCCTGGTACCGCCGCGCGATCGCCTCACCGCACCAGGAGCAGGACCGTCCGGTCAGGTGGGGTCCGTCGTGGACCTTGTGCTGCCTTCTCTGCTGCCGATCGAGCGATTCGTCCGAAGAACGCGTGGACTGGCGCCGCCGCCGTGTCCCGGCGGGCTCAATGGTGGTTCCGTTCTTCGGCGGGTAATGCCGGGTGAGACCCGCCGAGCCCACCCCGGGGTCGCTGTTGCGCGAGGTGACGTCCTACGGCCCTCGTCGTCGCAGCCCGGCCAGAAGCGGGCGGGAAAGGCGAGGGGTGTTCGCCTGCCGCGACTCCTTGTGCGAATGCCACCGCGCTGTCCCGCGGTTCGGCGTCCACCGGGCCGGCCGTGCTATGCGCCGGTCTGCTCGGATTCGTGGACGAGGGGATAGTCGGGCATCCAGACGACGTCGAAGCGCTTCTCGGTGTCACTCAACTGCTGGGCGGTGGGGGCCCCGTGAGGATCGAGATAGTGGAGGGTGCCTTCGAAGCCACCTGGTGCGTAGAACGCGAGGAAACGGGTCTTGGGGGCGGCGAACGCCCACGAGTGGGCCCAACCGGTCGGCAGCAGACCGTAATCACCCGGGTGGAGATCGGTGACTATCCGCGTGCCCTTGCGGTCGTCCTGCCAGACACGAAGGACACCGCTGAGGACGTAGACACCCTCGGTCGTGTCGTGGTGGAAATGAGGAGGTGTGGGCGGGGCGGTGTCGCCCTCGCAGTACGTCATGCCCATGTTGCCTGCGGTGTCTTCCTTGCGGGTGAGCAAGGTCCTGAGGCTGCTGCGGACAGCGATGTGCTCGCCCTCCCCGGCCCTGAGCACATAGGGCGCTCCGTTCCCGATTTCGTCCAGCGAAACGTATCCGGGAAGTTTCTTACCGTCGTCCATGTCTGTATGGCTCCTCATTGTTGTGGGATTCATGATGTCGGTTTTGCCCCTGTGTACGACTGCTTCGTATCGAGCGGCTGAGCGGCCTCGCCCGCGCGATTCCGTGACGCCGCCGCACATCAGACGGCACGGCGGTTGAGGACACATTGCGAAGCCCTGCAACCTCCAGCCGCCGCAGTACTCCCTGGGATCACTCCAAGGAGAGCGCGGCCCCGGGCCGCCGATTCACGGTGGCGATCCCATTGACGCAGGGAGCGGCGTCACGGTCGCCTGCGATCCGTAGCATCGCCCCTGATCCGGAGGGTCGATGCGCGCTCGGCTTTCAGCGCCATCGCCGCCTACGGGTCGCCAACGATGAAGGATCCGCGAAGCCCACCTGGAGAACCGCGCTCCTCAGCGCGGGCCGCGTCGCCCCATGAACCGCGGTAACTCATGAGCACGTTGACCGATGTCCACGATCACTCCTTAACCGCCGCCCTCCCCTACCGCACTGCTTGCGGACCTCCCGGGGTGGCGTCGTCGCACATAACGAGATCGGCGGCACCCAGGTCAGGCAGACCGCTGAAGAGGGAAGCTACCAATGCGTGCGGCGGCATACAATAGCTCCGATAGCTACCAGCTTGCATGCATGCGTGCTATCGTTCGCACGCAATTGGGTGCTATGCGCAGTCACTGGTCGTTCACACGCTGGACATGCAGCAGCGATCTCCGACGGACTCCAGCACCGGATCGCCCAGCAAGAGGCAAGGAGAACTGCATGTCAGCTGTCTCTACCCGACGGGGCACGCTCTGCCTGACCGTCGACAACCTCGGCATGGCGCTCGCGGTCGGCCGACAGCGTGCGGCCCACCCCGACCCGGACGAGCCCGGACTCCGGTGGGGCGTACCAGCTTTCCTCGAACTGTTCGCCGAACTGCGTCTGCGGTCGACCTTCTTCGTCGAGGGCTGGAACGCCTTGCATCACCCCGACGTGATCGAGCGGATCGCCTCGGCAGGTCACGAGATCGGGCTGCACGGATGGGTACACGAACGCTGGGCGGAGGAGCTCGACGACCGAGCACGTGAACAGCTGTTGTGGGACGGCACGGCAGCCCTGCGACTGGCGGGTTTCGATCCGGTCGCCTTCCGAGCGCCCGGCGGCTACCGGGGCAGTTGCACTCTCGAAGTACTGAGCGACCTCGGGTACCGGATCGACAGCAGCATCGACGCCAAGAGCGGCGCGCCGGGCACCACGCCCGCGATCACCTCGCTGTCGAGTGGACTCGTGTGCATCCCGTGGACCTGGGACATGATCGACTTCTGGCAGTACGAGATGCGACCCGACGGCCCGCGAACGCCCGGCCAGGTCGCCGAAGACTGGATGGAACTCACCGAGGCGGCCGCGGATCGAGGCGGGCTGGTCACGCTGATCATCCATCCATTCGTTACCGGGGTCGACCCGGAGCGCATGGCGGCGATGCGTCGAGTACTGGAGAACGCTATCGAGCACCCGGGGATCGATGTTCTGAGCGCGGGGCAGGTGGCCGAGGCTCACCTGAGCCAGCTGCCCGGAGCCGCGGTCGACATGGAGAGACGAGCGGCGAGCAGCGGCTTCGCCCCGCACTGAGTCGGCACCGCGCGATGACTGGTCCCGGCCTCAGCCCCGGTTCCTCCGCGATCTGCGCTCTCCACGCTGCACGGCCGGACAGCGAACGTGGGCAGCCTGTCCAACTCATGCCGACTGTCGAACGACTTTGACGAGAGGAGACAAGCGTGGCGGAAGATCTGGACAACGCCCGAAGCGGTGTGCAGCCCTCCGGCGCGGAGCATTCACGCGCCGGCTTCGCGGCAGAAGTTGAGGTGGCAGACCGAAACACCCAGCCGGTCATTCTCCGTGTATACAGCGATGCCGCAGGCGAGAGTCATTTCGAGGAGATCCGGATACCAGGCCGGCGTCGGCGTTCCGACGTGTCGACGTCTGTTGCCTGGTGGTCGGAGGAAATAGCGGTGCGCGGCGCGGTCTGGCGACGGGTGGAGGAGGAGGCCCCGACCACGACACCGCACAACGCACCGCAACGCCAACTGATCGTGCCACTGTCCGGCGAGGTCGAGATAGAAGTCAGCACAGGAGAACGGCGGGCGGTACCTCCTGGACAGATCATTCTCGTGGAAGACACCACAGGGAAGGGCCATATCACTCGCGCCCTGGATGACTCGACCAGAGTCACTCTGATGCTCGAACTCGGGGATGAGTACCTCTTCGGCGACGGGTGAATCTCCGTCCCGACAGCCCTGTCGGGGGGACCCCAACCCGTCTCCCGCTCGGCTCGCTACGAGTCGAGTGGGAGCCGGTCGTCGGAGTAGACCATCGCCGCGTAAAGCTGGGACGAAGTGTAGTCGTGGGCTTCCACCGCCGCCTTGACCAGTTCTGGCTCCCCGCTCGCCACTGCATCGACGATGCGCGCGTGGATCGCGAGACGCTCGTACAGGTACTGGCGGAGATTGTGCGTCGGCACAACGCGCTTCAGATGCGATGCGATCGCGTCGAGCAGGCTGAGGTAGAGCGTCCGCAGAACGTCGTTCTGGCAGCAGACCGCGATCTGCCGGTGCAGTTCCCAGTCAGCCCGGAAGAACTCCTCCGGCTCGTCGATCAGCCGCGACATGCTCAAGACGTGCGCTTGGAGGTCGTTCAGGACGGGTGGCGTCATGTGCCGGGCCGCGTCGAGCAGAAGGGGGAGTTCGAGTGCCTCCCGGGTGGCCGCGATGTCTCGAAGGGACGTCGATTCGGACGTCACGGCGAGCACGGTTTCCCCGAACGGCAACAACTGCTCGAGGTTTTCGTTGACCTCTTCTTCGACCTCCGGCCCGTCGAGCACCTTGCGCATCAGGGCGGTCAGCGCGGCCGCTTCTTCGTCGGAAAGGCGCGAGCCGAAGTGTTTCTGCACCGATGAGTGGTGCACCGCCAGCACCCGGAGGAAGACGTCCTGCCCGTGCTCGGTCAGTACGACGTCCAGGTTCCGTCGGTCGTGCTCCGAGGGCCGACGCTCGACCAGACCCTCTTCCTCCATCCTCTTGGCCAGCCTGCTGACGCCGCTCTGGCTGAACCGCGAGCGCTGCAGCAGCTCGTTCTGGGAAAGGGTGCCACCGGCCTCCGTCAGCCTGGTGATCACGGAATACCACTCGAGCGGAATCCCGGCGATCTCATCGAGATCGCGAGAGATATTGCGCACGACCTGCGCGCTGGCATCCCGGACCACCTCCCACGCCCTCAGCCGCGCGCTGTCCAGATCACGTCCCGCCCTACCCTTCCCCGCAAACATATGCGAGAGCATACACTTGACTCGCCTCGACTGACCGTGATCCTGGGCCATAGATGCTTGCAACTTCATACAAAGAGCTATGAGGCTCTTCAGCAGGCGACAACGCGCCTGGGGGCCTGGATGCCCTGGTACACCGGCACGATCCCGCGAGCGGCCGACTGCACCTGGCGGCGGCCGGAGGTCTCGCCCCGGCGTGCATGGAGGCGTGAGCCGAGCTGAGCGGTGAGCAGGACGTGGCGCCCGCGCTGCCGTGCCGCGTGGCGCCTTCGGATGGATGGCCGGTGACAGCTTGCGGGTCGGAGCTGCCGGCACAGCGGCGGTACCCCTGCAGGGTGCCGATGGCCTCGTAAGCGCACTGTCGGTGCTCACCACAGGCCGCTGAGCCGGAAGACGCGCAGCAGTCCTTTCTGCGGTCGGTGGCCGGCATGGACCGCTGCCCGTCTGGAGAGCTCCTCGGGCATCCCACCGGGCCTCGGTCCGGCGACCGGGGCCGAGCAGACCATGGCAGCGGCGTCTGCGGCCGCAGCTGTCACGGCTGAGGTACTGGCGCCTCTCTACGGCTGGCGGTCCTTCGGAGGCGAAGTCCCGCGACGCACCCGCCTCGCCCCCGGTCTATATAGCCGCCAACGCGAACACGGCACGCACCGCGGCTATGTCGGTGTGAGGCTAAGAGCTGTTGGTCAGCAAGACCGACCACCGGTCCTTGGCGGGTCACGGAGGCGACCTACGTTCCGGAGACGTCTGGTCCGCTGACCTCCAGCAGCGTCACCAACTTCAGGGGCCACAAGACCACCACTGACGTGTTCTTCGCTACGGGCGGCGCCGTCAAGGTCACCGACACCAACGGCAAGGTCACCGAGTCCGAGTACGACAGCCTCGGCCGCGTCACCAGTGTCTGGCAGCCCAACCGGTCCAAGGCTCTCGGCAAGACCCGAACTACGGCTACGCGTGCAAGGTCGCCAGCTCGGCCATGTCCTTACGTAATTCCGCAGGTCTCCGTAGGGACACTCGGCTGCGTCTGCCACGGCATGGCTCCTCGTCAGCGGTGGGCGGTGACCGGGCAGCCCGGAGGGCGTCCATTGACACGGCTGGAGGTGCGGTTTTAACCTCACCCCACAATTTCTGGTCCTCAAGTCAAGTACTCAGATAACTGATGTGGTGTCGGGGCGGCGTCGCCCCGCCTTGTCGAGGGCGTCCCGCGCGCCCTTCCCTCCTGCCCTGGAGCTCGTATGCCACCAGCGACGTTCGACCGATGTATGTCCGAGACTCCGATATCCCGCAGATCGGCGGCGATTTCGGCCATCGCCTGCACGGCGGTGGTCTTCGACGGCTTCGACCTGCAGGCCCTCTCCTACACGCTGCCCAAGCTCGTCGCCGAGTGGAACATCTCGTCGGTGCAGGCGGGCTGGCTCGCCTCGTACACGTTCATCGGCCTCTTCGTCGGCGCCGTGCTGCTGGGCGCGGCCAGTGACCGGTGGGGGCGCAAACGCATGCTGGCCGTCGGCGTGGTGATCTTCGCGCTCTGCATGGGGACCGCCGGATTCGCCGACAGCTACTGGCAGTTCGCGGCGCTGCGGTTCTGCGCGGGCATCGGGATGGGCGGTGTGCTGCCGGGTGCGATCACTATCGTGAGCGAGTACATGCCCGCGGCACGGCGGGGCCGCGTGGTCGCGGTCTGCGGCGGGTGCTTCACGTTCGGCTTCGTGGTCGCAGCGGTCCTGGCCATGTTCATCGTGCCCGACCATGGCTGGCGAGCGATGTTCCACCTCTCCTACCTTGCGCTGGCCGTCGCGCTCCTGATCGCCCTCTTCGTTCCGGAGACACCGCAGTACCTTGCCGCGCGCGGGCGGTACGACGCCGCGGTGGCCACGGTCCGCAAGGTGTTCCCCTCGATGCGGGAGGCAGTCGAGTCTTCAAAGCCGGCGGACTTCTTCGCCGTCAACGACAGCGAGGCGGAGCAGGGCCGGTACCGGTCGCTGTGGGGACCCCGGTACCTGCGGGCGACGGTTCTGATCTCGCTGCTCTACCTGTTCCTCCAGTTCGTCGTCTACGCGCTGAACTTCTGGATGGTGACGCTGCTGGTGAACCGCGGCCTGTCACTGGCAACGAGCTATGGCTACGCCATCGAGCAGGCGCTGGCGGCGACGCTCGGCGGCTTCATCATCGGCTGGTTCCTCGACCGCCTGGACCGCCGCGTCGTGCTCGCCGCGGCTTTCGCTGCGGGCGGGGTGTGCCTGGTTCTTTTCGGGCTGACGAGTTCCGTCGCGGCCCTGTACGTCCTCAACGCACTCGCGGGGGCGCTGATCATCGGCGGGCAGAACACCGTGCACATCCTGGTGATGGACGCGTACGGCATCGAGGCGCGGGCGACCGGGCTCGGCTGGGCCCTGGGTATCGGGCGGCTGGGCGCCCTGCTCGGCCCGCTCATCGGCGGCTACCTGCTGGCGCTCGACCTGCCGTTCCCGATGTACTTCGTCGTCTTCGCCGTTCCGGCCGTGCTCGCCTCCGCGACCGCACTGGCACTGCGCTCCGTGCGGGCGCGGCAGCCGCGGCCCCAGGAAGCTATAGCAGCGGCCGGGGTCTGACACCCGGCCCCCGCACGTCCTCCGACGCCCTGTTCGGCGCGCGATGAATGCGCCGAACAGGGCGCGTTTGCTGCTATCCGTTGTCCGTCTCGGCACGGATGGCGCGCGCCACCGCGGAGTTCGGGTCCAGGCCGACGTAGAAGGCGAAGACGGACAGCGCCATGTGCTTCTCGTCGGCGCCGATTTCGTGCTGGAGGAATGCGACGTAGCGGTGGACGTCGTCGTCGATGGCGGCGAGCTTCTCCGCGCCGGCGGAGGTGGCGGTGACGATCGTGACGCGCCGGTCCGTCTCGGAGGCCCCCCGCGTCACGAGCCCCATCTCCTCGAGACGGCGGACCATGCGCGAGGCGAACGCAGCGGCGATGTCGAGGCGGTTTGCGAGGTGGCTGACAGTGATGCCCTCGCCCTTGCCGGATCCGTACACCTGCAGCAGCGCCTGGTGGACGAGCGGTTCTAGACCATGCTCCTTGGCGCGGTCTTCGACGATACGCAGGACGCGCCGCATGACGTACCGGGCTTCGGCGACGTTGCGCACGTAGGACTGGAACTCGCGCTTGCGCCGGCCGTCGCCGAGGTCAGCCCACTCCAGGTAGGCGCGCATGCCGTCGCTCATCAGCCACCGATCCTTGTCCGCCGTCTCAGGCCCGGAACTTAACACACTGGAAACAGGTACTCATATCCAACACCAGAGTGCCAAAAACTGCCCGTTCCCGGGTGCCGAAGCGGATCACTCTTCCGATTTACTTGACTCAAGTACCGTATTGAAGTTAACTATTTCCCGAGGAGGTTTCCATGAGTCTTCAACCAGTCTCCGGCGACGCCGCCGGGTTCAAGGCGGCACTGGGATCGTTCGCCGCGGGAGTCAACGTCATCACCCTGCGGGACGACGAAGGCAGGCCGCTCGGCATGACCGCCACGGCGTTCTCGTCGGTCTCCGCCGATCCGCTGCTCGTGCTCGTCTGCATGAACCGCTCCACCAGGAGCTACGAGCAGGTCGCGGCAACCGGCCGCTTCGGCGTCAACATCCTTGCGGCCGCGGCGCGTGAGGTCTCCGACCACTGCTCGCGCCCCGGCTCCGACAAGTACCTCGCACCCGAGTGGCTCGCCGAGCACTCCGAGTGGCATGCCCCAGCGCTTGCGGGCGCCCTCGCCTACCTCGACTGCGAGACCGAGCGGGACGTCACCGCCGGCACCCACGCGGTCCTCATCGCCCGGGTTCGCGCCATCGGCCTGGACACCGCCGCACCGCTCGAAAAGGAACCGCTGCTGCACTTCCGGGGCGGCTACCGGCAGCTGCAGCGCACCGCACCCCAGCCACGACCGCTGGCAACCTCTGTGAAGGAGTACGCGTGACCCGTTCAGGCAAGGAGTACATCGAGGGACTGCGGGACGGACGCCGCGTCTTCATCGACGGCGAGTTCGTCTCCGACGTCACCTGCCACCCGGCCTTCCAGGGAGCCGTCGAGTCCATAGCCCGGGTCTACGACCTGGCCCACGACCCGGCCAATGCCGACGTGATGACCTATCGGTCGCCGAAGAACGGCGAGCCCGTCAACCGCTCGTTCTTGATCCCCCGCAGCGAGGACGACCTGCGCACCCGCCGCATCGCGCTGCGCAGGTCCGCCGAGGTCACCCTCGGTCTGATGGGCCGCGGTCCCGAGCACGTCGCCGGGTTCCTCGCGGGTTGGGCGGGCCGCCAGGACGTCTTCGCCGCCGGCGGGGATCGGTACGCCGACAACATCGTGCGGTTCTACGAGCACGTCCGCGACAACGACCTCTACTGTTCGTACGCGATCGTGCCCCCGCAGATCGACCGCTCCAAGCCCGCCCACCAACAGGCCGACCCGCACCTGTACGCGGGCGTCAAGGAGGAGCGCGAGGACGGCATCGTCCTGGCGGGCGCCCAGATGCTCGGCACAGGCGCGGCGATCTCCGACTACCTCATCCTGAGCTGCATCGTCCCCCTGCGCCCCGGCGACGAGGACCACGCGATCTCCGTCGCCATCCCGCTCGGCGCCGAGGGCCTCAAGGTCTACTCCCGGCGCGGCTACGCCGAGGCCGCCACAAGCCTGTACGACTACCCGCTCGCCAGCCGCTTCGACGAGACGGACGCCCTGATCGTCCTCGACGACGTCTTCGTGCCCTGGGAGCACGTCTTCGTCTACCGCGACCTGGACATCACCAGCGCCCAGTGGAACCGCACCCCGGCCCACCTTCTCGGCAACAACCAGGCGCAGATCCGCTTCTCCGTCAAGCTGGACCTACTCGCCGGCATGGCCAAGCGGATCGCCGAGATGAACGGCACGGACGCCTTCCCACCCGTGCGCGGCACCCTCGGCGAACTGGCGGCGCACGCCTCCATGGTCTCCGGGCTGGTCTACGCCCAGGAACAGAACTGCGATATCGACGAGCACGGCATCGCCTGGCCCGGCCGGGCCGAGTGCTACACGACGATGACCCTCCAGTCGGAGTTCTACCCCAAGCTGCTCGGCCTCGTGAGGGACCTGTGCGGAGGCGGCGTCATCCAGCTCCCGTCGTCGGCCGCGGACTACGGACACCCGGAGGCCCGCGCCGACCTCGAGCGGTACGTGCAGTCGCCCGGGTGGCCCAGCGAGGAGCGCGTCAAGCTGCTCAAGCTGGTGTGGGACATGGTCGGCTCGGAGTTCGCCAGCCGCCACCAGCAGTACGAGATGTTCTACGCGGGCGCGCCGTTCCTCGTGCGCAGCAGAATGACCCAGATGTACGACTTCGACCGCGCCACCGCCCTGGTCGACCGCGCACTGGCCGGGTACGGGGTGAACGGCCCGCAAGCCGCCTAAAACCGCCACACGCAAGGGGCCGTTCCGCCGCACGACGGCGGACCGGCCCCTTGCGTGTACGTGGGGCAGCCGAGGACGGGCCGACTACGGTACCGAACTCGAAGCCGTGGCACGCGGAAGCGAAAGGCGGGCCCTGCCTTCCCGGCAGGGGCCCGCCTTTCGTGCGGCTTGACCGTCAGGCCCGGTAGCGGACCTCGAAGGTGGTGACGCCCTCCTCCGTCGTCCACGGCCCGTGTTCCATCCCCGGCGGGCGGCAGGCGTAGTCACCTGCGGAGAAGGTCTTGCCGAGACGGGTGTCCGTGAAGGAGCCCTCGATGATGTAGACCTCCTCCCAGAAGTCGTGGACCTGCACGCCGTTGGGCGTGGTGTCGGTGCCGGGCGGCATGTGCAGGATGCGGGTGGCGACGCCGCCGTGGGCGGCGTCAGGGGCGAGGACGCGCTCGACGAGGCTGTCGACGACGCCCGCGCACGGCGTGAACTCGACGGACTTGGCGGGGAAGAACTCATACTCGGGCTTGGCCATCGGGCACGGCTCCTTTCTGGTGGGGACGGATCAGATGGTGGCGGGGACTGCGACGGTGTACGCGTGGCGTATCGCGGTCCCGTCGGAGAGGGTCAGCGAGAGCTCCCAGGAGGAGCCGGCAGTGAACTCGCCTTCGAGGAGCGGCAGCGTTCCGCAGAACATGACCAGACTGCGGTGCTCGTCCGTGGGTGACGCGGCGTCGTGGAGGGCGAGCACCTCGGTCGGGACGCGCAGGGCCTCGAGGGTGCCGCGCTGGTAGGCGGTGCCGTCCACCGAGCACTCGGCGCGTACGGCGTCCCAGTCGAACGCGGCGTTCGCGGGCAGCTCCACGACGGTCGTGGAGAGCGGCTTGGGGCAGGCCGCCTTGGATCCCGCGACGCTCTCGCGCTCCAGGTCACGGTCGGTGTGGTCCGAGCCGACGCCGAGGAACAGCCTGCCGCCGTGGCGTACGAGTACCGGCTCGACCTCGCCCGAGGTGTAGGTTCCCGTGACCGTGAAGTCGGCCTTCTGGGTGGCCAGTTCGGCCTCCATCGGATAGAAGGCGGGCACCGAGTCGGGCGCGGGGACCCCGATCGCGGCGAGCTCGTCGATGTGCTTGCGCACCGATTCCTCGTCGCGTCCGGTGTATCCGGCGACGACCAGGTCGAAGTCGGTCAGGCGGAGTTCCTCGCCGGTGCCGGCCACGGTGAGGACGAGGCCCTCGGCGGCGGGCTGCGGGGGGTTGCTGGTCACGTCAGCTCCTCGGATTGTTGGCAGGGGAATCGGTGCAGAGTTCGGCGTAGGAGGGGAGGCGGTCAGCGAGCACGGGGAACTCCTCACGGACCGACCGGACGATGCCGGGGTCAACGTCGCAGTACGTGATGCCCTCGTCCGCTCCGGCCTCGGCTCGGACCTCGCCCCACGGGTCGACGATGCGGCTGTGGCCGCCGAGCTCCACTCCGCCCTGGCTGCCCACCGCGTTGCAGGCGATGACCAGCACCTGCTCCTCGACGGCGCGCACGGAGGTGAACAGCCGCCAGTGCGCGAGCCGTGCGGCGGGCCAGGCGGCCGGAACGACGACGATCCGCGCCCCGAGGTCCACGATGCGGCGCCACAATTCGGGAAAGCGCAGGTCGTAGCAGGTGGTCGCGGCGATGGGACCGAACGGGGTGTCGGCCGCCGCCAGCCGTTCCCCCGGCCGCAGCAGCTGCGCCTCCTGCGACTTGTACCCGAACACATGGATCTTGCTGTAGTCATGCAGGACGGTGCCGTCGGGGCCGAACAGGACGGCCGTGTTGCGCAGTCCGCCGTCGGGCAGGCGCTCGACGTAGCTTCCGGCGTGCAGGTGGATGCCCAAGTCGCGGGCGAGCGCGCCGAATTCGGTGACGGTGGCGCCGTCGCTCGGCTCGGACTCGTCGGCGTACGCGTCGAACGCGAAGTATCCGGCGGCCCACAGCTCGGGCAGGACGACAAGGTCGGCACCGCCCTGCGCCGCCTCGGCGACCATGGCGGCTGCCCGCTGCCGGCGGTCCTTGGACGGTTCGTCGGGCGGGCTGGCGATCTGGATCAGGGCGATTCTCATGTCTGCTCCTGTCTGCTCTGCATCCGGTGGTCAGCTGTCCCAGACACGGCGGGCCTGCTCCGGGACGACGGCCGCCAGGTCCGGGGCGGACGGCGTAAGGCCGGCCCACTCGGCGAACCGTGCGAGGCCGTTGAGCATCCGCGCATCGAGTGCCTGCTCGTAGTACGGCAGGTCCCGGTCGATCAGCTCGGCGATGAGCTCCGCTTCCATGGCGGGGAAGAGCGCCCGGCCGACCTTGGTGGCGAGGGAGAGGTCGCCCCGGAGTTCGCGCTGCGCGCGCAGCACCGCGCGCGTCGCCGCCGCGGCGGTCTCGGGCTGCTCCTCGGCGAGGCGGCGGGAGGTCATGAGCGCGGGGAAGGTGAACAGCTCGGGTGCGCCGCCGTCGCGGCGCGCGTCGAGGACGACCTTGCCGATGCCCCGGCGCACCGCGACCTCGGTCCCCATGCCGTTGGCCCAGAAGGCGTCGATCCGCCCCTCGGCCAGGGCCTGCGCGGCGGTCACGCCGAAGGAGACGTCGGCGGCGTCCGTGCCGGGCACGGGCGCGA
This sequence comes from Streptomyces sp. NPDC002896, assembly GCF_040295225.1. Lineage (NCBI taxonomy): Bacteria > Bacillati > Actinomycetota > Actinomycetes > Kitasatosporales > Streptomycetaceae > Streptomyces > Streptomyces sp. NPDC002896. Next base: position 1,278 of record NZ_JBEOVA010000058.1, on the reverse strand, counting down.
TGGTGATCCCGGCCGCGGCGGGGTCCACCCCGGCGTCGGCGAGCAGCCCACGCAGCCCGAGGTCGGGCCCGGGGGCCGCCCCGATGCGGAGCCCCTTGAGCAGTTCGAGACTCTCCTTCGTGGGGAGCGGTTCGAGATCGGTTCTAACGACCAGGAACCAGTACATGTTTCGGGCGAGCGCCCCGAGCAGCCTGGTCTCCCGCCACTCCGGGTCGACGTGGAACGGGGCGTGGGCGGCTCCCGCGAGGAAGTCGATCTCCCCGTCACGCAGGGCCGCCGCGGCGTCCGTGACCGGGAACTTCAGCTCCAGGTCAGTGTCGAGCCCTTCGTCGCGGAAGTAGCCGAGCTCCACTGCGGCGATCGCGGGGAAGTACGAGTTGGACACGAGGTCAGGCACGGCCAGGCGCATAGGCGTCTCCCCTTCAGAGCACTAAAGAACCTGACTAAAGTAACATACTTTAGTGTCTATCCTGGGGGTCGGATGCATGCGCCGTTAGGGGTGGCGGGGTGAGGGTGGTGCAGATCCCCTCCGGTCAGCAGTCGGCGGGATCGACCTCGGTGGCTCGTTGACGCAGGGCCTGTAGCGCGGCGCGACGTTTGGCGATGCGCTGCTCCACCAGCTCCAGTTGGAGCGTTCACGCGGGCGACGAACATGCCGGCAGGACGACTGTCCGGCGATACGGATGGCTAGCACGCCGCGCATCCCGGCTGGAGCGAGCCCAGCCGCATGCGCGTCGCGAATGAAACACCCGCCGCTCGGCAGCCGAGGGCGGGTAGTCTCCGCAGTTGACCTCGCCGGTGGCGACGTCGAACGCGGCGAACAAGGTGGTCAGGCCGTTGCGCACGTAGTCATGGGTACGCCGCTCGGGCATGCCCGGCATTATCGGCAGCACCGGCTGGGACCGGTCCAGCGCCTGGATCTGCGACTTCTCGTCCACCGACAGCACCACCGCACCCTCGGGCGGGTTGAAGTACAGGCCGATGACGTCGTAGACCTTCTCCACGAACAACGGGTCTGTCGACAGCTTGAACGTGTCCGTCAGGTGCGGCTTGAGGTGGAACTTCCTCCAGATCCGGCCGACTGTCGACTTCGACAGACCACTGTGTTCGGCCATCGACTTACGCGACCAGTGGGTGGCGTTCTTCGGGATCTCCTCCAGCGTGGTGACCACGACCGCCTCGGTCGAACCCGGCGTGACGTTCTTTGATCTCTACAACGCGCTGCGCGAAGCCGGTTCCCGGTTGTGGCTTTCGGTGCCGGACCTGGGCTGGGGCAGC
>NZ_JBEOVA010000057.1:0-31560 GCF_040295225.1 Streptomyces sp. NPDC002896 | reverse complement strand
ATGCCCGAACTGGCCGCGCTCGTCACACAGTCAGCCGCCGCCCTCACCGAACGCATCGGCGGCACCCAGCCCACACACTGAATGGATCGCCCCGCGGCCGACCTGCAGAACTTCTTGACACGGGTTCTCGGTGAGGTCACACTCTCCTCGCTAAGCAATCAGTTCGTTCTGTTGAACAGAACGGGTCGCGAGGAAGCTCGTGCCAGTCCTCGATCTCCCGTCGAGCCAGAGAGCCCTGGGCGGTTGCCCGAGATCGTCGTCGCCACGCCCGAGTTCCTGATTCCTCGGAACCGGCGTCCGGTTCATGCGCGGCGCTCGCGGACGTGTGCCCAAGGCAAGGCGATCAACGTCGATCACGCCTACCCGAGAGAGACACGATGCCCCGATCCGAAGAATCCATCGGCGACTTCACATCCAAAGAAGTCGATGACATCGTCCGTCCAGCACGTCCCGTCCCACTCATCATCGCGGTCCTGCTCTTCGCGGACATCGTCAGCTCGCTCGAGTCGACGATGCTGGTTACCGCCCTCCCGCGGATCATCTCCGTATTCCACACCACCCCCGCTGACGCCAGCTGGCTACTGACGGCGTTCGCGCTGGTCGCCGCGGCATCCTCAGCGGTGTGCGGCCGGCTCGGCGACATCTACGGCCGCCGCAACCTGATCATCATCCTGCTGCTGATCTCGGCCGTGGGGTCGATCATCAGCATCTCCACGGGCACCCTCACCGGAGCCATCGTCGGCCGGGCGATCCAGGGGGTCTCCGGCGGCATCCTCCCGTTGTGCTTCGGCCTCGCGCGGGAGAGCCTCCCGAAGAAGCAGGTACCGGTGGCGATCGCCTGGATCGCGGGCGCCGCCATGCTCGGCGGGGCGAGTGGCGCCCTCATCTCCGGCGTGCTGATCGATACCCTGGGCTGGCGGTCCATCTTCATCACCACCGCCGCGGTCGCGGTGCTCTCCGCAGCCGCCTGTCCGCTGCTTCCCCGGTCGACCGTCCTCGCCAGGGTGGAGCGCATCGACTGGCTCGGCGGCGTGCTGTTCGCACCGGCCATCGCCCTGGTGCTGTTCGGCATCACCAAGTCCGGCACGTGGACCTGGCTGGACGGCCGAACGATCGGCACGATCCTGGCCGGCATCCTGCTGCTCGCCATCTGGGCCTGGTGGGAGCTGCGCGTCGACAGCCCCATGATCAACATCCGGTTGTTCGCCAACCGGAAGCTCGCGCTGACCACGATCGCGACCATGGCTGTCGCGTTCGGCCCGCTGGGCATCACCGGATTCCTCCAACACATCATCAAGCAATCCCCGACAAGCGCTCCCGTGGGCCTCGGTCTCAGCGCCAGCGTCTCCGGGGCGCTCGGCTTCGCCAGCGCGCTCCTCGGCTTCCTGCTCGCGCCGGTCAGCGGCCGGATCTCCGCCCGCACGGGAGCCAGGCGAGCTCTGATCATCGGCAGCGTGTTCGGCGTGATCTACGCGATCGCGCTCGCCCTGCTGCACAACAGCGTCGTGGGCGTGATCATCTCCTCGGTGTTCCTGACGATTGCCACGTCGTTCATGCTGACGTCGACGCCGAACCTCATCGTCGAGTGTGTCCCCGTGGAGAACACCAGCGAGGCCACCGGCGTCAACACGGTCGCCCGCACGGCCTTCGTCGGGGTGGGCACATCGGTCGCCACGCTGCTGCTCAGCATGTCCGTCGTGCCCGGCACCCAATTCAGCACCGAGAGCGCCTTCATGCAGGTGTTCGCTGTCATCGGGGGTTGCTGTGTCGTGGCCCTGATCGCCGCCCTGCTCATCCGCCCGGCTCCGCGCACAACCACCGACACGCACCCCACCCTGGAAGCCCAGGAAGCATGAGCACCCCAATCCCGCACCGTCTTACCGACCAACCCCAGGAGGTCCCATGACCACCAACACCCGCCTCGAATCCGACGCGTAGACCCACGAGGAGGCGGTTGGCAGCGTCCGTAAGACGATCGGCACCTACTGCCACGCCCTGACGACGGCCGGCTCGACGATCTCGTTGCCCTCTTCACCGCCGACGGCGTCTCCGCACTGCCCGGCATGGAACCGGTCCAGGGGCACGACGCCCTGCGCCAGCTGTACCGCGGACTGATACCGCAGGCACCGCAGCGCCATCTCGTGGTCAACACCGTCGTCACCGAGCAGGACGGAGACCGGGCCACCGCCCTCAGCGACCTGGAGGGCGTGTGGCGTGTCTGAAAGATCGTGTAAGTCCGTGATCTGGCAGGCTGGCCGGGGCCCGGTTGTAGGGCCTTGACCAGCCGGGACGGACGGACCATGACAGACAACCGAAACACCGGCCGCCGAGCCGGTCGAGGACAAGTTGGTGGATGAGGTCGTCGAGCGGTTGATGGACCGCGCCGACGCCTCAGGAGCCGCCCTGCTGGGTGAGGGCGGCCTGCTGACCGCAGTCACCAGGGCGGTGCTCGAGCGGGCCCTGGACGCCGAGATGACCGAACATCTCGGCTATGAAAAGCATGATCCGGCCGGCCGCGGCTCGGGCACCAGCCGCAACGGGACCTCGCCCAAGACCGTAATCACCGACGCCGGCGCGGTCACCGTGGCCGTTCCCCGGGACCGCAACGGCTCGTTCGAGCCGCAGCTGGTGCCCAAGCACGCACGGAGGCTGGCCGGGTTCAACGAACTGGTCCTGTCGCCGAAGCGGTCCCGATGGTCATCCTCAACCGGGCGATCGCGCTCGCCGAGACCGAGGGCCCGCCGGCCGGGCTGGCGCTGCTATCCATACTGGACTGCGCGCCGCGAAGTCCACCGCCGGCATCGCTGAGCGGCGCTGCCTGGAGTCCCGGGGCAGCCGGGGAGTTGAAGCCCGGAGGCCTGCACCGACATGGTCCTGCCGTCGCCCGGCCCGTCGGTCCCGGGCCGGGCGGACAGGCTCACCGCTACTCAGTGTGCCGCGCGATCCTTGGCGGAGCCGGCGGCAACCGTCACCGCATCGCCCCGCACCGCTCCCATGATCCTCCGCTGGAAACCAAGCGTCACCAGCCCAACGGTCGCAACGCCACCAACCCACAACGCAGGCCCCGCCCAGGACCCGGTGGCCAGCACGAGCGCCCCCGCAACAAGCGGCGTAAGCCCCGACCCCAGCACGGTGCCGATGTTCTGCCCGAAGTTGGAGGCGGTGTAGCGGACGTTGCGCGGGAATATCTCGGCGATGAAGCTGAACGCCGGCGCGGTGACCAGCTGGCAAAGCGACATGAAGAGGAAGAGCCCCACCAAGAGGCCCGCGAACGAGGTCGCGGTGCCCAGTACCCACAGGATCGGCACCATGGTGATGAGGACCAGCGTCAGGACTCCCGTGATCATCTTCCGTTGGCTGAGACGGTCGGTCATCGCCCCGGCCGGAGGGATCAACATCGCGGACATCAGCTTGGCGATCGCGAGAGCTGTCAGCACGGTGCCGCTGTCCAGTTCCCGGTTGCCGGCCAGGTAGGTCGTGAACCACGCCCCCATACCGGCCGTTCCGTTGGCGGCGAGGGCCACACCGGCCGCGATGAGCATTGCCCGCTTGTGCACGGTGAACGTCTCGCGCAGCGGCGAGCGGACGATCTCCTTCTGCACGACCATCTCGTGGAAATCCGGAGTGTCCTCCAGACGGTGGCGGATCAGGTACGCGATCACCATCAGGGGCACGGAGATCAGGAACGCGATCCGCCAACCGTACGACTCCATCGCCCCGTTCGGCAGGATCGCGGCGAGGCCCGCCGCGACGCCCGCTCCCGCGGCGCCGCCGAGGGCACCGCCGAACGGGCTGAGGGAGGAGAGGAGGACCCGTCGGGAGGGCGGCGCCGACTCCATCGCGTACGTCACCGAGCCGAGCATCTCGCCGCCCGCGGACAGCCCCTGGCCCAGCCGCAGCAGCACCAGCAGCACCGGTGCCAGCATGCCTATCTGAGTGTGCGTGGGCAGCAGCCCCATCAGGCCCGAGCAGATGCCCATCATCAAGACGGTGAGCATCAGGGAGGTGCGCCGGCCGCGCTGGTCCCCGATCCGCCCGAAGATGATGGCGCCGATGGGGCGCGCGAAGAACCCCGCGCCGAGCACGGCCAGGCCGGAGAGCAGGGACGTCGCGGAGTTGTCCGACGGGAAGAACTGTGGGGCCATGTAGACGGTGAGGGTGCCGTAGAGGGCGAAGTCGTAGTACTCGATGAAGGTCCCGGCGAACCCGGCCACGGCCGCACGGCGGGCCGGAGCGGGTATGGGGGCCTTGGCGCTCGGGTTGCCTCCGGTCGCCCCGGGGCTCGGGATGGGTGTGTCTGACATTGCGGCTCCAGTCAGGTGAAGGAGGGGGACGATGTGTGCCGGCGGTCGCACATACGCGTTGATCGAGACGGTTCGGTCGGGGACCGGGTGCCTCCTCGGCGGCCGACTGCAGCACAGCTGGGACCATGAAGGAGGGCGTCCTCGTCCGGCCGTACGTCCGGTTGGTGCCGGCCGAACGAGGAACCCGGCAGGGGACTTTGGGACGGGAATCGTGCTCGACGGGACGCAGTTGCTCGTTGCTGCGGCCCGGCCCGGCCCGGCCCGTCACGGTTGGTTGACGGTGGGAGAACGCCGCGGTGGCGACGGCCTTGACCGGTCCCGTGGGGGACCACTCCCCGCGCCAATCCGCAGCACGGCATCAACCCGCCCCCGTTCCCCGTACCGAGGTGTGGGAGTGTGGGCTATCGGCGGTCGCCGTTGGGCGCGAGCTCCTCGGGGACCCAGTCGGGTCGCCGTTTCTCCATGAAGGCGCGCATGCCCTCACGGGGTTCGTGTGCCTGCTGGAGCGCCATGAACATGGTCTCGTAGTCGAAGAAGCCGTAGCGTTCGTTGAGCATGCGCTTGACGTGCGCGCGGGCGACCGGGGCGGTCTGCAGGATCTCGGTGACAGCTTGCACCGCGGCGTCCCGCAGCTGGTCGTGGGGGACGACTCGGCTGACGAGGCCCAGCCGCTGTGCTTCGGCGGCGTCGAGCCGGCGGGCAGACAGCAGCAGGTCGCGGGCGACAGCGATGCCGACGTGGGCGGGGAGGGCGGCGGCGTAGGTGGCGTCCGGAATGCCCCGCAGCAGTTCGGGGACCCGGAAGGTGGCGCGGTCGCTGGTCACAGCGATGTCGGCCATCATCGCGATCAGTAGGCCGCCTGCCTGGCAGATGCCGTTGACGGCGGCCACGACGGGTGCCGGGCTCTCCCGGATGGCCTGGAAGGGCAGGACCTCGTGCCCTCTCACGCCGGGCGGCAGGACGTCGCCCGGCTCGGCGCGGCGTCCCAGATCGCCGCCCGGGGCGAACACGTCGTCGACACCGGTGATGACCAGCGCTGCCAGGTCGGGGCTTTCGTTGACCAGGTGCACCGCCCGTTTGACGCCGTAGTACATCGCGGACGTCAGAGCGTTGCGCGCCTTCGGCCGGTCGATGATGCACCAGCCGATGACCCCCTCGCGCTCGAACCTCAGCCCTGACGCTCCCAGGTCGTCGGTCATGCCTCTCCTCCCCTTGGCCCATGTGGCAACAGCGACGGGGCATCCCCGGTCTGCGACTGGCACCGATGACCAGCGCTGCCATGTGTGCAGCAGGAAGCTCCACGCGAAAAAGAGTAGACCTAATTCGATTGTCTGGGTATGCATCGAACGGCAGCATCCGCACGGCCTGGCGCGAGGAAGTCACCGACCAGCGGCATTCGACCGCAGTCAAACACCGCTTCGTCAGGCGTGATGCGTTCTCCATTGATGGGGCATGGCGGCGGCAGGGCATGTCGTCCGGCCGACGGCAACTCGGGTTTGATCAACCTGCAGTGCATGGTCCTGGCAAAAGGTGCACTGTAATGCTATCTGAGGGTGTCGCGGAGGCTTGCGAGGGTGTATCCGTGTCAGTGACCCACGTCGCGCCCCAACGCCCGTACGGAAAGGGGAAGTTTCCGTACGCCGTTGCAGGCTCTCAACCGTGCGGAAGGTTTCGCAGGAAGATTCGCGAGAGCTCCTTGCGCAGAACCCGAGTGCGCCGACGGCTCCTCCTCTCGGCTTCGACGTGTGCCGCAGAGTGGTCGGAGTGGCCTGACATCCGATTTTGCGCCGCGCCATCCCTCCGTCGCAGCGGGGCGAGGGGCGCGCGATGTCGCCCGTATCACCAAAGGCGACAGATGTTCGTTTGCGCGAAATGCGCATGCTCACCATGCGTGGGCCGTGATGTCGGCGGGCGCTGGACTCGGTGCCGAATGTGTTCGGGGCGGATGAGCTGCGGGGTGCGCGGTCAGTCGGCCGACTCCCGTCCGGGCCGGGAAATCGCGTATCCGTCGACGGTAGGTGCACGTCCCTTGACAGGCGAACAGGCGAATGTGACCCTGATTACAGGATACTGATTATGGCTCAAATTGGATGATACCGGGCCGGAAGGTCAAGATGCGTCAAGGGCGAGGAGCATATTAGTGCCCTGAATCGGGAGGTGGCGGTCGTGTCGTCGAGCTTGGCGCGAGAGACGTCGGCTGTGCCCGCGGAATTTGTCATCCAGTCGCTGGGCGCGCGCACCGCCTCCAGGGCACGCAGCCACGACGAGGAATCCGGCGACCGGCGTGGCCCGGACCGCACCGTCCTTGGGCGGGCCGCCTCCATCATGGAGGCGTTCAACGGCGGGCAGCGGGTGCTGAGTCTCGGCGATCTCAGTGAATGCACAGGACTGCCGAAGTCGACCCTGCATCGCCTGGCCGAGCAGCTGTGCCAGGTCGGGTGGGTCGAACGTGCCCCCGGCGGCTACCGCGTCGGTATGCGGCTGTTCGAACTGGGGACGCTTGCCGTCGAAGGGAACCGGCTGCAGGAAGCTGCGTTCCCGCACCTGCAGGCTCTCGCGGCCAGGACCGGGATGTCCGTCCAACTCGGCGTTCTCGATCAGGCCGAGGTGGTGTACCTCGAACGCATTGTGACCGGCCCGTTCCGGTTGCCGACCCGCCGCGGCGGGCGCAAGCCCGCCTACTGCACGGCGCTGGGCAAGGCGATGGCGGCCTTCGACGATGACGGGATCCGCGCTGTGACCTCGTCGCCGAAGCCGCGGCGGACGGCGAACACGATCACGGAGCCCGTTGCCCTGCGGACGGAACTGGACAGGGTCCGCGGGGCAGGAGTCGCGTTCGACCGCGGCGAGGCCTACCAGGGGCTCGTCTGCGTCGCCGCGCCGATCCGCCACTCGGGGCGCGCCATCGGGGCGGTGTCCGTCACCGGGCCGGCCGGTCGCATGAGGTGGGGTACGGCGGCCGAGGCCGTGCGGAACACCGCTGACGCGATCTGGAACGCCCGGTTCAGTCCCGGGAGCCCGGCCGCCCGGATGTAGCCGCTGCCTTCCTCGAACCGATAGCCGCCCGGGCATCTGCGACTGCCGCCCCGAGGTCGCCGGGTCAGCGACGGATCCAGCCCTCGTCGTGCCAGTAGGTCTCGAGCTTCGCCATCGGCTCGGGCCAGGTCTCGATGTAGGTGACGCCCTCGGGGCCGGCTGTCATGAGATAAGGGGTGCCGGCGGTGCTGATCCAGAATTCCCCCGGACCGATCGTGTGGCTGCCCTCCTCCCCGTTCTTCCCCCAGGAGACATGGAACTGCCCGCCGAACACGATGATCAGCTCGTCCATGTTGTGGTGGTGGCGGGGCACCGAGAAATTCGGGGCACATCGGAGACCATTCAGATTGAACACTCCGTCCACCTCGGTCGAGAGCCACATATTGCCCTCGAAGGTCCTCTCCATGTCGACCGGGGCGTCGGCGAGAAGCCCCCCTTCGGCCCACAGATAGGTGGGAGAGGTCTGATCGACCGGCAACTCGATCCAGCCCTCGTCGGACAGCAGACTGAAGAACTCGATGGTCATGCCCCGAGTCTCCCCACCGGGACCGGACGTGTCATGGGCGGATCCCATTGGACGGAACGCTCCGGCGACACGGCGGCCGGCCACTTCTACGGTTGCGGAATGGCACTCACTTTCGGTGATCTGGTGAAGGACGCGGATTGGGTCCCGATGGACCTCGATCAGCAGGGGCATCCGAAATACTTCTGGAAGGACGGTGGTTTGCTGCGCGACGCTCCGGTGGACTTCCGTGCGACGTTCGACGGGGCCATGTGGGTCAGCGCCGAACCGATCGACGTCCCGCGCTTCAACCGCAATCCGCTTCGGGTGCGACCGCGCTTCACGGTGCCCCGCCACCACCACAACGTGGACGAACTGCTCCTCGTCCTCGCGGGCGAGTACCACATCGAACACTACGAGTCGGGCGAGCCGCAGACCGTGCGGGTGGGGCCGGGGGAGTGCTTCCTCAGCAGGGCCGCCACGCCCTACACGATGACGGCCGGCCCCGAGGGCGTCACCTACATCGAGACCTGGACGAAGCCGGTGACCCACCTCGAGACGTACTGGCACGACGTCGGCTGGGTCCGGCGCTGATCCGCGCGGCTCCCACGACATGACGCTGCCCCCGGGGCCGAGCCCCGGGGGCAGTGTCATGAGCTGCGGACCGCTCCGGATCAGTCGGTCCAGAGGAACCGGTCGGCGACCCGGTGGTGGTTGTAGATGGTCATCTCCTGCTCCTCGCTGAGCCGGTGCCCGTCGAAGCTCGGGGAATGCATGCCCACTGTGACCTCCTTGGCGTTCCTCAGGTCCTGGGTGAAGACCTCGCCGAGGTCGGCGTCGCCGAAGTCCTCGAAGAACTGGGGCTGGAAGTCCCGCTTCTTGTCGTAGTCGGCGACCGGCACCTGGTCCAGGCTGAAGATCTCGAAGATGCAGCTGTCCGGGTCGGGGCCGTTGGGGCGGGCCCGGTAGCCGAACGCCGAACCCTGATTGGGCAGCAGGATCGTGTTGGGGAACACGTTCCACGCCGTACCGGCCTCGGCCCACTGCCGAGGGGTGATCTCCGGCCAGTCGTAGCCCTCGGCGATCGACAGCTCCCGGTACAGCTGGAGGAAGTACTCGCCGGCCGTCATGCCCTCCGGCACCTCGGCGGTCTTGAGGGCCTCGGCGGCGCGCCAGCTCCGCTCGTTCTCGAGGCCACGCATGTCCTCCTGGATGTACTGCACGGCCAGGGCGACGCTGAGCCGCTCGTCGGTGAGGCCCTCGGTCTGCCGCTGGCTAGGGTCCTTCGCCGTCCCCCCGGAGTCCGCGGTCTTCTTCGGGCCGACGCTCGAGTAGTGCGCGTGCCGCTCGTACACGGTCGTCGGAGCCCACATCCGGTTCTCGAGTTCCTTCAGGGAGGCGATGTTCGTGTTCGACTTGTCGAACCGGTGGAGCTGCGGGTGGGTTCCCGCCACGTGGTATGCCTCCAGGAACCCGTCCAGTGCGGTCTTCCAGTTGCAGGGCAGCACCACGGACTTCATCCACCGGTACCGCATGTGCTCGAACTGGAAGGGCGTGAAGATCCTGGGAATCGGGTCGAGGTACTCGAGGAGCGGCTGGGCATCGGGGTCCAAGTTGATGAACACGAACCCGCCCCACTGTTCGGCCCGCACCTGGACCAGGCCCAGGTCGTCGTCCGAGCGGGGCACGAATTCCTCACGGTCGAGCACCAGCCTGATCGAGCCGTCCAGATTCCACCGCCACCCGTGGAACGGGCAGATGAGCGAACCGACGCGGCCCCGCCCCCGCGCGAGACGGGTACCGCGGTGCCGGCACGCATTGTGATAGGCGCGGATCGAGTCCTTCGCCTCCCGCACGACCAGGATCGAATAACTGCCGATCTCGTACTCGACGAAGCATCCGACACCCGACAGCTCCTCGACGCGGCAGGCCATGAGCCACGTCCGCGTGAACACCCTGTCGAGTTCCAGCTTCAGGAACTCGGGGTCCAGGTACCGGCTCTTGGGTACGTACGCGCGGGAAAGCCGGTACTCCTCCGGGACCATCTCGGCAGGAACATCGCCCTTGAACCACGGAACGCGACGGTTCATGCCGGGCTCGATCACCACAGACACCGAAAATCACTCCTCCACTCGTCCTGCGTGCGGCTCCGGATGGGCGTCGGGCGACGTCAGGCCGCGTCAGGGCCGGCGACCTCGACCCCGTCGTCGCGCCGCACTACGTGAATGCAGTTGCCGGGGCACCCGTCGGCTGCGTCGATCACGTCCAGGCGCAACTTCTCGGGGACATCGGTCTGCGAGCCCTCGGCCGTCAGCAGTTCCCCGTCGGCGCGGTCCTTGACGTAGGCGAGACCGTCGTCGCCGAACTCGAAGACCTCCGGCGCGTACTGGACGCACAGACCGTCACCGGTGCAGAGATTCTGATCGATCCACACCCGCACTTCATCGCTCACGATCCCGACCTCCTCGTCCACGGAACGCTCCGGGGACTTCACGACGTGCGGACATCTGAGACAGCTGTTCCCGACGACTCTCCACGCGGCGTCCTTGATCGTCCATCGCCCGTCCCATCAGACGGAATCCGAGCCCACGGCGCGGATCGCGCCCGTCGTAGCTTCGACAGGCCTCCCGCTGCCGAAGCCGAGCGAGGCAGGGCGGCGGGATGCGGCGAGTACGAACGGGCGTCGTCCCGGACGCCGTTCGGTGCGGTCCCCTGCACATCCGTATGTCCCCGCGGGCGGCTGGCGCGCGACGTGTGGCCGACCGCCTCTCTCTTATCCCGTTGGAGGGCTCCAATGACGGAACCACCCCACGCAGCGAACGGGAGCGGCCCCGCCGCCGGGCAGGACTGGACGGCACGGCTCGTCCTGTCGACGGTCTTCCTGGCCATGGTCCTCGAGGCGCTGGCTCTCGGCGCCAGCATGGTCGCGATCGGCCTCCCGAGCATCCTCAGGGAGTTCCCGACGACCCAGGGCGGCTGGCTGACCACCGTCTACTTCCTGGCCGGAGCGGTCTGCGCCCCGCTGCTGGGCAAGGCGGCCGACCTGTACGGCAAACGACGGGTCCTGCTGATCACCATGCTCGTCTCGGGCGCCGGCGCCGTCGTCTGCGCACTGGCGCCCAGCTTCGGCGTCATGGTGGTGGGACGGGCGCTGCAGGGCCCCATCCTGGCGACGCTCTCGCTGATCCCCTCCTTCATCCGCGATGTCTACCCGCCGCGTCAGGCCGTCTTCGCGGCCAGCATCACCGTCACCGGGATGGGAGCCTTCTCCTTGATCTCCCCGCTGCTGCTCGGATGGATCATCGCGACCGCGGGCTTCCGCGGGATGTTCTGGTTCGACGCGGTCTGGACGCTCGGGCTGTGCGCGGCGATCCGGCTGACCACGCCGGAATCCGCGTTGCGCCGCAGGGCCCGCCCGGACGTTCTCGGCGGCCTGCTGCTCACCGCCGGTGTCCTCGCGGTCCTGCTCTACGCGAGCATGGGCAGGTCGTGGGGATGGGCGTCGGCGACCGGCATGGGTCTTCTGCTGGGCGGGGCCGTGCTGCTGGCGCTCTTCTTCCGGAACACGCGCCGTGCGCCGGAGCCGATCGTCAAGCTCTCGCTGTTCCGCCGGAAACCGCTGCTGTTCGTCGCGATCGCCAGTGCGACCGCCTACGCCGTCTCCGCGTCGACCTTCCAGCTCATCCCTCTGCTCGCCATGACCCCGCGCGAGGCCGGGGGTACGTACGGGCTCGGGCTGACCACGCTGGAGTACGCCTTCATCGAGACGCCCAAGGCACTGGTGACGGTCACCTCCGGACTGCTGCTCGGCGTCCTGGTCGCCCGGGGCCGGAACCCGCGGCTGTTCCTGACCGTCGCTCTCGCTGCGTGGGCGACGGGCACCACCCTGCTGGCCCTGCGCAACGACACCTTCGGCGACCTTCTCGTCGGCGCCCTGGCCGTCGGGATCGGGGGCGGCCTGGCAACTGCTTCCGTGCCCGGTCTCGTGATGCGGGCGACGCCCGCCGGCGACCAGGGTTCGACCGCCGGCACCGTCCAGCTCTGCCAGACCGGGTTCTCGGCGGTCCTGCCCGTCGTCATGTTCTCGGTGCTGGCGCAGTACGCCTCCGTCACCCCGGGCGGCGGCGTGGTCTACGCCGAGCAGGGGTTCCGCAACTGGCTGCTGTTCTCGGCGGTGTTCGCGATCGTCGTGCTCCTCGTCGGCGTGACGCTGCTGCGGGAACGCCCCGGGGAGGAGGTGGAGGAGTTCACCGTCGACGGCCGCCCGCCCGCCGACGCTGCCGCCGGGGACGACACCGGTACCGGCACCGTCGCGCCGGCCGGGACGCCGAAGGCCTGAGCACTGCTGGGCGCCTCGTCCGGCGCAGGGCGGGGCGCCCGCGCTCTCCGCAACGTTCCAGACCACTCCCGGGAGGCCGGCCCATGAGCGAGAACGTCTCCACAGACATCCTCATCGTCGGCGCCGGCCCGGTCGGGCTGTTCGGCGCCTACTGCGCGGGTTTCCGCGGGCTGCGCACCGTCCTGGTCGACGCGCAGCCGCAGTGCGGCGGCCAGATCACGGCGCTCTACCCGGGGAAGGAGATCCGTGACATCGCCGCGGTCCCCGGGGCCCCGGGACGCGACGTCGTCGCCGCGCTCGAGGAACAGGCCGACGCATACGGCCCGGAATATCTGCTCGGCCGACAGGCGGTCGGGCTCGCCCGCGCGTCCGGCGGACGCCCGCAAGTCACCCTCTCCGAAGGCACCACCGTAGACGCGGGCGCGGTCCTCCTGACGGCCGGGATCGGCGCCTTCACCCCACGCCTCCTCCCTGCCGGGGAGGAGTTCCTGGGGCGCGGCCTGAGCTACTTCGTGCCGGAGCCGAAGGAGCACGCGGGCCAGGACGTGGTCGTCGTCGGCGGCGGGGACAGCGCGGTCGACCGGGCGCTCGCCCTGCATCCGATCGCCCGCTCGGTGACCCTGGTGCACCGGCGCGGCACCTTCCGGGCCCACGCGGCGAGCGTGCGGCAGCTGTACGACAGCGGTGTAGAGGTCGTCACCGGCGCCCAGGTCCAGGCCCTGGAGAGCGACGAGCGGCTGCGCCGGGTGCGTCTGCGGCACGAGAGGGAGGAGCAGCTCAGGGAGGTGAAGGCCGATGCGGTGGTGGCGGCGCTCGGCTTCGTCGGCGACCTGGGGCCCTTGGCCGACTGGGGGCTGCGGCTTGAGCGGCGCACCATCGTCGTCGACACCCGGATGCGCACCACCGTCGACCGGGTCTGCGCCGCCGGCGACATCACCGCGTACCCCGGCAAGATCCGCCTGATGTCCGTCGGCTTCGGGGAGGTTGCGACCGCCCTCAACAATGCGGCGGTCGCCCTGGACCCCGCAGCCAAGCTCTTCCCCGGGCACTCCAGCGAGGCCGCCTGAGCGACCGGCGCCCTTTCGGGCGGAGCTTCACCAGGGGGCGCCGGGCCGGGGCACTACCGGCCTTCGCCAACCATGTCGAGGGCGGCGATGTAGGAGAACGCCATCGACGAGCCGACAGGCACCCCCGCGCCCGGGTAGACCCGGCCGGACATCGGGGCCATCGTGTTCCCCGACGCGTACAGGCCGGTGATCACGGAACCGTCGGGGCGCAGGACGCGTGCGTTCTCGTCCGTCCGGAGGCCGCCCTTGGTGCCCAGGTCGGACAGCACGATCGTGGCCGCGTAGAACGGCGGCCGGTCGATCACACCGAGGCAGGGATTGGGCCCGTCGGTGTGGGAGCCTGCGATCTGGGTGATCATGAGGTCCCAGGGATCCTCGCCGCGGCCGAACTGCTCGTCCTTGCCGCTGCGGGCACAGCCGTTGAACCGCTCCACGCTCGCCAGGAGCGCGTCGGCGGGCACGCCGATCAGTTCCGCGAGCTCCTCGAGCGTGTCGGCACGCTTCAGGACGCCCGCGGCGACGAGCTTCTCGACGTCGAACCATCCCGGGACCTGGGGGTCGACCGGCAGCGACGCGAAGGCCCGTTCGTTGTCGATCTGACGCTGGTCGAACACCCAGTGCGTGGGGATGTGCGACACGTCCGAGGTCATGTGGGCCCGGAGCATCTCGTGGCCTGCCCGGTCGTAGGGGAGACGCTCGTTCATGTAGCGCTGCCCTGCGGCGTTGACCCAGATGCCGCTCCACACCGACGTGTAGAACACCGGGCGCGCATGAGGGACGACAAGGCCGGGTGCGAACCACGCCTCCTCGAGCAGGTCGGTGGCTGCCCCGGCCTCGATGCCGGCGCGGAGGGCGGCGCCGGTGTTTCCGGCACAGCCCTGGCTCCAGTGGTCGCCGAACCCGCCCTGGAGTTGCTGGCGCAGCGCACCGCCGCGCTCGTATCCGCCGGCCGCGAGGAGCACGCCCCGGCGGGCGCGGAACGTCACCCGTTGGCCGTCGTGCAGGGCCTCGACGCCGACGATGGTGCCGTCCTCGAGGAGGAGTCGCTCCAGTGAAGTGTTGGTCAATACCGTGCCGTTGCCGGTCTCGTGGAGCGCGAGCAGCGCGCGGCCGACGAGGGCCTGCCCTCCGGTCATCATCGGGCCGGGGGCCACGCCCCAGCGCTCGGTCCACAGCGGCCTGCGGACCAGCGGCTCCAGATCGCCGAGGGCGCTGCGCTCGATGTCCTGGGGGAAGATGGTGCGTCCCTGCGGCAGGCTCCCCGGCCGGTCGGCGAAATAGTCGGGCACCCCCCGCCAGACGAACCGGCCGAAGCGCGGGTTGTCCTCCAGTTCGTCGATCATGCGGGGCCCCGCCTGCAGGAAGGCGTCCCGCAACGAGGTCGGGGCGTCGTCGCCGACGATCGCGTCCAGGTAGGGGCGGGCGATGTCGGGACCGTCCTTGATGCCAGCCCGCCGCTCGGCGGCGTTGCCCGGCAGCCAGATCCCGGCGCCGGAGTAGGCCGTCGTCCCGCCGACATACTCCGTCTTCTCGATGACCAGCGTGCGCAGCCCGCGCGCCGCCGCGGTGTACGCGCCGACGAGCCCCGCGCCCGACCCGACGACGACGACGTCGTAGGAATCGGCCGATTCTTCGCCGCTCATGATGGCTCCTCCCACTTCAGTGCCGGCCGGCATCGGACGCCGCCTCGAGTTGTGCGAATCCTTCGGCGCCCGCCTCGTCGAGTTCCATGATCTCGACGTAATGGCCCAGTTCGGCGGTCATGTCGAGATACCCGAAGCGGATGGCGCCACTGTCGCCGTACTGCTTCCAGCTCCTGCCACTGGCGGTCACGATCGCGGTGGCCTCGTCGAAGTCGTCGACCCGGAAGCCCAGATGGTGCAGAGTCGCCGGCACTCCCGGCCGGACGGCGTCCCGGTACAGATCGACGGCGCCGCCGACCGGGCGGATGATCTCCAGATTGGTCGGCCCGGCGTTGACCAGGGCGACGTCGATGATCCATTCCTTGACCGGCCTGTCGTCCACCACGACGAAGGTGGACCGCGGGCCGCCGACGGCCGGGAGGCTGCCGCCGCCCAGTGACGACTTGTAGTGCCGGACGCACTCCACCGTGCCCAGCCTCGACTCGAGGTACGAGGCCGCGGCGCCGATGTCGTCCGTCACGTATCCGAGCTGCATGAAGTTGCGGAAGAGATCGCTCAACGACCGCATTCCGGACCCCCTAGTCCCGTTGCAGGGCGTCGCGCGGCGGCATGGTGCTGTGTCACCCGCTGCGGACCGGTACGGAGAGCGACTCTCCACGGGGCAGCTCGGGGGCGTCCATCGCGTATCCCGGCAGACGGAATGCCGGCGACGACGGCCGGAGGATGTCGTGGACCCTTCTCGGCAGGACGGTTCGACATGGCATCGGGTGAGAGGGCGGCGCGACAGTGGAGCGGATCATGACCCATTCCGACCAGGTGGTTCCCCGCGGAAACGGGCGAGGCATGGGGCCGGGCCCGGACCGGGGATCGATCGAGCACCGGCTCATCACGATGCGCCGGTCGCTCGCGCAGCTCGACGCCCTCGGACCGGTGGACCGCGCCTGTCTGGATGGCGACCCGGCGACCGGGCTCGTCGTGGAGAGGATCCTGGCCCTCATGGCCGACCTGGCCTTCGGGATCAACTGCCATGTCGCTGCTGCGGTGTCGGGCGAGGCGCCGAAGACGTTCGCTGCGTCGTTCCGGGTGGCCGAGAACGTCGGAATGCTCGACGAGCGGCCGGCGGCCGCCCTGTTGCTGCCGGACGGCCCGCACGTCCTGGTGCAGCTGTGCCTGGACACCGAACCGGACGAGGTGGCCGCGGTCGTCTCGGCCGCCGGGTCGGGATACCGGGAGTACCTGCGGCAAGCGGCCTCTTGGGCGGCGAACCGCGCTCCGGAGGCATGAATTCCCGTCCCGTACACCTCGGTTGGGTTCGGACTCTCTGTTCCGGTCAGCGGAAGGCGTTCGGCGGCCGCCGTGAACCCGTATCGACAATGAGGCGATCGAGCTGCCTGGCGCGGCGCACGTGATTCACCGGCATGCAGGAGGTGTGCGGAGTGGTGTAGGAAGTGGTCGACCGCATCGAGAAAATCAGGCCCGAGCTGGCCGCGCTCGCCGAAGAGAACGAGCAGTTGGGGAAGTTGAGCGACCGGACCGTCGCCCTGCTCCGCTCGGCGGGAGTGATCCGGCTCCTGCAGCCCAAATGAGTTCGGCGGGTACGCCGCGCATCCTCGGGACTACACCGAAGCGGTAATGGCGGTGGCACGTCACGACGGCGCAGCGGTATGGGTCAGCGGCATCGTGGGAGTCCACCCGTGGGAGCTGGCCCAGATGGGCCGGCGGCTTGCGCAGGAGGTCTGGGGTGAGGACCCGGACGCAAGCTGGCCACCCTCGAGGACCTGTCGAACATCCGCCGCAACCAGGTGCGTTGCGCGTGGCGTGCGGTGTCCGCGCTGGACGAGATCTTCGCCCGCTCTGGCGAAAACGCGATCCGGCGCAACAACCCGCTGCAGCGGTACTGGCGGGACGCCCACGTGGGACTCCAGCACATGATTCACGTGCCCGGCGTGGCGTACCACGCGAACGCCCTGGCGCAGGTGGGACTGGAGCTTCCCGAGTCGATGCGGGTTCTGATCTGACACCGGCAGGTGAGGGAGGAGGAGGCCTAATGAGTGACAACGCGGCAGGCCCCCTGCGACGGACGTGATCACCGGGCGGCAGTTCCGCGGTGTACTGGGGCACTTCCCGACGAGCTTGGTCGCGATTACCACGACGGACGAGGAACAGCGGCCGCACGCTTCTTTGGCGGTGATCCGGATCGGATCCGGCGCCGGGGAATTCTCGTCCGAGGCGTGCGCGGGTTCGGCGACCCAGGTGCATTCGTTGGCACGATGGCCGAAGAACAAGTTGCCGACGGTGCGCTTGCCGGAAACCCCTTCCATGCTGTTCACGCCGCATGTTGGTACTCGGTCAGGATGCCGCCGAGTCGTTCGCGTCGGCGTATGCCGAGGCGGGCTATCTCATCGGGATCGGCAATCGGTGTGGGCAAGGGGTGTGGCGGCCGGGTGTTCGCGATGCAAGTCGCATGCGAGCAGAGCCTCCGTTGGGAGCGCAGGATGTCCGCCCAGGTGCCGGAGGCGCGCTCGGGTGCCGGGTAGATCCCGGCCTCCTTCAACATCTCCCATACGGTGGACGCGGCCACCTTGGCCCCAAGGACGAGCAGTTCGCCGTGGAGACGGCGGTATCCCCAGCTAGGATTCTCCCGTGCCAGGCGGAGTACCAGTGTGCGAATCGAACGCGCGCTCCGTGGTCGGCCTGGGCGCTTGGGCCGTGACCGGGCCGCGTGGCGGCGTGCGAGCAGATCGCGGTGCAGCGCAGCACCGTGTCCGGGCGCACCAGCAGCCGCACCCTGCGCAGCGCGTCCATCGGGTGCTGGTGCAGCAGCGCTGCGAGGAATGCTCGATCGCTCGGGTGGAACCGCGGCCTCTCCTTTCCGAGTTGCCGCTACAGGACGGTGATCTGATGGCGCAGCGCCAGGATCTCCAGGACAGCAGCGCGACATGATCCAGAGGTAGCCGGCTGAGGCCAGGCGCTGGTTCTTGGCCCCGCGGCGAGGACCGCGACGCTTCTTCCGGACGCCCGGGTGACCGGTGCGGCCCCGGCGAAGGCCTGATTGTCGGCGTGCGACCTTCTCTTCCCAGTTGAGTACGAGCGAACGTCCCCAGCTCTCAGGCCACTTCGATGTCTCGCTCGATTGCTTTGAGGCGGTTCCCCGCAGGTCGGCACGGCAGGCCCTTGCCGCAAGCGTCCGGTTTGCCGGTGCTTACGTGCGCCCGGAGTTCCGTTCCTCGTGCTGCGCTCCTTCCTGGATCACCAGGTCGAGGAGGCCGGGGAAACGGGCGTCCAAGTCTGCGCGGCGGAGGGTGTTCATGCGGCGTGTGCCTTCGTCGCGCTGGTGGATCACTCCCGCCTCTCGCAAGACGCGGAAGTGGCGGCTGGCCGCCGACTTGTTCACCGGGAGCTCGAAGGAACCGCAAAAGACCTCGGACTGGCGGCTCAGGGTGAGGACGATGCTCAGCCGCACGGGATCGCTCAGGGCCGCCATCACCGCGAACAGATTGAGGTCTGCAGTGGCGGGATGGAGCAGGGGCGAGGTGGTACGGCTGGCCATGGGTTCAGTATCCCCGACAGGCCGAGAGGCCCTGCAGTGTCACCGGACGCCTGGAACAGTGTGACATCGCTGGTGGCCCGCGCCAGCGCATGTTCGCATCAATGTGAACATGGGTTACGGTGGAAGTCCTTCCGCTTGACGTGAGTGAGCAGGCGGGGTGCGACCATAAGGACTTCCGCATGACTTCAGCTTCTCCCGCCGGTAGGCCGATTGGTGTCGGTGTCGTCGGACTGAGTGCGACCGGCGGGTGGGCGGCCACTGCCCATGTGCCTGCGCTCGCTGCGCTGGACGGGTATGAGCTGCGGGCCCTCAGCGCCAGCAGCAGTGCGTCTGCGCGTGCGGCCGGCGAGAAGTACGCGGTGCCGCTTACCTTCGGCAGCGCGGAGGAACTGGTCCGCTGCGACGACGTCGATCTCGTAGTTGTGACGGTCAAGGTTCCGCACCACCTGGAGCTCATCCGACCCGCACTCGAGGCGGGGAAGATGGTGCTCAGCGAGTGGCCGCTCGGTGCCGATCTTGCGCAGGCAGAGGAGCTGGCCGACCTTGCAGAGCAGAAGGGGCTGCGTACCGCCGTCGGTCTACAGGCCCGGTCCGCTCCACCGCTGCGCTATCTCCGGGACCTGGTCGCAGACGGGTACGTGGGTCGGGTGCTGTCGACCAGCATGCTGGGGTCGGGCGGCGCCTGGGGGGCCACGTACGATGACAGCGGTGCCTACCTGCTGGATGCCGCGAACGGCGCGACGCTGCTGTCGATTCCCTTTGGGCACTCGGTCGACGCGCTGACCATGGTGCTGGGTGAGTTCGGCGAGGTATCGGCACAGATCGCGAACCTGCGTCCCGAGGTCACTCACGCGACGACCGGGGGCGTCGCGGCCAAGACCGCCGAGGATCAGATCGCCGTCACCGGCGTGCTGGAGTCGGGTGCGGTGGCCTCGGTGCACTTCCGCGGCGGCACATCCCGCGCTACCAGCTTCCACTGGGAGATCAACGGCACGGAGGGCGACCTCGTGGTCGAGGCCGACCATAACCTGTGGATGGGGCGGCTGCGGCTGTACGGCGCCCGAGGCGGCGACGCCCGCCTGACCGAACTGCCGGTTCCCCAACGCTACGACAGGCTGCTGCCGCAGTTCGCGGAGCGATCGGCTGAGCCCGCCTACAACGTCGCCCACGAATATGCGTTGCTTCGCGAGGAGATCACCGGGGACCTCGCGCCGGAGGCGGAGGGCGTTCCGGACTTCCGGCATGCGGTCCGGCGGCACCAGATGCTGGAGCAGATCCGAGAGGCGGCACGCACGGGCCGGAAGGTTACAATCGCGGCAGAGGGCTCATAGCGGCGACCGGCTGGCTCGCACCTGGCCGGGCGACGCAGCCGCCGAACCCGCCCGAACGGCCCAGCCCGGCCGGTAATGACACGATTTGCCTTGGGTCACGAGCTTGGCGAGGGCGCCCATCGTGTCCTTGATCGGCGTCTTCGGGTCTGGCTGGTGCTGGTAGTAGAGATCGATGTGATCGGTCCCGAGGCGACGGAGCGAACCCTCCACCGCCAACTGAATGTTCTCCGGACTGCTGTCCCGGATGCGGACAGTCCCAACGGTCTCCGCCGTCGCCGTGGTGTTCCTGTGGTTCAGTTGCCCCAACTTCGTGGCGAGCACCACATCGTCGCGTCGACCGGCGATGGCCTTGCCGACGAGTTCCTCATTGACGAAGGGGCCGTAGATCTCGGCGATGTCAAGTAGCGTCACGCCTTGGCCGATCGCGCGGTGAATGGTGCGGCGGACCGGATCCGACCGCGAGCGACGTCGAGCTTCAGGGCAGACTCCTCCAAGCCGCCAGTGCGGCTGCGCTTGCTGCTGACAGGCCGTCCACTACACGTATCATCCGGACCCCCAGAACCCGCGCGCAAAACAGTGTCGTTGCCAGGGACCGCGAGCGATTCTCGCGCACGGTACCGAGAAGCCTTGAGTTGCTCTACAGTCCGGCGCTTTCCATCTACGGCGTCGTAGGAGGCAGTCAAGGCGGTGAGTGGACGTCAGGAGCTGGATACGGGCTATGGACTGCGCTGTATTGCGAGCAGCGGCAGTTCAGGTCTTCAAACCAAGATCGCGTACTTGACTGGGGGTCAAGGGGTCGCAGGTTCAATGCCGACACTGGACGGCGTGCTGAACACCTGTTGTGCGCGCACCTGGCTGCGCCCGTCCGGGGAGAGCTGAGCCACGCTGATGGTGGTGTTGCCGTGCGCCACGTACAGGGTGTCGTCATCGTCGACGAGCAGTCCGGCGTCGTAGTACACGTTGTCGAGCGTCGTGAGTCTGCTCCAGGGGCCCTCGACGGCGGCGGCGGTGTAGATGTACGTCTTGGCGAAGTCGATCTGGCCGAGCCAGTAGAACGTCCTGTTGCTCGGTCGGTAGGCGAGCGACGACGCCCAGATGCCCCTGACGTAGCCGCGGGCGCCGTTGAGGTCGTACTTGGACCCGAAGTCCAGGACCGGCACCGAGTGTCCGGCGAACTCCCAGTTGACCAGGTCGTACGAGCGGAGGATGGGCGCCCCCGGCGAATAGTGCATCGTCGAGGCCGAGTAGTAGTACGTGTGGCCCACGCGGATGATGTCGATGTCCGCGAAGTCCTGCCAGATCACGGGGTTCGTGAACTGCGCGGCAGCGGCTGGGTGAGGCTGCGCCGTGGTGGGGGTGGACGCGGCGGCGCGGGTGGTCGATGCGACGGGTAAGGCGGCTCCCACGATCAGGCCGGTGGCTGTGGTGAGCGCCTTGCGGCGGCTGTGCTCTTCGTTGAAAAAGGACATGTGAATCGCTCTGCTTGTGTGACGTGACCAAGCGTCGGCGACGTGACGGATGACGGCGATGTGGCCCTGCCGTGGTGAGTGAGGAACCTCATGGCCGCTGGGAGCTCCTGCCGGCCGGTCACGCCGACGCCCACCGTGGTGACGCGGTGTTGGGCGCGGGCGGTCAGCGGAGGTCGCCGCGGCTTGGATGTCGTTCATGGGGTGAGACTTGACTGCTGTGCTCCCGCGCCGCGAGGTGCGGGAGCACAGGGGTGTTTCAGCCGCCGCGCTTCAGCAGTTCGAGTTCGCCTGGGTGAGCAGGCCCATCCGGTAGGGCAGCTGCGAGTAGTCGCCGCTGGAGTTCGGGTCGCGCCCTTGGTAGACGTACTGCAGATGGCAGGGGTCGATGGTCAGTGTCTGGTCATTGCTTGAACGGACCATCTCCCCGTGGCTGATGTCGTTCGTCCACGCGGATCCGTTGAACGAGACGTTGGCCTTGCCGGCGAACGGAGAGCCTTCCGTGGATGCCAGCGGGGTCCAGGTGCCGGTGAGGCTGTTGGACGTCCAGGACCGGAAGTACCGGCCGTTCGCCCCGATGGCCTCGACGAGCAGGAGGTACTGGTTGGTGCCGGAGACTTTGTACACGTTCGATGCCTCGAAGAGGCTGTACTTGGAGTCGGTCATGACGATCGTGGTGTTGCCGAACCCGTTGGGGAAGTTCGCCAGCGTCGTCTGGGCGCGGTAGAGGTGGCCGTTGTCGTCGCTGAAGAACAGGTAGCAGTTCGAGGTGTCGCAGATGGTCCAGAAGTCGATCCATCCCCCGGTGCCCTTGTTCTGTGTCACGACCGCGGGTTCCGAGGCGATGAACGTCTTGGGCGCGGACCACGAGGTCGGGTCCGACGGGTCGGTCGTGGTCGAGTACGTGGGCGGGCCGGTCTGGTAGACCATGTACCAGAGATTCTGCGGGGCGAAGTAGAAAACCTGTGGTGCCGCCGCGTACCGCGTGCCGATGGCCGAGGAGTCCAGGTAGCGCTGCGTCGCGGAGGAGGCGTTGGCCCATTTGTCGAAGTTGAAGTACTCCAGGCTCCAGCTTCCCGATGTGTTCGCCGTGGTGGCGTAGACGTGGTACTTGCCGTTGTAGCGGATGACCGAGAAATCCTTGATCGAGGCGAGGTTGTGCGACGCGTCCGACTGCGGACTGGCCAGAACGCCGGTGGACACCCAGGAAAACGTCGAGGGAAGCGAGTTGGAGACGGTGCCGACCTTCACCAGCTGCCACTGCTGGTTGGTCCCGTCCGAGTCGGTGTACTGGTCGACAGCCGCCGCGTCGGACGCGGATGCGTTCGTGACCTCGACCGCCTTGCCGCTGTTGCGGTTGATCAGGCGAACGTAGCCGCCGGACGAGTCGGCGAGGCTGAACTGCTGGTTGGCGGCGTTGGCGTCGTCCCACTGCTGGATGCGGGCGCCGTCCGCCGTCGACGCTGCCGACACATCGAGCACCTTGCCGGTGAAGCGGGACCGGAGCCGGTAGTAACCGTTGCCCGCGTCGACGAAGCGCCACTGCTGCCACGCACCGTCGTTGCGGGAGTACTGCTGGATCCCCACTCCGTTGTCGGCATTGCGATTGGTGACGTCCATCGCCTTGCCGCTGTTGCGGTTGACGAGTACGTACCACGAGTTGACGTCGACCGTCGCCGCCGATGCCGGCGCCGCGCTGATGGCGACACACAGGCTGGCGAGCAGAGCCGTCATCACGACGCCAACCATCCCTCGTCGCCATCGCCGTGTTATGCGGAACCGTGCCTTCTTGCCAGTGACCATCGAATCCTCATTGGCTATAGCTGGTGCGTATCAGGAGATTTGGGTGAATCGCTCGACAGTCAGCGCTGTGCAACCACCTCCCCTTATTTGTTGGGAGCGCTCCCATGTCGCGCTCGCTCGTAGGGTTGGATCAGTAGGTGCTGTTCGTGTTTGTCCGGGTGGGCAGCCCGAGACAGTCCGGCACGGTGGCATGCGGTTGAGTTGCCGGTGCGAATCATGCGGCGCCGCGGTACCTGTTCGTGCGGCTCGTACGAAGGGGCCGGAATAACTGTTCGATATTTCGAATACCGATCGATTATTCGGACCGTCATGGATAATAGGAGACTCACGGAGCGCGTCAATACCTCAGGCAACACTTCGTCTTGTGGAGATGCGCATCGGCTCGGCCGATTGCCGGCGGGCCGAAACCGGGAAGCACTCGTCCGCGCCGCCGTCGCCTGCTCCAAGGGGCGCCGGGTCCGCGGGGTAGTCGAGGGCGTGACGGCCCGCAGAGAGCCTGGAACGGCTGCGGACATGGGCGTCCTGATCGGCTCCTACGAGCCGTACCGGCCCAAGGTTGGCGGCGGAGCCGACCGCCTTAAATGGGAGGAGGCACTGGAGTTGCTGGAGCCCAGGCTTGCTCGTCAATCGTGACGGTGCTGGCCCGGTCAGGAGCCGGGGAGCAAGGCCGCAACGGTGGACTGGACGAGTTGGGCGGCAGCGAGGAGCCCGGGGATGCCTCCGCAGCGTTTCCCCACCCACCGGTCGGGGCAGATCGTCGACTCCCTGCTGGCCAACCCGGCAGTCCGGAAGGGTCGTTCACGGGGTCCACCGAGGTAGGGATCAAGCTGCTGCACTCGGCAGCCGACCGCGTCCTCAGTTCCTCGATGGAGCTGGGCGGCAACGCTCCGTTCATCGTGCTGCAGGACGCGGACATCGATCAGGCGGTCGCCGGCGCGATGATCGCCAAGATGCGCAACGGCGGGGAGGCGTGCACCGCAGCGAACCGCTTGCGAGCCGTTCCACTCGGGACGGCACGACTCCGAGACCTGACGGATGCCACCACTTCGCAGGGCTGCGACAGGGGCAGACAGCCGGCCTCGGCGAAGGCGGCCGGCTGCACACCGTCGTGCACAGCCTGACCGCCGCGCAGAGCGTGCGGTCGTCGTCGCGGACATCGACCAGGCGGTGCGGGACATGGGCGTGGGCAAGGCGATCAAGCCCCCGTGCTCATCCTCTGACAGTCCGTCAGTCGATCGTCAGGACCAGCTTTCCCGTGGTCCGGCCGGTGTCGCCGAGCCTGTGTGCCTCGGCGGCATCGGCCAGCGGGAAGGTGCCGGCGATCGTGGCGCGCAGTTTCCCCGCCTCCACCAGCGCCGCGATCGCCTTCATACCGCTGTGCGAGGCGTCCACGAGCATCCGCAGCGCCCGGACACCCAGCCGCTCGGCCTCCTCGTAGAAGTCGTTCGAACCCACCGGCAGGATCGACACCACGAGTCCGCCCGGCCGCAGCACGCGCAGCGAGCGCGTCGAGTAGTCGCCGCCGATCGTGTCCAGGACGACGTCGACGTCCTTCACGGCCTCGGCGAAGTCCGTCTCCCGGTAGTCGATCGCCTCGTCCGCGCCGATCCCGCGCAAGAACTCGTGCTTGCCCGCGCTCGCCGTACCGATCACATACGCGCCCCGCGCCTTGGCGATCTGCACGGCCACGTGCCCGACCCCGCCGGCCGCCGCGTGGATCAGCACCCGCTGGCCCGGCTGCAGGTCGGCGTACTCCACCAGCGCCTGCCACGCGGTCAGCGAGACCAGCGGCAGCGCGCCCGCCTGCGTGTGTTCGATCGAGGCCGGCTTGTGCGCGAAGGCGCGCGCCGGGGCAGTGACGTACTCGGCGTGCGAGCCGTGGCCGTACGGATAGGACAGCATCCCGAAGACCTCGTCGCCGGGCTCGAAGCGGGCGACGCCGATCCCGACGGCCTCGACCACGCCGGAGACGTCCCAGCCCAGCACGAAGGGCGGCTCGCCCAGGAAACCGCCGGTCGCGCGGTGCTTCCAGTCGGTCGGATTGACTCCGGCGGCGCGCACCCGGACCAGTACCTCGTTGGTGCGCGGCTCGGGACGCGGGAGCTCCACTTCCTTCAGGACCTCGGGTCCGCCGAGGGTGTCCTGGCTGATGGCTCGCATGGTGTTCACAGTGCTCATGGTGAACCAGCCTGCCGTAGGCCGCAGAGCGGGAAAATGGCATGATTGCCAACCTTCGATAGGATCATGCCATGCGCGGTGAACGGCAGGTGGAACGGGTCGTGGTGCTGGCCCTGGACGGCGTCTACCCCTTCGAGCTGGGCATCCCCAGCCGCATCTTCGGCGCTGCCGACGGCCGCTACGAGGTCTTGACCTGCAGCGTCGACGGCCAACCGGTGCGCACCAACGCCGACTTCACCATCGGCGTCGAGCACGGGCCCGAGATCCTGTCCACGGCCGACACCGTGGTGGTCGCCTCCATGGCGCCCCCGCACATCCCCACCGAGCTGCCCGCCGACGTCGCCGCCGCGCTCGCGCGGATCCGCCCCGACGCGCGGATCGTGTCCATCTGCACCGCCGCCTTCGTCCTCGCCGCGGCAGGCCTCCTCGACGACCGCAGGGCCACCACGCACTGGCAGGTCGCCGACCTGTTCCGGCGCCGCTACCCGCACGTCGACCTCGACCCCGACGTCCTGTTCGTCCACGACGGCCGGATCCTCACCTCGGCCGGCGCCGCCTCCGGCGTCGACGTCTGCCTGCACATCGTCCGCACCGACCACGGCAGCGAACTGGCCAACGCCGTCGCCCGCCGCTGCGTCGTACCCCCCTTCCGGGACGGCGGCCAGGCCCAGTACATCGAGCAGCCGGTCCCCGAGAGCGGGGCCGCGAGCACCGCCGCCACCCGGTCCTGGGCCCTGGAACACCTCGACGAGCCGGTCACCCTGGCCGAGCTCGCCGGCCATGCCCGGATGAGCCTGCGCACCTTCGCCCGCCGCTTCAACGACGAGGTCGGCATGAGCCCCGGCCGCTGGCTCATCCAGCAACGTGTCGCCCGGGCCCGCCACCTGCTGGAGTCCAGCGACCTGTCCGTCGACCAGATCGCCGGCCAGGTCGGCTTCGCGACCGGCGCCTCCCTGCGGCAGCACCTGCACGCCGCCATCGGGGTCTCCCCGCAGACCTACCGGCACACCTTCCGGGCGGCCGCCCGTTACTGAGGTTTTCGGCCTGAGCTCGTGCTGCGGCGCCCAGGGTGTCGTGGCGTGATCACGCAGCTAGCCCGAGCCCCATTCTGGGCACTACGGCCCTCCCGGGAGTCGGTCGGCAAGATGGACGCGCTCCGCATGATCGACAGCGCGGTGTATGAGTAGCCCGACGTCCAGCCGGCGGTAGCCAGCGGTCACACAGATGCGGCGTCATCCGCCACCGTCGAGGTCGGTGCGCTGGCGGAGTACCCGTAGCTCGTGACCGAGGAGCTGGATCTCGTACAGCTTTCCCCGCGCGTTGTCGAACGGGCGGTGCAGGACCATCATCAGTTGGCCGTCGAAGGTATGGAACAGCATGCCGTGACCGCTGTCGTTCCGGACCAGGGGCCGGTGCTGTTGCCACGGCCCTGTGATGTTGCCGGACTTGGAGACGGCATAGGTCTGCACATAGCCGCCGCCGATGGTGCCGTCCTGGCCGACCACGTTCTTTTCGTACGTCGACCACAGCATGAGCAAGGACCCGTCAGGGGTGCGGTACAGCTGCGGGCCGTCGGTGACGTAGGGCGGGAGCTGATGCGGCATGCCGCTGGGGATCTGCTCGCTGATCCAGAACGCGTCCGAGGCCTTGAACAGGAAGACCGGATCTCCGATCGTCCCGGACAGGTCCGGAGTTAGCCGGATCGCTTCTATGGTTCCGTCGATGGTCTGCAGCCACTCGTGTGCGTACACCATCCAGGGCTGCCCTGACGGGTCGACGTAGAGCGTTCCGTCGAGGGTCATGAGGTTTTCGGGCGGGGTGGGGCGTGTTGGGTCGATGGCGGTGAAGGGACCCAGCAGCGAGTCGGACAGGGCGGTGATCGTGCCGCGCATGTAGTTCGGGATCTGGAACGGCGTGCCCCATTGGTTGGGTGGTGGTACCGGAAGCGGTTTTTCCTGGTTGTGTAGCGTGGTGAACAGGTAGTATTTGCCATCCCATTCGTGCACCTCCGGCGCCCATCCACCGTCGGTCGCCCAGATACCTTTCTGCTCGGCGGCCAGGAAAACCACGACCGGGGGCATCCAGTCGCGCAAGTCGTGGCTGCGGTAGACCATCGTGCCGATGCCGTCCGTGCCCGATACGGACGGGTCGTTGGACGTGTAGAGGTAGTAGGTGCGGGTCTTGTTGTCGGCGACGATGAACGGATCGTGCAGCGGCATGTCGGGAAGCCGCATCAGTTCGGTCTCAGCCACGGTCGAAGAATACGTTGACACGGTGTGGGCGGAAGCCGACGCGGATGACGGAGACCCTGCGCCGAGGACGGCGGCGGCCGGTTGCCCGCACGGATGGCCGTAGCTGACACTCGGAGGAGCTGGACCGCCGCCCCCGCAGGGGCCGGAAGGGACCGGAGCGGTAGTCTCCCGGCCGCGCGGCTCGACACGCGCGGCGCGTCAAGGAGTTACCGGATCAGGGCCGCCGCCCATGCGTCGTGGGCAAACACCAGCGACCGAGTCGCGCGCACGTTGCCGGGCGCGGAGACGTTCCCAGATCGATTCGAGCGCTCCACCCCCAGCTGCAAAATCGGGTGATGCAACTCCTGCGCGAACGCGCCGAGCAATCGACACCCACCGTGCGGGTCATCCTCAGCACACACAGCCCCAATCTCGCCTCCGCGGTGCCGGTCGAGTACCTCACCCTGGTGGCGCGCGGTAGGTCCTTCAGCCTGGCGCGGGGAGACCTGACTCCCAACTTGAAGGTAAGCGGGCGGTTGTCATCCGCAACCCAGCCGACGCCATCTCCGCGATGTACGAAGGCAGTTGAGCTGTCCATTCCTCAGGAGCGGACATCATCGAAGGTATCCGGGATCGGTTGGGTTGGCCCGGCCTTGCCGGCCGGGCCGCCGATTCACGCCGCCCACCCGCCAGCAGGCCAGCAGTGTCGGGCAGACCGCCACGTTGCCGAACAAGATCACGGACGCAAAGTAGAGAACAGCGCAGACCACTTAGTCGTCCGCGCGCAGCGGGAGATCGTCGAACAGGCCACCGCGCAGCTGCCGTGCTGCCGTTGCTGACGAACTTGCCGCCCTCTGACTCGGCGAGGCCTTGTCCCGTCCCGCAAGCCGTCGAGGACCATGTCCTAAGGATGTGGCTCCGGGTGCTTGTGCCGTTCGGCGACGGTCCGCACGATCGCGGCGATGTCGGCGCGGCTGGTGGGGGAAGCGTCGAAGTAGTTGTGCAGCGCGAAGCCTTCGACGAGGGCATCCAGGGCACGGGCTGTGAGCGGGTCGAAGTGCCGGGCCAGGGCCTCCCGGCTGGACTGCAGCCAGTTGCTCATGACGGTGCGCAGTTCGGGGTTTCGGGCCGCGAAGGCGTACAGCTCGTAGGTGAGGAGGGGATCACGCTCGCTGCTCCATGCTTCGCCGCAGACGATGTCGACGACCGCCTCCTGGGCCTCCTCGGAGGTGCGGGCCGCGTCCAGCAGGTCGCGGTAGCGCTGGGAGACGGCCTCGGCGAGGCGGGTGTACGCCTCGGTGAGCAGCTGATGCAGATCGTCGAAGTAGTAGGTGACCGAGCCGAGCGGCACGCCCGCGGCGGCCGCGATCTTGCGGTAGGTGACTCGGATGGCGCCCTGTTCGGAGACCACGTCGAGCGCGGCGTCGAGGATGCGGTCCCGCCGATTGGGGACGGGGGCTGCTGGGGTGCTCTGCGTCATTCCGTAAGTGCTTTCTTGCCGCCGTGAACAGGCATGTACATTTGTCCAAGCCGGGTGGGCGCCGATGCCTGGCCTGTCAGCAGCCGTCCCAGTTCCCACGGAGAAGCATTCTCATGGACCAGGCCGTGCGTCGGCGCCGTCGAGCGCTGTTCCTGCTTTTTCTGCTTGCCGGGATTGCGATGTCGTCGTGGGTGACGCGCACGCCCGCGATCCGGGACCGGCTGGAAGTGTCCACCGGGCAGATGGGGTTGGTGCTGTTCGGGCTGTCGCTCGGCTCGATGCTGGGGATCACCTGTTCGGGGCGGCTGGTGTCCAGGTTCGGGACGCGGCCCGTCATCGCCTGGGGGACGTGGCTGCTCATTGTCGGGATGGCCACGGTCTGCGTGGGCAGTCTCGCCGCGTCGGTGCCGGTGGTGACAGCGGGCCTGTGCGCTTTCGGCGCCGGCATGGGCGCCGGCGATGTGGCCGTGAACGTCGACGGCACGGACGTCGAGCGGATCAGCGGTGTGAACACCCTGCCCGCATTGCACGGCTGCTTCAGTCTGGGCACGGTTTTCGGAGCCGGTGCGGGCATGGCGGCGACGGCGGCCGGGGTGCCGGTGCACTGGCACCTCGCGGCGGTCACCCTGCTGGCCGTCGGGCTCTTCCTCTACGCGATGCCCGCCGTCCCGGCGGGCACCGGCCGCGCCGCCCCCGGGCAGCCGCAGGAAGCCGACAGCGATGGCCGGCACCCGGCGGTGTGGAAGGACGGGAGGCTCGTCCTCATCGGCGCGATCGTGCTGGCCATGGCATTGTCCGAGGGATCGGCCAACGACTGGCTGCCGCTGCTCATGGTCGACGGACACGGCATGGACGCCACATCGGGCTCCCTCGTCTACGCCGGATTCGCGGCCGCGATGACACTGGGCCGCTTCACTGGAACATTCTTCCTGAACCGCTTCGGCCGCACCGCCGTCGTGCGCGCCAGCGCCGTCGTCGGCGCACTCGGCTTGCTCGTCGTGGTCGTCTCGGACAGCGCCGTTCTCGCTGGCGTCGCCGTGCTGTTGTGGGGACTGGGCGCCTCGCTCGGCTTTCCCCTCGCGCTCTCCGCCGCCGGTGAATCCGGCCCCAACGAGACGGCCCGGGTCAGTCTGGTCGCCACCATCGGCTACATCGCCTTCCTCGTCGGACCGCCCGGCCTCGGCTTCCTCGGCGACCACGTCGGCCTCCGCCCCGCCATGCTCGCCGTCCTCGCCTGCGTCGCCTGCGCCGCCTTCCTGGCCCCCGCGGTCGAGACCCGGCCCCGCACCGGTGTCGCGGCGTCCACGCGCGCCGCCGCCGAGAGCGCACCCGCCACTGCTGACGACGCCGGATCGGCGTAAGCCGCCTGATCATTTGCTCAAAGTTGCCGAGCATGCGTTGCGTCTGCGCTCGGTGTCCGCGACGTCGGCCCTGCTCTTCGCCGACTCGATGATCGACCTCATGACCGGCCTGCCAGCCGAGCACACCTCCCACCGCGCTCAGCTCGACAGCCGCACGGCGCAGCACGCACTGGTCATCCGCGCGCAGGCTTACACCGAGGAGCATCTGCCCGATCCCGACATCGGCCCGGCGGCGGTGGCGGCAGCGGTGCACACCTCGCCCCACACGCTGCAGCGACTGTTCACCGCCGAAGGGCTGACCGTGACCCGATGGATCCGGCAACAGCGCCTGGACCGCTGCCGCAGGGACCTCACCGACCCTACTCGCCGAACCTGCCCGGTCAGCGCGATCGCCGCTGCCGCCGGCCTTCCCGACGCCGCCCATATCAGCCTTACGTTCAAGAGCGCGTTCGGCGTGAACCCCCAGGAGTACCGCACAGCCCTCTGGCTGCTTGCCGCCCGCCGAGCGTCGTCAG
This sequence comes from Streptomyces sp. NPDC002896, assembly GCF_040295225.1. Lineage (NCBI taxonomy): Bacteria > Bacillati > Actinomycetota > Actinomycetes > Kitasatosporales > Streptomycetaceae > Streptomyces > Streptomyces sp. NPDC002896. The sequence continues at coordinate 754 of NZ_JBEOVA010000057.1, read as the reverse complement.
CGCCCTGCTCGGAGCTGGTGTCCTGGGCGCGGTGGCGAGCCTGGTGGGCTGGTCCTTGACGTGACCACCGCGGTCGGTTCTAGCCGGTGACGGCCGTGACGTGTGTGCGCTCGTCCGTAGTGCACAGCACGAGGGCCGTACCGGAGACCTTGTCGGCGAGCAGTTCTCGCTCCCCGGCGCAGGGCTGCTGGGCGACATCGCTGGAGCCGATAACTCGTACGGGTTCCTTGCCTCGCGGGTCGTCGGGGTCGGCGTAGGGGTCGGCCAGGGTGACGAGGGTTCCGGAGTGTGTGAGGGCCAGAATCGGCTCGTAGAGCTCCCTGTGCCCGGTCTCCCGCTGTCTGCGCCGGTCCTCGAAGAGCACGTCGTTGTTGTCCGCCAGGCCGACGACCGGGTCGCCGCGCTTGGGGACCACGGTCCACCGCGGCTCGAAATCGTCGCCGCTGAGCATCTTCACCTGATTCTGGCGAGGATGCCCCGGCGTTCACGTCGGGGAGGAAACGCCTCCTGTGGCTGCGACGCGGAGCATCGCAGCATCTGTTTTCTGCCGGGCGCGTAGCGCCCGCACGGCTGCTCGGCGGAGCCGGAGAATGCGAACAACCATCCTGCTGGTCGCTCATGGTGGTGATCATCGGGTGAACGGCGGTCGTGTGTGCGGGTGTCGTACTACGGTCCGGGGTTGTGAAGTTGGTGGTGCAGGTGAAGCTGTTGCCGACGCCCGTGCAGGCGTCGGCGCTTGAGGCGACCCTGCGTG
>NZ_JBEOVA010000056.1:0-35478 GCF_040295225.1 Streptomyces sp. NPDC002896 | reverse complement strand
GCGCTGCCGGTCGATGTCCGGCCGTCCCGCCCGGATCGGCGCCCTGTCTGCCATCTTGCCCACCTCATCGAATCGCCGCACCGGCTCTTGACATCACCCTAAATCTACCTTGCTAGACGGAACGGATGTTTCTTTCGGAGGGCAGCGCTCTAGGGCGGGCTCGGGGTGACACATTCCGACCTCGAGACCCGAGGGGGAAATCCGGCGGTCATCGATGGCGGTAACTTACGCCCGCACCAGTGTCAGCGCTGCAACCAGGTCCGGCCTCGACGGGGCAGAGGCAGCGCCACTGAGCCGTGGTACTCACATTCCCCTGTCCGACCTGCTTGCAAGACGGACAGGGGACCTCATTAACAGACCTCCGAACGCCTTCTTGAGGGACACCGGCAGGAGGAGCACGCCATGCCAACGATGCGGGACTCACCGTCCAGCCCCGACGATCTGGCGATCGCCCTCGACGCGGCCACCCATCTGTCGGCCGAGACCGACTCCCCAGGGGGCTCCCATGCTGTTGTGCGCCGGAACAGGCGACCGCTTCTGCCGGGAACACGGGAGCGGTCGTCTGGCGGTTGTGCCGCAGGGGCGGGGGCTCAGTCGCCGAAGCGCGCCACGAGGCGGCCGGTGACCTGCCCCTTGGCCAGGCGGTCCAGGCCGTCGGGGATCTGGTTGAAGCCGATCTCCTCGTACGTCGGGGCGATGGAGCCGTCGAGCATGAGCTGGTAGAGCTCCTCGATGTCCGCGACGGTGCCCCCCATGGAGCCGATGAGGTTCTTGTTGCGCAGCAGCGCGATGGACGGGATCGTCATCTCCCTGGCGCCGATGCCGACGGTGACGACGGTGCCGCCGGGGCGGATCGCGTCGATGGCCGCGGCGGCGGTGTTGAAGCCGGCATAGTCGACGACGAGATCGAAGTTCTGGCCCTTCCACTCGGCCGCCTCGGCGACCGTTCCGGCCACGCCGAGGCCCAGGGCAAGTTCGCGCACCTCCGCCTTGGGCTCGGCCACGTGTACCTCCGCTCCCTTGAGCACCGCCGCGCGCGCCCCGATCTGGCCGAGGCCGCCCAGGCCGATGACGCCGACCTTCATGCCTTCCTTGGCGCCGCCGCGCACGACCATCGCGTGGTAGGAGGTCATGCCCGCGTCGGTGGCCACCGCACCCAGGGCTATGTCCAGGCCCTCGGGGACACGGGCGAGGTCGTCGGCGTGGACGAGCTGCTTGCCCGCGAAGCCGCCGGGGGCGAAGAACCCGGGGATCGGGCCGGTGCCGGACGGGCACACGCCGACGCGGTCGCCGACCTGCCAGTCGGTGACCCCCTCGCCGATGGCGCTGATGAGGCCGGCGGTCTCGTGGCCCAGGGTCATCGGGGTGTAGGGCATGTTGGCCTTGGTCCCTGGGTTGGTCATGTACGTGATGTCCGAGTGGCACAGGCCGCAGGCGCGCACGTCGACGACGACCTCGCCGGAACCGGGGACGGGGTCGGGGACCTCGTTGAGGACGAGGGGCTCGTTGGTCTCGACGAACTGCCAAGCCTTCATGGTTTGCGCTTCCTTCTCCCAAGGGCCGGGCGACGGTGCCCGGCGTCGGCGGGCCCGCGGCAGGCCCGCGCCCGGAGACTAGCCCCGGACCCAATCAAAGGCAACACCCTGTTGCCTTTCTTGTCGTAGGGTCCGGTCAGGGGTGAGGAGGGCGGCGCCTCCGTCGGCTGCGCTGGGTTACATTCACCGGTGATGGAGACGACGACCAGGCGCACCCGCGGGGTGCAGACCGGCCCGCGCAGCCGGCAGGTGATCAGCAGCGTGCGCGCGGCGACCCTTGCCGAGCTCGAGCGTGTGGGATTCACGGCAATGACCGTCGACGCCGTCGCCAGGGCCGCCGGGGTCAACCGCACCACGATCTACCGCCGCTGGCCCTCCAAGGCCGCCCTTCTGGCCGCTGTCGTCGAGCCGCTGCTGCAGCGGTACGACGACATTCCCGAGAGCGGCGACGCGCGCAAGGACCTGGTCGCGGTCATGCTGATGATCCGCGAGGCCTGGGCCAGCCCCGAAGGGCAGGCACTTCGCGCGGCGGCAGGCGCCGCCCATCACGAGCTGCAGTCCCTGGTCGAGCAGGTCACCGAGCGGTCTCTGGCACCGCTGCGGCGCGCCCTGGGCCGCGCGGCCCGGCACGGCGACATCTGCGAGGAGGACGTGGCGATGATCGCGCACCTGGCCTTCCACGGTGTGGTGACCTGGCAGCGATCCCCGAGCGCCCCGCTGACGGATGACGACTGCCGCCGCATGGCACGCATCCTCCTCGGGGCCGCAGGAGAGGATGTGCCACCGCCCTGACCCGAGCGGAAGATGCGTGCCAGCTCGTCCACGCCCTGCCGGACGATGGCGGCATCTGCCGCCACTCACTTCTTCCTTCCGTTCCCCATCCCCGCCGACTCCCGATACGAGCCAGGGTGGTCGCTGCCGCCGGTCTCCGATGACGATCCCTGCGCTGCCCCTGCCCGGATCTGCTTGCAGTGCTGACGCTGGTGCGGGCGTAGGGGTATCGCCATCGATGACCTCCGGATTTCCCGTGGATTCGTTCTGGCCGGCCTTGGAAGTCTGGGTATGTCACCTCGAGCCCTGCACTCTGTTCTCTTGGGGGAAACAGGCGTTCTGGACAGCGGCGGAATCAGGGTGGCTTCGAGTCGAAGCGATGTCAAGGGCCAGTGCGGCGATTCGATGAGGTGGGCAAGATGGCAGACAGGGCGCCGATCCGGGCGGGACGGCCGGACATCGACCGGCAGCGCGACCCGCTGGCGAGGGCATCGAGCTCCTGACCCTGATGGTGGACAGCGACGAGGGGGCCCACGGCGTCCGCGAGCTCGGCACCCGGCTGGGCGTCAGCCCGAGCACCGCTCATCGGCTGCTCGGTGAACTGGAGAAACTGGGGATGGTCAGCCGGACGGCGCCTAAGCGTGCCCGAACCGGCCGCGCTCGTCACACGGTTAGCCGCCAACCTCGCCGAACGCATCGGCGGGGCCAGCCCACACACTGAACAGCCCAGCCCTCGCCGGCAGCCCCGCCGAACTCCTTGACACCGGTAGTCGAGGGGGTCACACTCTCCTCGCTAAAGCAATCAGTCGTTCCGTTGAATGGAACGCAGGTATGAGGAAGCTTGTGTCAGTCCTCTACGCCTGTCGAGCCTGAGTGCCCCTGGGCGGTTGCCCGAGATCGTCGTCGCACGCCCGGAGATCCTTATTCCACGGAACCGGTGTCCGGTTCACGCGCGGCGCTGCGGACGTACGCCCAGGGCAAGGCGATCACCGTCGATCATGCCTACCCGAGAGAGACACGATGCACCGATCCGAAGAGGTCAGCGGCGATTTCATCTCCGAAGATGTCGATGACGTCCTCCGTTCAGCACGCCCCGCCCCGCTCATCATCGCGGTCCTGATCTTCGCGGCCGTCGTCAGCTCGTTGGAGTCGACGATGATGGCCAACGCCCTCCCGCAGATGATCGTCATCTTCCATACCAATGCAGCCGACGCCAGTTGGATGCTCACGGCGTACACATTGGTTGGCGCGGTGTCCGCCGCGCTCTGCGGGCGGCTCGGCGACCTCTACAGCCGCCGCAACATGATCATCATCCTGCTACTCATCTCGGCCGCGGGCTCGATTGTCAGCATGTCCACGGACACACTCACCGGGGTCGTCGCCGGCCGGGCGCTCCAGGGCGTCGCCGGTGGCCTCCTCCCCCTCTGCTTCGGCCTTGCCCGGGAGAACCTGCCGAAGAAGCGGGTGCCTGTGGCGACCGCCTGGATCGGCGGCGCCACCGTGCTGTCCGGGGCGTCAGGCATGGTCATCTCCGGCTTCCTGATCGACCACACGAGCTGGCACTACATCTTCGTCACCACCGCAGTGGGCGGGCTGCTCGCCGCCGCTGCCTCTTCGCTGCTTCCCAAGTCGACCGTCGCCGCCAAGGTGCAGCGCATCGACTGGGTGGGCGGTGTGCTGTTCGCGCCCGCCATCGCCCTGGTGCTGTTCGGCGTCACCAAGTCCAGGACCTGGACCTGGCTCGACAGCCGGACGGTCGGCACCATGCTCGCCGGCCTCGTGCTCATGGCCGTCTGGGCCTGGTGGGAGCTGCGCCTCGACAGCCCCATGATCAACGTCCGCAGCCTCGCCAACCGGAAACTCGCCCTGACCACGCTCGCGACGATGGCCGTCGCGGCCGGGCCAGTGGGCGTCACCGGCTACCTGCTCAACCTCATCAAGCAGTCCCCGGAGATCGCACCCGTCGGCCTCGGCCTCAGCGCGACCACGGCCGGGCTGCTCGCCTTCTGCACCGGGATCGTCGGTTTCCTGCTCGCACCCCTCAGTGGCCGGATCTCCGCCCGCACCGGCTCCCGGCGCGCCCTCATCATCGGCACAATCTTCGGCATCACCAACGCCATCGTCCTCTCCCTGTTCTGCGGCAACGTCGTCGGCGTCGTCGTCTCCTCGGTGTTCCTGTCTGTGGCGACGACCTTTATGCTCACTTCGCTGCCCAACCTCGTCATCGAGAGCGTCCCGGCGGAGAACACCAGCGAAGCCACCGGTGTCAACGCGGTCGCCCAGACGGCCTTCAGCGGCGTGGGCATCTCGGTGGCCGCCCTGATACTCAGCAAGTCGACCGTGTCCGGTACCCCGTTCAGCACCAAGAGCGCCTTCTTCGAGGTCTTCGGCCTGATCGGAGGCTGCTCTGCCCTCGCTCTGGTCCTCGCCCTGTTCATCAGCCGGACTCCGCGTACGACCGCCGACGCACGCCCCGCGGTGGCAGTCCAGGAGGCATGAGCGCCCCGATCCCGCACCGTCTTGCCGACCAGCCCTAGGAGACATCATGACCACCAACACCCGCCTCGAATCCGACGCCCAGACCCACGAGGAGGCGGTCGAGAGCGTCCGTGACGCGATCGGCGCCTATTGCCATGCCCTGGACGACGGTCGGGTCGACGATCTCGTTGCCCTCTTTACCGCCGACGGCGTCTCCGCACTGCCTGGCATGGAACCGGTCGAGGGGCACGACGCCCTGCGCCAGCTGTACCGCGGACTGACTCCGCAGGCACCGCAGCGCCATCTCGTGGTCAACACCGTTGTCACCGAGCAGGGAGACCGGGCCACTGCCCTCAGCGACCTGGTGTTCCTGGCACGGGGCGAGTCGGGCTGGGCCGTCAGCCTGGTAGGTCGCTACGAGGACGTCCTGCGCCGGGAGAATGGCCGCTGGCGCTTCGCGCGCCGTTCGCTGTCCTTCGCCGGAGCCTGATCTGCCGCTGCGGCGGGTGGATGCCGCGTACGACGTGCCGCAGCTCCGTCAGCGCGTTCTCGGCTTGCTCCTGGGCCTCGTCCAGCAGCTTGCGGGTGGCCTCGGGGTCATGGTCGTAGGCGCGTTCGGCGAGCCCGATCCGCATGGACAGCGCCACGAGCTGTGCTTGTGCCCCGTCGTGACCGGCGGTGACGGACCGTCGACGAGGTACGGGGCAGCTGCGCATGCCTCGCTACAGGCAGGTGGTCATGGTGGGATTCCCGCCCTGCGCACCTGCGTGGTGTGTTGTGAGGCTAGTCGTTGAAGGTGACGATGATCTTTTCGGCTGCGCCTGGGGTGAGGGCGAGGCCGAAGGCCCGCTCGGCCTCGGTGAAGGGGATGCGGTGGCTGATGAGCTTGGCGAAGCCTTCGTGGTGTTCGGCGAGTTGGGCGGTCACCTCGAAGATCTCCGTGGGGTACCCCTGGGAGGCGATCAGGGTGAGTTCGCTGCGCAGCATGCCGCCCAGATCGATGGCGTCGGACTTCTTCTGCACGGCGACCATGACCAGCTTGGCGCCCCATTTGGCGGTGTCCACGGCGGTGTTGAACAGCGTACGTCGTCAGCGGCGACAAGCGAGTAGTCACATCCGGAACCCGTGTGCCCGCCGGCCCTGCGCGTCACCGACGGGGGCCGCGCCGCACTCACGCGGCGCGCGCCCTCTCACCAGGCGGTCCAGCCGCCGTCCACGGTCAGGGTGGTGCCGGTGACAAAGCGGGAGGCGTCCGAGGCGAGGAACACCGCGGCGCCGCCGAGTTCCTCGGCGCTGCCCACTCGGCCCAGGGGAGTGCCGCCCACGATCCGGTCGCCCCAGCGGCTGGCCAGGAGCCCTGAGCTGAGGTCGGTGTGGAAGTAGCCGGGTGCGAGGGCATTGACGCGGACTCCGCGGTCGGCCCATTCGACGGCGAGCGACTTGGAGAGTGCCTCGACGCCTCCCTTGCTGGCGGCGTAGGCGGCGATCCGCTCGAAGCCGGTGCTGGCGTGCACCGATGAGACGTTGACGATCGAACCCGAGCGCTGCTCCAGCATCACCTTGCCTGCCTCGCGGCAGCAGTAGAAGGTGCCTTGCAGGTTGATGTCGAGGACGTGCTGCCAGTCCTCGTCGGTGACCCGCTCGCTGCGGGTGAAATGAGGGCTGACACCGGCGCAGTTGATCACCGCGTCCAAACGGCCCGTCCACTCGGTGATCCGCTCGACCATGGCCCGGACGGCGGCGGAGTCGGCGACCGAACCGGGCAGGACCAGCACCTTGCCGCCGTGCCCGGCGAGTTCGGACTCGAGCTGCTCGAGGTCCGAGGCCGTGCGTGCCGTCACCGCCACGGTCGCGCCGGCCTGGGAAAGGGCGACCGCGATCGCGCGTCCGAGGCCCTTCCCGGCCCCAGTGACCCAGGCGGTCTTCTGGTCGAGCCGCAGTTCGCTGTTCACGTCGGTCATGAGCGGCCCTCCACGGGTATGTCGCGCAGCGTTCGCTTGAGGACCTTCCCCGAGGGCGTACGGGGCAGCTCGTCGACGAAGTCGAAGCGGGTCGGCACCTTGAACTTTGCCAGCCGTGCCCGGCAGAACTCCCGCAGCTCCTCAGCCCCGGCGCTCGCTCCCGGCCGCAACACCACGAACGCGCGCGGGACCTCGCCCCAGCGGGGATGCGTCAGCCCGACCACGGCCGCCTCCAGCACGGCCGGATGCTCGTACAGCACCCGTTCGACCTCCGGCGTGGCGATGTTCTCGCCGCCTGAGACGATCATGTCCTTCTTCCGGTCGTCGATGAAGAGGAAGCCGTCCTCGTCGACGTGTCCGATGTCGCCGGTGTGGAACCAGCCGTCCTTCAGGGCGGCGGCCGTCGCCTTGTCGTCGCGCCAGTACCCGGCGAAGACCTTGGGGCCGCGCAGGGTGATCTCACCGAGTTCGCCCGCCGGCACTTCCTTGCCCTCGTCGTCGACGATCCTGACCCGAGTGTGCGGGACGGGACGCCCGACCGAGCCCAGCTTGGACAACGCGTGCGCGCGGTCCAGGAAGGTGTCGCCCGAGACCGTCTCGGTGAGACCGTAGGCGTCGGCGAACCAGGCGTTGGGGAAGGCGTTCATGATGCGCCGCAGCACCGGCTCGGGCGTCTTCTCACCGCCGCCCAGCACGAAGCGGACCGACGTGGTGTCGTACGTCTCGCGGGCTGGGACCTCCAGGACCGCGTTGACCATGGCGGGCGCCAGCCACACGTTCGTGACGCGGTGCTCCTGGATCGCGCGGAGGGCACCCAAGGCGTCGAACTTGCGCTGGAGAACCACGGCGCCGCCCGCGTAGAGGGTCGCAAGGGCCGGCATGTCGAGGCCGCCGACGTGGTACAGCGGACCGCAGACCAGCGTGGTGTCCGCCGCGGTCAGGCCGAAGTGGACGATGTGGGCCAGGTTCTTCGCCTGCAGATTTCCGTAGGTGATGCGGACGCCCTTGGGGCGCGAGGTGGTGCCGGAGGTGTACATCAGGCGCTGCAGGTCCTCCGGCCCGACGTCCACCGGCTCCACGCGACCGCCGGGGTGGCGGGCGAGCAGCTCCTCGTAATCTGACCATGGTCCCGTGGGAGTGCCCTCGACCAGGATCCGGTGCTCCAGGTCCGTCAGGCAGCCGGCGCTCCTCTCCACTGCAGGGACGAACTCCGGCTCGGTGATGATGGCCTTGGCCTGGGCGTGGCCCAGGATGTACTGCCACTCCTCCTCGGACAGCCGGTAGTTCAGCGGCAGGAGGACCGCGCCGATGCGGCTCGCCGCATAGACCAGTTCCAGGAACTCCGGACGGTTGTAGAGCAGCAGGCCGACGACGTCGCCGCGCCGGATGCCCAGGTCGGCCAGCCCGGCAGCCAATTGATTGACCCGGTCGTGCAGTTGACGCACCGTCAGGCGATGTTCCTCCTGTGCGACGACGGCGGCGTCGGGCCGCTGGGCCAGGTGGTAGTCGAGGATGCTCGCGAAGTTGTGCACGGCTCACTCTCGCTCTGGGTGTTCGACGATGACCGCGTATGCCCCAGCTCACGGGCAGGTTGGATCCCGACCGGTCGGTTGCCCACTGCCAGGATTTAGTGTACCCCTTGGTCTATAAAACTTGTTGCCGCACTTTACGTCGGCGCGAAGGCATCGACAAGCGCCCGCGCGCCCGCGATGTGCTGGAGCCGACGAGGAGGCCCTGTGCCACGTATCCACCTCGACAGCGAGGGACCGGTCGTCACGGTCCGCCTGGACAACCCGCCGATGAACGCCTTCGACGCCGCACAGAGGGAGGAGCTCGCCACCTGCGTGCGTGAGCTCGCGGACTCCCGCGACGTGCGGGCCGTCGTGGTCTATGGCGGTGAGCGGCTGTTCGCCGCCGGGGCGGACATCAAGGCGCTGGCCGCGATGGGGCCTGAGGAGGTGCGCGGCTGGAACCGCGCTCTGCAACGGACCTTCGACGAGGTGGCGCGGTTGCCGATGCCCATCGTTGCGGCGGTCACCGGGTACGCGCTCGGCGGGGGACTGGAGCTGGCCCTCGCCGCCGACTACCGGGTGGCGGGCGAGGACGCCGTGCTCGGCCAGCCGGAGGTGCAGCTCGGGATCATGCCGGGGTCGGGCGGCACCCAGCGGCTCACGCGGCTGGTCGGCCCGTCGCGGGCGAAGAACCTGCTGATGACGGGCCGCAGGGTGGGGGCCGACGAGGCGCTGCGGATCGGACTCGTGGACGAGGTCGTGCCCGCGGGCCAGGTCCTCGACGCCGCACTCGGTTACGCCCGGCGGCTCGCCGAGGGGCCGTCGGCGGCTCTGGAGGCGATCAAGGAAGCTGTGGACCACGGGGGCGACGGCGGCATGGCCGCCGGACTGGCTCTCGAACGGTCCCTTTTCACCGGGGTCTTCGGCACGGCGGACGCCGCCGCCGGAATCCGCTCCTTCATCGAACACGGCCCCGGGCGGGCGCGTTTCGACGGCCCCGCGCGAGACGCCTAGGCGCGGCGTGGAGCCGTACGAGAACGGAGCTCATACGACAGGAAAGGGGTGCAGGACATGAAGGCACTGCGCTGGCACGGCGCCCGTGATCTGAGGCTGGAGGAGGTGCCCGACCCGCCGGAGCCCGGGCCGCACGAGGCGGTCGTGGAGGTCTCCTGGTGCGGAGTGTGCGGCACCGATCTGCACGAGTTCCTCGAAGGTCCGCACATGATCCGGGAGAGTCCGCACCCGCTCACCGGCGCCAGTCCGCCGCTCGCCCTCGGGCATGAACTCAGCGGCACTGTGGTCGCGTTGGGCGCGGAGGTGTCCGGCATCGCGGTCGGCGACCGGGTGACCACGGACCCCGTCTGGCGGTGTGGCGTCTGCTTCTGGTGCGTCCGTGGCGAGTACCACATCTGTCCCAAGAGCGGATCGGTGGGCCTCGCCTCGCCCGGCGCCTTCGCCGAGCGCGTCACCGTGCCCCTGGCTGGACTGACCCGCCTGCCCGACAACGTCAGCGACGAGATGGCCGCCGTGGCCGAACCCCTCGCCGTCGGCCTGCACGCCGTCACCCGCGCCGACGTACGGCCGGGCGACAACGTCCTGGTCGTCGGCGGAGGACCGATCGGCGTCGCGGTCGTCCTCGCTGCCCGCATGGCCGGCGCGGCCGGTCTCTACGTGAGTGAACCGCTGGCGGGACGACGGGAGATGCTGCTGGGCATCGGCGTCACCGAGGCCTTCGACCCCCGCGAGACCGACGTGCGCCGCGAGGTGTTCCTGCGCACCGGCCGCATCGGCCCGGACGTCGTCATCGACGCGACCGGTGTGGCCTCGCTCGCGGCTCAGGCCGTGGCCACCGTCCGCCGCGGCGGGCGGGTCGTGCTGGCCGGTGTCGGCCACGGCAGCGTCGAGTTCGACATGGGACAGCTCGTCTTCTACGAGCGGTCCGTCCTCGGCACGCTCGGCTACAACTTCGACATTCCCCGTGTGATCAATCTGATGAGCACCGGGCGCCTTGACGCCTCGGCGCTGGTCACCGGGCGTTTTCCGCTCTCCGCAGGAGCCGGGGTCTTCGCGGACCTGGCCGTCGACCGGGCCCGGCACCTCAAGGTTCTGCTGACCCCGAAGGGATAAGGAACATGGATTTCGACCTGCCTGAGGAGACCCTCGCCCTGCAGGACATGGTCCGCGAGTTCGCGGCGAAGGAGATCACGCCCAACGCGGCGGAGTGGTCGGAGAACGAGGCGTTCCCGACACAGGTCTTCACCAAGCTGGGAGAGCTCGGTCTGATGGGCATGCTTGTGCCCGAGGAGTACGGCGGCACGGGCTCCGACATGGTCACGTACGTCGCGGTGATGGAGGAACTCGGAGCCGCCGACCAGTCGGTGGCCTCCTCCTGGAACGCGCACTCCACCATCGCCACCCTCCCACTGCTCGCCTACGGCACGGAGGAGCAGAAGCAGCGCTGGCTCGCCCCGCTGGCCCGTGGCGAGGCCATCGGCGCCTTCGGTCTGACCGAGCCGGAAGCCGGCTCCGACGCGGCCGGCATCACGACCGCCGCCCGCCGTGCTGACGGCGGCTGGGTGATCAACGGCACGAAGATGTTCATCACCAACGCCGGGACCGACATCAGCCAGGGCGTCACCATCCTGGCCGTGACCGGCCGGGATGACGACGGGCGTAAACGGTACGCGACCTTCTACGTGCCGACCGGCACGCCGGGCTATGCCTGCGGCCGAAAGCTGAAGAAGCTCGGCTGGCACGCCATGGACACCCGGGAGCTGGTCTTCTCCGACTGCTGGATACCCGACGACCACCTGATCGGTGAGGAGGGCGGCGGCCTGCGCCAGTTCCTGTCCGTCCTCGACAAGGGCCGCATCAGTGTCGCCGCGCTGGGCCTGTCGCTGGCCAAGGCGGCGCTGAAACTGGCCGTCCAGCACGCCACAGAGCGGCACCAGTTCGGCCGGCCGCTGTCGGGCTTCCAGGCGGTCGCACACAAGATCGCCGACATGGGCACCGAGTTCGAGGCCGCCCGGTGCATGGTTTACCGCGCCGCGTGGCTCGCCGACCAGGGCCGCCCGTACAGCACGGCGTCCGCCATGGCGAAGCTGTATGCCTCCGAGGTCGCCAACCGCGTGGCCTCTCAGGCGGTGCAGATCCACGGCGGCTACGGCTACGTCCGAGAGTCCGAGATCTCGCGCTTCTACGCCGACGCCAAGATCCTCGAGATCGGCGAGGGAACGAACGAGATCCAGCGCAACGTCATCGCCAGGGCGCTGGTCGAGGAGGCATGACGTTCGGCCCGCGGTGCGCAACCGCGCACCGCGGGCCGAACGTCAGCCGGCGGCGGAAAGGGGCTCCCACGCCGCCTCGGGATCGAGCGGCAGGTCGGGCCGGTCGCGCTTGAACGCCTCGGCCTGTGCCTCGACATCCGGTAGTTCGTGACCGGGGGCGGCGAAACCGCGGAACAGGGTCTCGCAGTACTCGCGGGACAGGAACGCGGCGTCCCACCGGCCGTCCGGTTTCACCCACTGGTAGGTGTGGTTGTGCAGGTTGAGGAACTGCAGAGTGGCCAGGCGCAGGTCGGCCACCCGGAAGGTCCCCTCTTCCACGGCTTCCGTCAGGAGGCCGGTGATCAGGTTCTCGAATTCGGCACGCTGACCCAGCAGGGTCTTGAGCTCCGCGCCGCTGAGACTGCGGTAGTCGTGCTCATAGACCCAGATGTGGTCGAGCCTGCGGAAGATGATCGTCAGCAGCGACTCCGACAGCAGGCGCAGCCGCAGCAGGGGATCCGTGTCGAGGGCCGCGATCTGCCGTGTGCGGGACAGCAGCGGCCCCATCACCCGCGACTGGATCTCGACGAGCAGGTTCTCCTTCGAGCCGATGTAGTAGTACAGCGCTCCCTTGGCAAGCCCCACCGCGCGGCCCAGGTCGTTGATGGAGGTCGCCGCGTAGCCCTGCTGGGCGAAGAGCGAGGCCGCGATGTCGATGATCTTCTGACGTCTGACCTCGAATCCCGGTCCGTGACCCGGCGGTCGTGGCATGGGTTCCCTCCCCGCTTGATGTGACGACAAGTCGATCAGCAATCGACTCCCGCGCCCGCGTCGGACAGCTCTCGGCATATCCGGGGGAAGCGGACTGCGGGACGCCGCTTAATTTGCTAGACCAAACGGTACATTAAAACTTGGAATCCAGACGGCACATGGGCGCGCCGTCTGCGCGAGCATAGCGAGGACGCTCATGACTCAGGCACCGCAGCACACCGGCACCGGCTCCGCGCACGCGGACGACCTCGTGGAAATGTACCGCCGGATGCGTCGCATACGGCGGTTCGAGGAACGGGCGTCCGAGCTGTACAAGGCGACGGAGATTCCCGGCTTCCTGCACCTGTCGATCGGGCAGGAGGCCAGTGCCGTCGGAGCCTGCTGGCCGCTCAGCGCCCGGGACGGCATCACCTCCACCCACCGCGGCCACGGCCACGTCCTGGCCAAGGGCCTCGATACGGCGTCGATGATGGCCGAGTTGATGGGCAAGGACGCGGGGACCTGCCGCGGCCGCGGCGGTTCGATGCACATCGCGGACCCGGGCCTCGGCATCTACGGCGCCAACGGCATCGTGGGCGCCGGACTTCCGATCGCCGGGGGAGTGGCGACCGCGGCCAAGCTGCGCGGCCGGGGCGACGTGGCCGTGGCCTTCTTCGGTGACGGAGCGGTCGCCCAGGGCATGTTCCACGAGGCGGTCAACCTGGCGGCGGTGTGGGACCTGCCCGTCGTCTTCCTCTGCGAGAACAACCACTACTCCGAGTTCTCGCCCGCCGCCGAGCAGCACCGCGCCCCACTGTCAGCGCGCGCCGCCGGGTACGGCATCGGCTACGAGCACGTCGACGGCAACGATGTAGTCGCGGTGGCGCGGACGATGACCGAGGTGGTGGATCGGCTGCGCAAGGGCGGCGGCCCGGTCCTGGTGGAGGCGGAGACCTACCGCTGGCACGGCCACTACGAGGGCGACCCCGAGCGCTACCGCACCTCTGAGGAGGTCGCCGCCGCCAAGGAACGCGACCCGCTGCTCGTGGCCCGCCGGCACCTTCGGGCGGCGGGTGTGGAGAGCGCGCTGGCGGATGCCGTCGACGAGGAGATCGACAAGGAGATCGATGCGGCGGTCGAGTGCGCGAGGAGTCTGCCGGAGCCCGCTCCCCAGGCACTGTACGACTTCGTCTCGGCCCCGCGTGCCGCCGTACCCGAGCCCGCCCCGCTCCACGGCGACGCCGAGATCTTCCGCACGATGGACGCCGTACGCCTCGCCATCGAGCACGAACTCGCCGCCGACCCGGACGTGTTCGTGGCCGGCATCGACGTCGGCGCGGGCGGCAATGTCTTCGGGCTCACCCGGGGCCTCGCCCAGGCATTCCCCGGCCGGGTCCGCGACACCCCGATCAGCGAGAGCGCCATCGTGGGCACCGCGGTCGGCGCGGCCATGGCCGGTATGAAGCCCGTCGTCGAGATCATGTACATGGACTTCATCGGCGTCTGCCTCGACATGCTGCTCAACCAGGCCGCCAAGCTGCGTTTCATGACCGGCGGACGCGCCTCCATGCCCCTCGTGGTGCGCACCCAGTTCGGCGCCGGGCGGTCCTCCGGCAGCCAGCACTCGCAGAGCCTAGAGGCGCTGCTCGCGCATATCCCCGGCCTGACCGTGGTGATGCCCTCCAACCCGGCCGACACCTATGGTCTGCTGCGGGCCGCCATCCAGGATCCCAACCCGGTGGTCTTCGTGGAGAACCGGCTCCAGTACGGCTTCAAGGGCCCCTGTCCCCCGGCCGGCCACCTGGTCCCGCTGGGCCGAGCCAAGGTGGTCCGCGAGGGCACCGACATCACCCTGGTCTCCTGGTCACGGATGGTCCAGGACTGCCTCGCCGCCGCAGAACTGCTCGCCGCCGAGGGGGTGAGCGTCGAGGTGATAGACCTGCGCACGGTCGCCCCGCTGGACCGCGAGACCGTCCTCGCTTCGCTCGCCAAGACCAACCGGCTGGTCATCGCACATGAGGCGGTACGGGACTTCGGTGTCGGTGCCGAGCTGTCCGCGCTCGCCGTCGACGAGGGCTTCTGGCACCTGGACGCACCCGTCACCCGCGTTGCGGCGCCGCCGATGCCCGCCCCGTACGCCCCTTCACTGGAACGGCTCTGGCTGCCGTCGCGCGACACCATCGCCGACACGGTTCGGCGTATCGCGGCGGTGTGAACTGCTGACCGGACGACAAGGGGATGCCCCAGGACCACGTCCTGGGGCATCCCCTTGTCGTCCGTATTTCGTATGTCAGACGGTCGCGACCGGAGTGAGCGGGCTGCCCTGGGTGCCGGGCAGGTTCAGCGGGGGAGCCGTCAGCAGGAACCGGCTGCGGTTGTGCTCGCGCAGCCAGGCGGCGAGGTCGTGCAGGTACCACAGCTCGCCGAGCGGTACGCCCAGCTTGAAGAGGCACAGATGGTGGATCGGCAGCAGGGTGTGCGGGCCCTGGGCCTGCGTGACCCCGACACCCTCGACCGCGTAGTTGTCCGCCACCAGCCCCGATATCTGGGACTCGGCGATCCACTCCAGCAAGGCCGGGTCGTCCGCGTCGAGGTAGGCGGCGGTCTGGTGGATGGCCACGGGGTCCGGGTTCTTCTCCCAGGCGAGGAGCTGGGTGGCGAAGCCGGTGTGCAGCAGGAGTATGTCGCCGGGTTCGACGACGACGTTGTCCGCGGCCATGATCTCCTGAAGCTGCTTCAGATTCACCGCCTGGTACCCGGTGCCGAGGTGGTGGGCGATGTCGATGAGGACGCCGCGGCCCTGGACCCCGTGCGCGGCCATGTGCTCGAGACCCAGGTGGCGGGCGAAGCCGATGCTCCCACTGCCGTCGCCCTTGGCGTCCTCCTGCGGTCCGACGATGTCGGCGCCGGGCCGGAAGCCGTTGTAGTAGACCGGCTCGGCAACACCGTCGCCGTCGGCGTCGAACTCGGCGCCCTGGTGGGCGAGAGCGTCCCACTGGGTCGAGTACTGCAGCCAGAGGGTCACCACGTCGTCGGACCACACGTCGATGAGGTCGGGCGAGAAGTGCTCGCGCGCCTTGATGTTGTAGAAGACGTCCTGCTTGTGCTGCAGGTCCTCGGTCGGCCTCAGGATCGGCGGGTACCGCCGCTGGTTCAGGGACGTTCCGCCCGGATAGTCGAGCGGCAGACTCAGGCTGAAGGTGATCCCGTGCTCGACCTCGCGCACACCCTGGAGGACCTTCTCGGCGGTGAGCAGATTGATGCGGCCCAGTTCGTCGTCGTCACCCCAGTCGCCCCACGTCGAACCCGGCGGACGCTGCTTCCAACGCTTCGTCACGATTACGCCTCCTTTGGCGACAGTCCCGGTGACAGCCGTCGGCATGCTATTGAGATTGTACCGATCGGTCAACAAGTCGAGTTTGCCTGGTAATAGCCTCTCCCTTTATGGCGTGAAGAGCAATAGACTGACCGGTCGAAACACATGGTGGGTTCTGCTGCCGGAGTGCAGGCCCATTCGACCTTGGAGAGACGATGAGCGAATCCACACAGGCGTGGGTCGCGGCGGGCGTGCGCGCCGTGATCGGAGCCCACACCCAGGCGCAGGACGCCGGCCGTACCGACGACATCGTCGCGCTGTACACGCCCGACGGAGTTCTCGAGATACCGGGCATGGACCCCGTCGAAGGACACGACGCGCTCCGCGAGGCCTTCAAGGGCTGGGCGCCGACGCAGCCGCAGCTGCACCTGGTCTCCAACACCGTGGTCACCTCGTCGTGCGAGGACGAGGCGACGGCGGTGAGTGACGTGGTCTTCCTCCTGCGCGGTGAGGCTGGCTGGGCTGTGCAGATCGTCGCCCGTTACGACGACACGTTCCGCCGTGTCGACGGCAAGTGGCTGCTGCGGCGGCGCGGCACCACCTTCAAGGCGTAGTCCCCTGACGTACTGCTGCACCGCACTGAACTCCCCCGAGAGAGAAGGCAGATGACCATTTCCATCGAGGCCGCCCTGGCAGGTGTACAGACCGCCATCGCCGCCTACGCCCATGCCCTGGACGCGGGCCGTACCGAAGCCATCGCCGACCTGTTCACCGAAGACGGCGTCGCCGAGATCACCGGTCAGGGCACCTTCGAAGGCCGGGGCGCCATCCGCAAGGCCTTCGGGGCCTTCGCTCCGCAGGCTCCGCAGCTGCATCTCGTCGGCAACACCATCCTCACCTCCCCGCCGGGGGACGAGGTGACGGCCAGCAGCAACCTGGTCTTCCTCGCCCGCGGTGACGAGGGCTGGGCCGTACAGTTTGTCGGGAGCTACGAGGACACGCTGGTCCGTGTGGACGGCGTGTGGAAGTTCCGCAAGCGGGTCACGAGCTTCAAGTAGCCCTGGCGGCGAACGCCCGCACCGCCGGTCCCGTGACGGGGCGGCGGCGCGGGCGTCCGTGTGTCAGGGGTGCTCAGGACCTCGCCTCCTCCGCCTTGGCGAAGGCGAACGCCGGGAAGTCGTTCTCGATGGACTCGCGGATCAGTTCCTGGAGCTTCCACCGCCCGGTCGGGTTCAGCAACTGCTTGACCGGCTTGCCGGGGATGTTGGCCCCGTAGAAGTAGCTGCTCTTGAGGAAGGAGGACTGGCCCTCGTTGTCGTTGACCAGGTTTGTCCACTCCTGCTCCGCGGGGTCGGTTACCTCGACGACGTCGTGGCCGTAGTCGCGCGCGTGGACGAGCACGTCCATGACGTAGTCCACCTGGTCGCCGGAGTAGCGGGGGTTGTTGCCGAGCGCGCCGTGCGGACCACCGGGGAAGAAGAAGTTCGGGAAGCCGGCGGTCGCGACCCCAAGGTAGGTGGACGGGCCCTCCGCCCAGTACTCCTTGAGCGGCAGACCCTGCCGGCCGCGCACCCCGAGCCGGTTGAGAGCGCCCGTGCCGAAGTCGTAACCGGTCGCCCAGATGATGATGTCGCATTCCCGCACGCCCTCGGACGTCTCGACGCCGGTCTCGGTGATGCGGGTGATCGGCGTCTCGTTGAGGTCCACGAGAGAGACGGTCGGCTTGTTGTACGCCTCGTAGTAGCCGGTGCCGAAGGGGGGCCGCCGTCCGCCGTAGCCATGGCCCTTGGGGATCAGCTTCTCCGCCGTCTCGGGGTCCTTGACGATGCTGCGGATCTTGTCGGCGATGAACTCGCACCACTCCTGGTTCACGACGGGGTTGACCGTCATGTCCATGTAATGCTCGGAGAGCTTGGTGAAACCGGGGCTGTTCCACTTCTGCTCGTAGAACTCCTGCCGCTGCTCCGGGGTGTCGTCGAGGCCGGAGCGCATGGTGATCTGGTGGAGGAAGCCGCTCGGCGAGGTGTTGAGCGTGTCGCGGATGGACTCGAAGTCCGCCTTCAGTTCTGTCTGTTCCTCGGCTGTGATCGGGCGGTTGTTGAGTGGTGTGAGCCAGTCGGCGACCTTCTGGTACACCGTCAGGGAGGCCACCTCGTCCGCGATCGCGGGGACGATCTGCACACCGCTGGATCCGGTGCCGATCTGGGCCACGCGCTTGCCGGAGAAGTCCACGGGTGTCTTCGGCCATCGGCCGGTGTGGTGCTGCTCGCCACGGAAGTCCTCGCGTCCGGGGATGTCCGGTATGAACGGCACGGACAGGATGCCGGTCGCCGCGACCACGAACCGCGCCCGGTGCTCGGTGCCGTCGCCCGTCCGTACGGTCCACGTCCCTGACGGATCGTCCCAGACGGCCGACGTCACCTTCGCACCGAAGAGGATGTGGCGTCGCAGATCGAACCGGTCGACCACGTAGTTGAAGTACCGCTCGATCTCCGGCTGGCCGGCGAACTGCTCCGACCACTCCCACTCCTCCCACAACTCCTTGGAGAACAGGTAGCCGTACGTGTAGCTCTCGGAGTCGAAGCGCGCCTCGGGGTAGCGGTTCCAGTACCAGGTGCCGCCCACGCCGCTGCCGGCCTCGAGCAGCTTCGCCGAGAAACCGGCCACGCGGGCCCGGTACAGCTGGTAGATGCCGGTGACGCCGGCACCGACGACCAGCACGTCTACCTGGTCCGCCGGGCTCCGCTCCGGTGCCTGCGCCTGCGTGTCGGGCGCCGCCTCCGGCGCCTTCGTCGATTCGCTCATCTGCCCTCCAAGGTGACAGGGGCCGCTGCTCCCGCGTGAGCCATGAATGATGTTTCGACCGGTCGGTCGAATATTCAGGCCGAGCGTAGAGGAGGGGGTGGGCCCGAGCAATGGTCGCGATGCTGCGGGTTCGGGATCTGGGTGCCTCGTCGACGGTGGGCTCGGTTCGCGTCGCGGGCGGCCGAACCGGGGAGACCCATTGATTGTACCGACCGTTTGATTTAACTTTCGCTGAGGCGAACCACACAATGTCGTGCCACAGGAGTCGCGTATGAGGACCAACGACGTCCAGGGACCCACCGCCGCCGAGCTCGACGGAGCACAGCCCGCCCAGGCTCCTGCCGAGTCCGGGACCCCCACCGATCTGCGGGCCGCGGGTCTGAGGGCCATGCGCACCGCGCTGCCCGGGGTCTTCCCGGAAGGCGACATCGACCTGCGCGACGGCCGCCTCGGGGAGGACCTCGTCGAGATTGGGCTGACCAGCGTCTGGGGCGCGCTGTGGGGCCGCGAGGGGCTCGGCAGCCGAGACCGCAGTCTGGTCACGCTGGGTGTTCTCATCGCGCTGGGCGCCGAGGCAGAACTGAAGACCCACGTCCGGATCGCCCTCACCAACGGAGTGACCAAGGACGAGATCGCCGAGGTCATCTACCACGCCGCCGGCTACGCCGGCTTCCCCCGTGCGACGGCGGCCCGCACCGCCGCCCGCGAGGCCCTGGGCGAGTAGCGGAGTCGGAGACCGCTGCCGCGGCCGAGCAGAGCATCGGGCCGCAGGGCGGTCGCCGGAAGGTGTGCCCGTCCCGGAGCCGGAGTCTCTCTCCGCCCGGGGCGTCGGTACCTGACATCACGTACACAAGGAGCGCGCATGTCACTGGAAGGAAGGGTCGCGGTCGTTACCGGCGGCGCCCGCGGGATAGGGCGGGCGGTCGCAACCGTCCTCGCGGCCCGAGGTGCCGCGGTGTCCGTCTGGGACCTGAACGTCGAAGGAGCCGAGAAGGCGGTCGCGGAGATCCGCGAAGCGGGCGGCACCGCCATCGCGGTGGGCGGCGACGCGGCCGACGCCACCGCCGTGGCCGCGTCGGCCGCGCGGACCCGAAAGGAGCTCGGCCCCGTCGCGATCCTCGTCAACAATGCCGGGATTACCGCCTATGTGCCCTTCACCGGCATCAGTGAGGCGGCGTGGGACCGCATGATCGGGATCAATCTCAAGGGGCCATTCCTGGTCACGAAAGAGCTGGTGCCCGACATGCTGGCGACGGGCTGGGGCCGGATCATCAACATCTCCTCGTCGTCGGCACAGACCGGGGCCCCCGCCATGGCCCATTACGTGGCGTCCAAGGGCGGAGTCATCGGCCTCACCAGGGCGCTGGCCATCGAGTACGCCGACAAGGGAATCACTGTGAACCACGTCCCGCCCGGCTTCATCGATACCCCTCTGGTGCGCGAGGGGCCGGTCGACGTCGACGCGGTCGCGGTCACGATGCCGATGAAGCGGGCGGGGCAGCCCGAGGACGTCGCCTACGCGGTGGCGTACCTCGCCTCGGAAGAAGCCGGCTACGTGACCGGCCAGACCCTCAGCACCAACGGCGGGCGTTACCTGGTGTGAGCCCTTCGGTGCCGATGTCGCGGTCAGCGGCCGTGGAACCGTCTTGACGAAGTCCGTGTCGCTTTCTCGAACGGTAATGGAACGCACGTGGCGTTCCGTCGAGCATTTCCGAGCGCAACCACTCTCGCGGCATCTTTATGTGTTCCGAATTGATTGTACCGATCGCTCGGTCTATTTTTCCCTTGACGGACACCGCACCTCAACCGCAACGGAGTCGCACATGACGATCGAGGACGTCACCAGGCAGAGGAACGCCCGCGAGGTGATCGCATGACGGCCTCGGACCGTGTTCTGGTGGTGGGCGCATCCGCATCCGGGCTGACCACCGCGGAGGCGCTCCGACGCAAGAGGTTCGCCGGCCGGATCACGGTGCTCGGCGACGAGCCGCACGCGCCGTACGACCGGCCGCCGCTGTCCAAGCAGATCCTCGCCGGTGACTGGGCGCCGGACCGAGCGGTACTGAGGGCGCAGGACGTCCTGTCGGCGCTGGATGCCGAGTTCGTCCTGGGTGACCGGGCGGTCGCGCTCGACGCGGCGAGCCGGACCGTACGCACGGAGTCCGGGCAGGAGCTGCAGGCGGACACGATCGTGATCGCCACCGGCGTGCGTGCGCGGACCCTGCCGGGGCACGAAGACCTGGCCGGTGTGCATGTGTTGCGCACCCTCGACCATGCGCTGGCCCTGCGCAAGGACCTGCTGTCCTGCAGGCGGCTGGTGGTAGTCGGCGAAGGCGTCCTCGGCTCCGAGATCGCGGCCACCGCGCGCAAGTTGGGTCTGGATGTGACCCTGGCAGGCCCGCTGGCGGCGCCGATGGCCATGCAGGTGGGCCCGCTGGTGTCGGGCGTGCTGGCGGAGTTGCACAGAGAGGAGGGCGTACGGCTGCGGCTGGGCAACGGCGTCGTCGGGCTCGCAAGCGAGGATGGCCAGGTCACCGGCGTGGAGCTCAGTACGGGCGAAACACTGCCTGCCGAATTGGTGGTCGTCGCGATCGGCGCGTCCCCGGCGACGGAGTGGCTCGCCGACAGCGGCCTCACCATCGACAACGGCGTGGTCTGCGACGCCCGGTGCCGGGCAGCCGAGGGGATCTACGCGGTGGGGGACGTGGCGCGTTGGCACCACGAGCGGCTCGGCCGTCTGATCCGCCTGGAGAACCGGACGAACGCCACGGAACAGGCCATGACTGTCGCCGCGACGATCCTCGGCCAGGACCAGCCGTACACGCCCGTGCCGTACTTCTGGACCGACCAGTTCGACGCCAAGCTCCAGGTGCACGGCTTCCTGCCCACCGATGCCGAGGTGGACATCGTCGAGGGTGACCTGGCGGCCCGACGCTTCGTCGCCCGGTACCGCGTCGGCGGTGCGGTCACCGGTGTCCTCGGCTGGAACATGCCCAAGCAGGCCCGCATGCGCCGACAGGAGATCGTCGACGCCTTTCAGGCCCCAGCCTCCATCCACTGAACGAACAGGAGAGATCCCCATGAAAGTTGTCGTCGACGAGGAGAAGTGCGTCGCTGCCGGACAGTGCGTGGCTGCCGCCATGGACGTGTTCGACCAGCGTGAGGACGACGGCATCGTCGTCCTGCTGAACGAGAACCCACCGGCGGAGCTGGCCGACGACGTCCGCCAGGCGGCCGCGGTGTGCCCGGCGCTGGCGATCCGCATCGAGGAGTGACAGAGCTTCTCCCGGTCCCCACACCCCACCCGCGTTCCCCCCACACCCATCTGGAGGAAAGACCATGGCCGAGGCAGACACCCAACTGGCCGACCCTGACGAGCCGGTCACCGAGTACCCGGGGGAGAGGTCGAGCCAGTGCCCGTTCCATCCGCCGGCCGAGCTTCTCGCGCTGCATGACCAGGGGCCCGTGTCACGGGGCCGGATCTGGGACGGCAGCACCCCATGGCTCGTCACGGGTCATGCCGCGCAGCGCGCGATCCTGTCCGACCCCCGGGTGAGCTCGGACGACAAGCAACCCGGGTTCCCGTATCCGAACCAGGCCATGGCGGAGAACGCCCACCACCACCCGCTCACGATCTTCAATGCCGACGGCGCCGACCACACGCGGATCCGCCGCATGATGACCCGCCCGTTCACGCGCCCCCGGATGGAGGCGCTGCGGCCGGAGATCCAGAAGTTCACCGACGACCTCATCGACAAGATGCTGGCGGGCCCGAAGCCGGTGGACCTGGTCACCGCGCTGTCGCTGCCGCTGCCCTCGCTGATGATCTGCGCACTGCTCGGTGTGCCCTACGAGGACCACGACTTCTTCCAGGAACACGCCTCCCTCGCGACCAGGAGCGACAAGACCGCCGAGCAGGACAGGGCGGCGAACGAGGCGCTGGGCGGCTACCTGGCCAGGCTGCTCCAGGTCAAGATGGACGAGCCGGCCGAAGACGTGCTCTCGGACTTCGCCGCGCGGATCAAGGCGGGCGAGATCACCCTTCCCGAGGCCACCCTGCTGTGCATGATCCTGCTGATCGCCGGTCACGAGACCAGCGCGAGCATGATCACGCTGGGCACCGCCCTGCTCCTGGAGAACCCGGAGCAACTGGCGCTGCTGCGCGAGACGGACGACCCGAAGGTCGTCGCGAACGCGGTCGAGGAGATCCTGCGCTACCTGACAGTCCCGCAGCTCGGGCAGCGGCGGATCGCCCGCGAGGACATCGAGATCGAGGGCGTGACCATCAAGGCGGGGGAGGGCATCATCGTCCCGCTGCCTGCGGGCAACTGGGACCCGGAAGCGTTCCCCGAGCCGGAGAAGCTCGACCTGACCCGGGAGGCGCGCCACCACCACGCGTTCGCCTGGGGCATCCATCAGTGCGTCGGCCAGCAGCTCGCTCGCATCGAGCTCCAGGTCGTGTACAGCACGCTCTACCGGCGGATCCCGACCCTGCGCCTCGCGGTCGGCCGGGACGAGCTCAAGTTCCGCAGGGACGACTCGCTCGCCTTCGGTATCCACGAGCTGCCGGTCACCTGGTAACCGGAGCACAGCCGAAACGACGACAGCCGGCCTCCCGTGCCTCGCGCCCGCTCGCCTCGAGCTCCGGGGACGCGGGAAGCCGCTCCGATCACCACCCGCTTCGCGAGTGAGAGACGCGCAGCACGGGGTGCAACCACCCAGTACGACAGGAGTCACGCATGAGCGAGTTGAGGTTCGACGGACGCGTCGCCGTCATCACCGGTGCAGGCCGCGGCATCGGTCGGGCCCACGCCCGCCTCCTGGCGGAGCGAGGAGCGAAGGTCGTCGTCAACGACCTCGGCGGGTCGATGGAGGGGGAGGGCGCCGACGCCGGCCCCGCCCAGTCGGTGGTCGAGGAGATCGTCGCCGCCGGCGGCGAGGCCGTGGCCGACACCCACGACGTGTCCACACGGGAGGGCGGTCAGGCGATCATCGACACGGCGATCGACGCCTTCGGCCGTATCGACATCGTCGTCAACAACGCCGGGATCATCAGGTACGGCGGTCTGCCCGAGGTCGCTCTGGCGAACCTCGAAGCCCACCTCGATGTCCACCTCGTCGGTTCGTTCAACACGATGTGGGCCGCGTGGCCGTACTTCGTCGAGCAGGGCTACGGCCGGGTCGTGCTGACGACCTCGAGCGGTGTGTTCGGCCTCGAGAACAACCTGTCGTACGCGGCGGCGAAGGGCGGTGTGATCGGGCTGGCCCGCAGCGCGAAGCTGGCCGGCGAGCCACACGGGATCAAGGTCAATCTGATCGCGCCGGCGGCATACACCCGGATGGCCGGCGGCGAGCCGCTGGACGAGGCCGCTCAGGAGGCCGCCGCCGTCCAGGCGGGCATGCCATCGGACGCGGTGGCACCGATGGTGGCTTATCTGGCGCACGAGAGCTGCCCGGTCAACGGGGAGATCTACACGGCCGGGGCGGGCCGCTTCGGGCGGATCTTCATCGCTTCGACGGAGGGCTACGTCCACCAGGACGGCCCCCCCACCATCGAGACCGTGGCCGGGAACTGGGACACCATCAACGACGAGAAGGGCTACTTCGTACCCTCCGGCTTGATGGCCTGGTCCGGTGCGTTCCTCAAGCACCAGTTCGCGCAGGGCCTGGATTCCGAGGCTTCGTGAGCGGCGTTGGCCGGTGACGCGCTCGTAGGTACACGGCCCGGCCGTCGTCGCCCTTGACGGCGGCCGGTGTCCGCCGAGACCAAACGTGGAGCACGGGCGGGTGGGATGCCCGAGTACAACTTCGGCCACAACGCCGAGTTGAAGAACGCCATCGACTACCTGCATCGCGAGTGGACGTACAAGCCGGTCGGCCTGGTCAGCTACGGAAGCGTGTCCGCGTGCACGCGGGGCGCCCAGATGATCAAGCAGGTGGTGACCACCCTGAAGATGACGCCGGTCTTCGAGGCAGTGTCGATTCCCTTCGTGCACCAGCTCATCGACGAGGAAGAGGGCCTGGTGCCAACGACGTCATGACCGGTTCCGCCACGGCGATGGTCAATGAACTCGTCCGGGTCGCAGAAGCCCTCCGCCCGCTGCGCACGCATGCCTCGTCGTAGCGAGGCGGGCCGGGCCGCCGGCGCGGTCGGCGCACGGCACCGCACGCCGGTCGGGTGGTTCCGGGCGCCGCCCCACGGAGTTCGGACCTCACCGCCCGATGTGATCCGAGCTCCGGTGGGGGTGGTGGCCCGGACCCGCGAGACACTCTTCCGTGACGAGTGTCTCCAGTGAGGAGTGACGCATGACCACGGTAGGTATCGCCACCGGCGCCGGTCGCGGGACGGGAGAGGCATGCGCGAGGCGACTCGCCGACATGGTGGACGTGCTGCTGCTCGCTGACCGCAACGAAGCGGCCGCGGCCGCGGTCGCGAAGGACCTGGCCGGCCACGGCAAGAGGGCCGTCGCCGAGCCGTTCGCAGTGGACGTCACCGACCGAGAGGGCCTAGCCCGGCTGGCCGGCCGGGTCGCGGAGCTCGGCACGCTCCGGGCCGTCGCGCACGCCGCGAGCGTCTCGCCCGAGGAGGCCGACTGGCGCCGGATCCTCGAGGCCGACTTCGTCGCCACCGCCGTGCTCGCCGAGGTGCTCCGCCCGCTGGCCACCGCCGGCACGGCGTTCGTGTACTTCGCCTCGGTGTCCCCACTGATCGCTCACATCGACCCTGACGCGGCGGTCGCGGCCGTCCTGGACGACCCGCTGCAGGAGGACTTCCTCGACCGGATCCGGGACGCGATCGGGCCGGCCGTGGAGGATCCCGCGTGGGCGTATCCGTGGGCCACGTATGGCGTGCACCGCTTCGTCCGCGCCGAGGCAGTGCGGCTCGGGCCAGTAGGAGCCCGCGCCTGCTCCCTGTCGCCCGGCGCCGTCGACGCCCCGGAGACCCGGAGAGAAGTGGCGCAGCACGAGTCGGTACGGCAGCTCATCCAGCGCACGCCTCTGGGCCGCACCGGCCGGTGCGAGGAGTTCGCCGCCGTCGCCGCGTTCCTGGTGTCGGACGAGGCGAGCTTCGTGACCGGCGTCGACATCGTCGTCGACGGTGGCCTGTGCGCCGCCGTGCAAGACGGCTGACGCCGGAGTGCCACCGGGCCGAGGCCGGCGCCCACCACGGCTTCACCCAGGCTGGCGCGGCGATGTACTGGGGCGACGAAGAGCCACTGGTCGGCCCTCCTGGACCTCCCGGGGAGCAACCGCTGACGCTTGCCGCCGTTGGAACCAGGTTCAGGAGGCCATGGCCTTGAGCTTTTCGATGTCGGTCAGGCGCTGTGCCGGGTCGTGGGCCAGGGGGCGGACCTGGAGGGTGGTGACTCCCGCGGCCCGGAAGGCCGCGAGCCGTTCGGCGACGTAGGAGGCGGGGCCGATCAGGGAGGTCGCCCGCAGCAAGTCGGCGGGCACCGCGGCCGCGGCCTCGTCCTTGCGGCCGGACAGGTACAGGTCCTGGATGGTGTCTGCTGCGGACTCGTAACCGTAGCGGCGGGCGAGGTCGTTGTAGAAGTTGCGGCCGCGTGCCCCCATCCCGCCGATGTACAGGGCGAGTTGGGGCCGGGCGAGATCGATCAGGTCGTCGACGTCCTCACCGATGGCCAATGGAGGCGAGACCACGATATCGAGTGGCCCGAGGGCAGAGTCCCGCACCGTCGATCCTTCGGTCAGCGCAGGGCCCCACACCTCGTCCGCCTTCTCCGGGTGGAAGAACATCGGCATCCAGCCCTCGGCGATCTCGGCGGCCAGAGCCACGTTCTTCGGTCCGATGGCGGCCAGCACGATCGGAATGCGTTCGCGCACCGGGCGGTTGATGAGCTTGAGCGGTCGGCCCAGTCCCGTTCCCTGCTCGGGCGGGAGCGGGATCCGGTAGTGACGGCCATCGTGCACGACCCTTTCCCGGCGCCAGACCGACCGGCAGATCTCCACGATCTCGCGGGTCCGGGCGAGGGGAGCGGTGTACGGCTGTCCGTGGAAGCCCTCGATCACCTGTGGTCCGGAGGCGCCGATGCCCAGGGTGAACCGTCCGTCGGAGACGTAGTCCAGGCCGGCGGCCGTCATCGCCGTCAGGGTGGGTGTGCGGGTGTAGATCTGGAGGATTCCGGAGGCGATCTCCAGATGTTCGGTGTGCGCGGCAATGAAACCGAGCTGGCTGATCGCGTCGAAGGAATAGGCCTCGGGGACGAAGACAATGTCCAGCCCGGCCCTCTCGTAGTCGCGGAGCCCGGCGACGGTTTCCTTGAAACCGCTGCTGTAGCTCAAGGGCATACCGATGCGCATCCTGACCTCCACCCTCCCATGCTCAGCGAATAAAGTACACTCTATAGCTCGTGAGCTCTCTCGTTCGACGCCATCCCCGCGTATGGCCGGGAGTGGCGAAGCGGCGCGTTGTCGGCATGCCCCGCTGTTTGGCGGCCCGGGTCGGCAGGCGCGACGGATTCTGGTGGGGCGGCATGGGGCCCGCCCGGAAGGAGGCCTGACTGATGAACGGCGTCGATGTGGCGCGGTACGCGCTGCGCGCGGTGATCGGCGGCACGATGATCGCGCACGGAGTGCGTCACGGGCGCACCCTGGACGGTACGGCGGGATGGTTCGCATCCGTGGGCTTCCGTGAACCGCGGCTGCAGGCCGCGGCCAGCGCGGTCGTCGAGGTCGGGGCGGGCGCCGCCCTTTTGGCAGGAGCGGCAACGCCGCTGGCGGCGTCGGCGGTCGTCGGCACGATGGGCGTCGCCGCGCGCTCGGTGCATCTGCCCAACGGGTTCTTCGTGGTGAATGAGGGCTACGAGTTCGTGCTCAACCTGGGTGCGGCATCCGTGGCGCTCGCCGGGCTCGGGCCCGGCCGGTTCAGCGTAGACCAGGCACTTGGGCTGGGTGGAAGGCTCAGTGGCCCGCAACGCGCAGCGCTCGCGGCCGGACTGGGCCTCGCTGCGGCGGCGGCGCAACTCGCGGTCTTCTGGCGGCGCCCGGAGCCCGAGCAGGGCACGGTCGGTGAGCGTGCGGCAGACTGACGCGCCTTGCCTGCTGGACAGCTACTGATGTCTGTCGAAGTTCACTGTTTTCTGGCTTGTCCACGCCATTGAAGCAATCGCGAAGATCATTAATCGTATACTCTTTTTGTGGCCCAGAGTGGATGAGCGCGGCGACATGACGGACGCCCGCCGAGTCCGTACAGCGGTGGCTCCGCACCCTGGGGGACCGCCCGCTCCCGACCGCTGCTGCTCCCGTCTCCGGATGCCCGCCTCTGGACTGGGCGGCTTCCGGCGCCATGGCGCTGACCGGTGAGGTGGACGGCCCTCCTCGGCTACGGCGTCGCCCGCCGCCTCGACGACCTCGCCTCCGGGGCCGGGGTGTGGTTCTCCGCCCTCAAGGGCCACTCCACCGCCGCGCTGCGCCCCCGCGTCACCCGCTGAAGCGGCCCTGTCCCGGTCAGCGGAAAGCGCCCAGCGGGTGTCGTTCCCGCGACACGACACTGAGGCATCCCGCCGCCGGCGACGCGCGGCACAGGCGATGGATCAGTCATCAGGAGGTGTGCGGCGTGACGCATGAAGTGGTCGGCCGTGTCGAGGAGCTGGGTTCCGAACTGGCCGCACTCGCTGACGAGAACGAGTCACTCGGCAAGTTGAGCGACCGGACCGTGGAACTGCTCCGTTCCGCGGGGGTCATCCGGCTTCTGCAGCCCAAGGAGTTCGGCGGATTCGGCGCCCATCCCCGGGACTTCGCGGAAGCGGTGATGGCGGTCGCACGGCACGACGGGGCCGCCGGCTGGGTGTGCGGCGTCGTCGGGGTCCACCCCTGGGAGCTGGCCCAGATGGACACCCGGCTGGCGCACGAGGTGTGGGACGAGGACCCGGACACCTGGATCGCCTCGCCCTACATGCCCAACGGCATCGCCGAACCGGTCGACGGCGGCTATGTCCTCAGCGGACGCTGGCCGTTCTCCTCGGGCAGCGACCACTGCCGCTGGGACTTCCTCGGCGCACTCCTCGGCGACGGCAAGGGGAAGCCCGCCGGGCCCATCACCGTGCTGCATGCGGTCCTGCCCCGCTCCGACTACGAGATCATCGACGGCACCTGGGACGTCGTCGGACTGTCCGGTACCGGCAGCAAGGACGTCGTCGTCGACAAGGCGTTCATCCCCGAGTACCGCACGATCAGGCAGGAGGCCGTCCAGGAGGGGGCCGCCGCGGAGGCGGTCGGGCTCACCGACACCCTCTACAAGCTGCCGTTCGCCTCGATGTTCCCGCTCGGCATCACAGCCGCCGTCATCGGCATCTGCGAGGGCGCCCTCGCCGTCCACCTGGCCCAGCAGCGCGACCGGGTCGCCGTGACCGGCGTCCAGGTGCGCGACGACCCGTATGTCCTCTACGCCGCCGGTGAGGCCGCCGCCGAGATCGCCGCCTCACGGGTCCAACTCATCGACGGCATCAGCCGGTTGTACGAGCAGGTCGAGGCCGGCAAAGCGATCAGTCTCGAGGACCGCGCGAACGTACGCCGCAACCAGGTCCGTTGCGCCTGGCGCGCCGTCTCCGCGCTGGACGAGATCTTCGCGAGGTCCGGCGGCAACGCGATCCGGCGCAACAACCCGATCCAGCGGTTCTGGCGGGACGCCCACGTCGGACTCCAGCACATGATCCACGTGCCCGGCACCGCGTACCACGCCAACGCCCTGGCACAGATGGGACTTGAGCTGCCCGAGTCGATGCGCACCCTGATATGAGCGACGGCGTGACGCACTCCCGGACGTCGGACACGGACGCGATCGACGGGCGGCGGTTCCGCGACGTACTGGGCAACTTCCCCACGAGCGTGGTCGCGATCACCACCACGGATGCCGAGGAACGGCCGCACGGCATGGTCGTCGGCACCTTCACGTCCGTGTCGCTGGACCCGCCCCTGGTGTCCTTCCTGGCGGACCGCTCCTCCACGACCCTGCGGACGATCAGGGCCGCAGGCCGCTTCTGCGCCAACGCGCTGGCGGGCAACCAGGAACGGCTGTCGCGGAAGCTGGCGACCGGCCCGGCCGGACAGCGGTTCGAGGGCACGACCTGGCAGGCGTCGTCGCTGGGCAATCCGGTGCTCGACGGGATCGTCGCGTGGGTCGACTGCGCGGTGGAGCAGGTCGTCGAGATCGGTGATCACCTGTTGGTCGTCGGGCGGGTCCATGACCTGCGCGTCGAGTCGCCCAAGACCCCGCTGCTGTTCTTCCGGGGCGGGTACGGCGACTACATGTCGAGCGCGGGTCTGCTGCTCGACAGCCTCGTGGGCTGGCACGAGATCGGTCGGTAGACACCGGTCGGCAGATAAGGGAGCCGTAGATGAAGAAAGATCTCCACTTCAGACTGCAACGCTTGTCGGCGTGGTGCGGAGTCATCCTGTTCGTGGGATTCTTCGCCGCCTTCGCCGTGGGGCACCTCACCCCACCGATGAGCCCGACGGAGAGCCCCGACGACATCGTCACCTTCCTCAAGGACCACCGCACGGGGATCCTCACCTGTGTCGCCCTGATGGTCCTGCTCGTACCGTTCGAATACCCGTACGTCGTCGTGACGAGCATGCAGCTGCGCCGGGTCGAGGGCGGCTGGGGTCTGCTCTCCATGATCCAGCTCACCACGGGTGTGGTGGCCCCGCTCGGGTTCTTCTTCCCGCTCGCGATCCTCGCCGCCGCGGCCTACCGGCCGGAGATCCACTCCGCCGACGTCCTGTCCGCGATGGTCGACACGTTCTGGCTGATGTTCGTGGGCAACGCCTGCATCTTCGTGCTGCAGGTCTGGTCGATCGGGTACGCCGCGTTCATCGACCACCGCCGCGCCAAGCCGGTCTTCCCGCGCTGGTATGGCTGGCTCAGCATAGTGCTGGGGGTGCTGCTCATCCCGGGCGCCTTCGTCTTCCTCAACCGGACCGGACCGCTCGCCTGGAACGGACTGCTCGCGTACTTGATCCCCTCGATCGCGTACGTCTTCTGGAAGATCGCCACGCCGTACGTGCTGCTGAAGGCGATCACGTCCGAGGAGAAGGAGCTGGCCGAGCAGCCGGAGGCCGAACCGGCGGCCGTGTAGAACAGCCGTGACAGCTGTGGCCCCGCGATGGTCGTCGCGGGGCCACAGGCGTGTACGAAGACTAGACGGACAGCGCGAACCCGCCCGTCACACGCAAAGTTTCGCCGGTGACGAAGGACGCCTTCGACGAGACCAGATACAGCAGCGCCTCGACGATGTCCTGCTCCTGGCCCTCCCGTCGCAGGATCTGCTCCCCGAGAACACGGTCCGCCTCGGTCGGGGACAGCTGGGCCCGTACGGTGTCGGTGAAGATGAGGCCCGGCGCGATGGCGTTGACTCGGATGCCGTCCCCGGCGAACTCGCGCGCGAAGGACACCGTCAGGCCCCGTACGGCGAGTTTGGAGACGCCGTAGATGCTTCGGTTCGCGTAGGCCGCCGACGACGAGATGTTGACGATGCTGGCGCCGGGCCGTCCCCGCATGGCCTCCTGGGCCGCGAGCGAGCAGATGATGACGCCCATGACGTTGACGTCGAGGACTCGCCGCACTTTGGCGAGGCCCAGTTCGGTGAACGGCCTGTTGTAGGCGGCGTGCAGGCCGGCGTTGTTGACCAGGATGTCGAGTCCGCCGTGGCGTTCGGCGACCTTGCGCACGACCGCGCCGACTCCGGTCTCGTCGGCCACGTCACAGGCGACTCCGGTCGCGCTCAGGCCCTTCGCGGTGAGTTCCGCCGCCGCCTCGGCCGCGGCGGCGCCGTCGATGTCGGCGAGCACGACATGCGCGCCGAGGGCCGACAGGGCCTCGCCGAACGCCTTGCCGAAGCCTCGGCCGCCCCCGGTGACGAGCGCCACCTTGCCCTGGTGCTCCGTGTTTTCCGGCATCAGAACCTCACTCATCAGACCTCACTTCGGGCCGAACCGCTGGCCCGCGTCGAGCCGCAGGCACTGGCCGTTCAGCATCGGGTTGTCGATGACGGCGAGGGCGAGCTTGGCGTACTCCTCGGGATGGCCCAGCCGCCTGGGGAACGCGGCATCCTTCACCAGCGCGGCCCGCGTCTCGGCGGGGATCTTCTCGGTGGCGCCCGTTTCGAACAGGCTGGGCGCGATGGCGACGACACGGATGCCGAGCGAGCCGAGGTCGCGGGCCATGGTGAGGCTCATTCCGGCGATGGCCGCCTTGGCGGCCGAGTAGGCGACCTGGCCGATCTGCCCCTCGAAGGCGGCGATCGACGACGTGTTGACGATGACGCCCCGTTCGCCGTCGGGCTCCTCGGGCTCGTTGCGGCTCATGTGCGCGGCGGCCAGACGGCTGACGTTGAAGGTGGCGACGGCGTTCAGGTCGAGCACCCGGCGGAAGGTCTCGAGGTCGTGCGGACCGTCCTTGCCGAGTGTGCGCCGTACGCTGCCGCCGCCCGCGGTGGTGACCGACACGTGCAGGCCGCCGAGGGTGTCGACGGCGGCGTCCAGCGCGCTCTCCGTCGCCTCGAAGTCGGTGACGTCAACGGGGTGGAAGCTCCCGCCGAACGCAGCGGCGACCTCGGCGCCGGCCGACGACGGACGGTCGAGTACGGCGACGTCGGTGCCGCGGGCCGCGAGCAGCTCGGCGGTGGCCCGGCCCATGCCGGAGGCGCCGCCGAACACCACGGCCTTCTTGCCCTTGATCTCCATCGGGAACCTTTCGGATCGTTCGCTCAGGCGGACGCGGGAGACCGCCGCAGAAGGGTGCACAGCCGGTCGCGGTGCACCGCGGCGTCGCCGTACAGCACGCTGTCGGCCCGGGCGCGGCGCAGATGGAGGTGGAGGTCGTGTTCCCAGGTGAAGCCGATGCCGCCGTGCAACTGGAGTGCCTGGGCAGCGACCTCGCCGGCCCCGGCCGCGACATACGAGGCAGCGGCGCAGGCCGCCCGGCCGGCGTCGGCGGCGCCCGCGTCGGCGGCCATCGCCGCATAGGAGGTGGCGGCCCGGGTGCCGTGCACCAGCACTGCCATGTCGGCGCACGCGTGCTTGACTGCCTGGAACGTTCCGATCGGCCGTCCGAACTGCACACGGGACTTGGTGTGTTCGACCGTGAGCTCCAGCATGCGCTCCATCACCCCGAGGGCGTCGGCGCACCGCAGCACCGACGCCTCGTCGAGCAGCCTCTGGATCTCCTCGGGCCCGCCGGCGAGGCGGCGCGCGTGCGGGACGCGCACGCCCTCGAACCGGATCTCGTAGAACGAGCGGGTCAGGTCCAGCCCTCGCTGCCGGCGGACGGTGACACCGGGGGCCGTCCGGTCGACGAGGAACGACGCCGGGGCCCCGTCGTGGCGTGCGGTGACGAGCAGCCAGCGGGCACCGCCCGCGTCCTGCACCGCCGTCTTGACCCCGTCGAGGACGATCGCGTCCCCCTCGGTCTGGGTGGTGGCGTGGACGCCGTCGAGGGACCACGGGGCGTGGGGTTCGGCGAAGGCCCAGGTGGCCCAGCCCGATCCCGTGGCGAGCGCGGGCAGCACTTCGGCCCGCAGCTCGGGCGACCCCGCGGCGGCGAGTGCCCGTCCGACGATGGCGGTGGGCGCGAAGGGACCCCGCCCGAGTGCACGCCCGATCTCCTCGGCGACGAGCGCGAGTTCCACGAGGCCCTGGTCGGCGCCGCCGTACTCCTCGGGCAGGCCCAGACCGGGCCAGCCGAGGTCGGCCGTCAACCTCCACACCTCGGGATCGACATCCTCGTCGCGATCCGTCCACGCCCGTACGTGCTCGATCGGGGCCTGGTCCGACAGCAGGTCGCGCGAGGCCTCGCGGAGCATGTCCTGCTCCTTGCTGAGCTCGAAGTTCACCAGAACAAGGTATCCTTTTTTCTTGACATGGTCGAGATGCTTGCACGATCTGGCGGATGGTCTGTCGGTCGTTCCCTTATTTAAGTACTCTGAATTTCATGGTTGATGCCGTTCTTCTCTCCGCGTGCCGAACCGCGATCGGAACCGCCCGCCGAGGTACCCTGCGGGACACCGACGCCTTCGAACTCGCCACGGTCGTCGTCCGCGAGGCCGTGCAGCGCAGTGGACTGCCCCCCGAGACGATCGACGACGTCGTCCTCGGTGAATCCCTCGCCGGAGGCGGGGACATCGCCCGGTACGCGGCGCTGCAGGCGGGGCTGACGCACGTCCCCGGCCTGGCGCACAACCGGCACTGCGCCTCCGGACTCGCGAGCGTGGCGACCGCCGCCGCGAGCGTGCGGGCCGGGATGGACCTGGCGGTGATCGCGGGCGGGACGCATTCGTCGTCGACTGCGCCGGTGTCCCGGCGACGGGTTCCGGGCACCGACGACTGGCAGGACCCCTGGATGGCGCCGACCCATGTCCCGACCCCCGAGGCACCCAACGACGACATGGGCGTCCTCGTCGGCTGGAACACGGCCCGGCTGGCCGGCCTCACTCGTGCAGAGATGGACGCCTGGGCGCTGCGTTCCCACGAGCGGGCCGTACGGGCCATCGACGAGGGCCGGTTCGGCGACGAGATCGTGCCCGTCAAGGTCACCGGCCGGGACGGAGTGGCCTCGGTCTTCGACACCGACGAGCATCCGCGGCGCGACACCAGCGCGGAGAAGCTGGCCGCGCTGAAGGTGCTGCACCCCGAGATCGAGGGTTTCTCCATCACGGCCGGCAACTCCAGCGGTGTCAACGACGGCGCGGCCGCGGTCGTCGTCGCCGGTTCGGACCTGGCCGCCGCGCATGGACTCACCCCCATCGCGACCGTACGCGCCTGGGCGAGCGTGGGAGTCGACCCTGTCGAGACGGGGCTCGCGCCGATCGCCGCGATCCGCAAGGCCCTCGACCGCGCCGGGCTCGGCGTCGAGGACGTCGACCTGTTCGAGGTCAACGAGGCCTTCGCCGCGGTGGCCGTCGCCACCACCCGCGAGATGGGCCTCGACCCGGAGCGGGTCAACCCGTTCGGCAGCGGGTGCAGCCTCGGTCACCCGATCGCGACCACCGGCACGCGCATGGTCGTGACCCTCGCGCACGAGCTGCGCCGCCGAGGCGGCGGGACCGCTGTCGCGGCCATGTGCGCGGGCGGTGGCATGGGCTCGGCCATGGTCCTGACGGTGTGAACGACGGTGATCGAGGCCGGCGCTGAGGGACTGGAGTGCCGTTGGACGGACGGCGTGCTGTGGCTGACGTTCGCCCGGCCGCGAGCCCGCAACGCGCTGACGATCGCGATGCGACGCGGGCTCATCGAGGCGGTCCGGGCCGCCGACGCCGACACGGAGACCCGGCTGGTCGTCCTCACGGGCACTGATCCGGCGTTCTCGGCCGGAATCGACCTCAAGGAGGCGCTGGGCAACGGCACTGGCTCCCCTCGTGGAGCGCGCACGGACCCCGCCGAGGTGGTGCGGGCGTCCGGCACACCGGTGCTCGGGGTGATCAACGGCCTCTGCTACACGGGAGCGTTGGAGCTGGCGTTGTCGTGCTCATTCCTCATCGCCTCCGAGCGGGCCCGGTTCGCCGACACCCACGCCGCCATCGGACTGACCGCGGGCTGGGGGATGAGCGCTCTGCTGCCGCGAGCGGTCGGCACACGTCTCGCGCGCCGGATGATGCTGACGGGCGAGCCGATCGACGCCGGACAGGCGTTGGTGGCAGGCCTGGTGACGGAAGTCGTACCGCACGACTGTCTGCTCGACCGGGCGCGCGAGATCGCCGATCTGATACGGGCCGCCCATCCCGGGGCAGTCGCGGAGACGCTCGGACTCCTCGCGGCCGGTGAGGACAACAGCCTCGCCCACGCCCTCGCGCTGGAGGCGCAGGCGAAGTTGCGTCGGCGCCACGACGTGGCCGACGTGGCGCGCCGGTTCGCGGCGCGCACAGACAGGCCGTGAGCGCTCCGGCCGCCGTGGCCTAGGTGCGCGCATGACCCCGCCTGGCCCGCGCCTGCGCACTGGCCCGGGTGACGTCGTGACCGTGGGGTCGGGGGGGGGGGGGGGGCCGGCCGGGGGGCCCCCCCCCCCCCCCACCCCCCCCCCCCCCCCCCCCCCCCCGGGCGGGCCGGGGGGCCCGCACACCCCCACCCCCC